>NZ_JBBLYU010000004.1 GCF_037911135.1 Phaeobacter sp. A36a-5a | reverse complement strand
AACCTGAAGGTCGTAGGTTCAAATCCTACTCCCGCAACCAACGCAATTTCCTCAGATATATCAAAGGCTTCGGATCTGCCATCCGGGGCCTTCTCCGTGTTCGGACCCTCCGCTCCGGCCGCAAGACGCAGCAGCCCGGCCAGATCCCCCTCCAGCGTCAGATCCAGACCAGGGCCCTCTGCCGCAGGCGTCAGCACGATCCGCTCCACCAGAGACCGCAGCGCCTCCTTCGCCTCTTCCATGCCTTCGGCGGAGCCAAGGGTCCGGATCAGCCGCGACACCCGCTCCCGGTAGGCCTCCGCCATCGACGGGTGAAACACCACCGTGTCCGGGGCAGGGGTCTGCTCCAGCTCCCGTTCCAGCTGCTGGCGCCGTGCGTCGAGCTCGATCATCCGGTCCTTCACCTGATCTGCGGGAATGCCTGCGATGATCGCATCCACCAGCTTCTGGTGGTCGCGTTTTGCACGGGCGAGCGCCTGTTCCTTTTCCTTGCGGTTCCCGGCGGCTGCCGCCTTCAGCCGGTTGCGTTCGGCAGTGTATTCTTCGCAGAAGACCTGCACCGCATCCGGATCCATCAGGTGGTTCGCCAGCGCATCCAGCACCCGGGCTTCCAGGTCGGCCTGCTTGATCGTGCGCTTGTTGCTGCAGACCGCGGCGCCCTTGTTCCTTGCCGGGGAGCAGCCGAAGCTGTCCTTCGAAATCTTGGCAAAGCCGCCGCCGCAGCAGCCGCAGGCCATCAGGCCGGAAAACAAGGTCTTGGGGCGGCGCCGGTCCCAGACCGGCACATTGGTGCCCGCGGTCTTCAGTTTGCCCTGGCGGGCCCGGACCGCATCCCAGAGATCCTGTGCGACAATCCGCAAATGCGGGACGTCGGTGACCGTCCAGTCGCTTTCCGGGTTCAGCCGCGAGATGCGCTTGCCCGTTTGCGGATCCTTCACGTAGCGCAGCCGGTTCCAGACTTGCCGGCCGATGTAGAGCTCATTGTTCAAGATGCCGGAGCCGCGCTGGCGGTTGCCGTGAATGGTGGAGGCACCCCAGTGGCGGCCGGACGGGGCAGGCACGCGCTCCTTGTTGAGCGCTTCGGCGATCTTCTTCGGCGACAGGCCACTGGCGTAGTCCGCGCAGATCCGGTGCACGACATCTGCCTCTTCCGGGTGGATCTCGCGCTCGCCGCGGATCACGTCGCCATTGCTCGCGAGTTGCGGCTTCATGCGGTATCCGTAAGCTTTGCCGCCTGCGGATTTGCCCTCGAGCGCGCGGCCCTTGAGGCCGCGGTGAGTCTTCATCGCGATGTCCTTGAGCTGGAGCGCATTCATCGTCCCCTTCAGCCCGATATGGATCTCCGAAATCAGCCCGTCCGCCACGGTCTCGATCGGGAGACCGTTGAAGCAAAATTCCTGGTAGATGTGGGCAATGTCGGCCTGGTTGCGGCTTAGACGGTCGAGGGCTTCCGAGACCAGAACATCGAAGGTGCCGCCGCGCGCATCGCGGAGCAGGGCCTGCATGCCGCTGCGCATAAGGCTGGCGCCGGAGATGGCGCGGTCGGAATAGGTGGCCACTACCTCCATCCCCTGGGCCTTGGCGTAATCGGTGCAGTCGCGGATCTGGTCCTCGACAGAGGCGTCGCGTTGCAGGTCTGTCGAGTAGCGGGCGTAGATGGCTGCTCTGAGCCTGGGCTGGGACATGGCGGTGTTCTCCGGTGGTTTGATGTTAACCGGGAGAATTGCCGTCCCGGTGGTCGGTGCGGGCTGCCTCGCGGGCGAGGGCGCGCAGGAGTTCGTGAAGTGACGCGCGGGTGCTGGCGTCCTGCCGGCAGGAGCCGTTTTGCGGGCGGCCGGGTGTTTCCGGCGCCTGCGGGCATTCGGCATGTCTCTTCCGGTCCCGTGCCATAGGCCGAGGTCTCCTGTCTCCGGTGGGCGGTGGCCGCCCGCGTGTGCTGATGGAGACAGTTTACTGCGCCGGATTGGGTTGGAGCGACCCGGGTTGTAACCCTGCGGAGACGGATATTGTGGATAAGGGCCTAGAAATACGGAACTTTCCCTCTGCAGAGGGAGCTGGGCAGGGATGCGGGGCATAGACCGCCCCGGCGGAGCTTTGGGACAAAGTATTTCCGGAAGGGATTTTTCCGGATTTTGGGCCAACCGAAGCCTGCGCCGCTGGAGATTGCACATAAGAATTGTGCAAACCTCGCGGCGGAGCGGCTTGGTTGGCGGGCGCATCTACTGGTCCAGGACCGGCTCTGGACCATTTTTGCGCGGCACGTCACGCAGCCAGGACCGGACCTCCTTGGTATCGAACTCTCGTTTCTGCACCAGGTCTTCAGCCATGTCCTTAAGCAACTGCTGATGGGGATACAGCAGTGCGCGTGCGTGGTCCTCGGCGTAGTCGAGCTTCTCGCGGAGGCGTTTGCGGTCGGGTTCTTCAAGTTGGGCTGGATCCTGCGGTCCAAACCAGCCGTTGCCGAAGGCCCCTAAACCCAGTTCAAAGTCCATCGCCAGGACCATCCGAGCAGCTTTTCCGAGGTCGGAGGTGGCGCTGCCGCCAGCGCCAGCGGACACAGTCCCAAAGATGAGCCGCTCCGCCGCCCGCCCCGCGAGGTGGACGTAGAGCTGACGGTCGAAATCTGCCGGCAGACCTGCATTCGCGGGAACATCCCGTTCGATTGTTCCGCCTGCGGCAGCCACCCGGACCTGCGTGATCGCCTCTCCGAAGATCCAGGCGGTGATGGCATGGCCGCATTCATGGACGCAAATGCGGTAAAGCAGGCCGTGGTTCTCCTCCAGCTCCCTGACACCGAGATGGCAGCGCAGAAGCTGCAGATCGAGCGGGCAGCCGCTGTGACGGGCTTCACTGCGGGCAGAGCGCACCGCGGCGTCAACGTCGGCGGCGGTCTTTCCGATGGAGTCCCGCGCCAGCTGCTGCAGCACATCCTCAGAGAATGTGTTCTGCAGCCGCTCGGCAAGGAGATGCTGCAGCATCGCCTTGCTTGGCAGCGGCATCTCGATCTTGATGTCAAACCGCCCGGCTCTCAGCACTGCGGGGTCTAGGTGCTGCGGGTGGTTGCAGGCACCGACGACCATGATCCCTTCCTCCAGGCTGACGCGGTCCATCTGCTCCAAAAAACCAGCAACCACTTGGCGCCTGTAGCTGGCACTGTTGTCGCCGGCGCTGTCGCGGGAACCGATCGCGTCAATCTCATCGATGAAAAGGATACAGGGCGCATTCTTCCGGGCGTCGTCGAAGCTTCTTCGCATCGCGAGCAGCAGGTTGCCCAAATGACCGGCGCTTTGCCACTCGGCGCAGCTGGTCTCGACGCAATTGACAGCGGCGCTCCGGCCCATCGCGCGGGCGAGATGGCTCTTGCCGGTGCCCGGCAGGCCAAAAAGCAGCAAGGAGTGCGGGATCTCACTCCAGGCCACTTCGCCTTCGGCCCAGAGCCGCAGGTCTGCAACCAGTTGCCGGGCGTCATAGGCCTGCCAGCCCGGCGGCAGCAGGGCGTGGTTAAGGAGGTTTTCCACGCTTGAAAAACCGGAAGCAGGAACGTTGTGAAGGATCAGCACGGCGCCACGGGCAAGCTGCGCGTCCACTGCAGCCGGGGAGCCGAAGGCCGCGGCGATCCGCAGCAGCAGAAGCAGCTTGTCTGCCGGCAGGTCTGTGCCCGGCAGCCAGCGGCCCGTGTTGTCACAGGCATATGGGTCGGCGCCTTCCTGCTCCAGCGCTTCCCAGAGTTCCGGCGGCAGATGCCGCGCGTCCGGCTGCTCGCTCAGATGTTGCAGCAAAGAAAGGGGGTGATCCGGTGCAGGGGGCACAAGGGGCTCCTCGGCGCCAGCACTGTCGTCTGGCGCGTCTTCTTTGAGTGTCTTGCGGCGCGCCTGCTGCAGCTCTTCGCAGTGGAGATGATAGCGGCGGGCGCAGTCTTCGGCGAACTGCCACCAATCGGGGCGCGCGGGGGAGTGGTTGGATCGGTTCATGGCAAACCTCCAGTGAACAGGCAAAGAGGATCGGGCGCCTGGCAGAGCCGGGCGTGAAACAGTTCGGAAATTGAAGAGGGGGGCGCTTAGGTGTCTTCTTCCGCTCGGATGGCGTCGAGCATCGCGAAGATCACCTGGGTCGCATCGGCGAAGTAGACCTCGCTTTTGACGCTCAGCTCTTCTGCGTAGAGGTCTGGCGGCGCGACGCTGTCGGGGTGCTCTGCCTTCAGCCGCGCATGCAGGCCTTTCTCAATTTGCACAGCTGTGTGGCCGGAGCTGATGGGAACTGTCCGCAGGACCTGCGCCTCCGTCTCCTTGGTCTTCAGAAGTTGGTGGTAAAGGCGGGAGACGGGATCGCGGCTGTAGCCGAGTTTGATCAGCTTGGCACCTTTGGCGAGTTTAAGCTTCATGACGTAGAGAAAACTTGGCGCACTGCTCCAGCCCTTGCCGCAGTTGCTGCATTGAAACCGGCCAGTCTGCATGTTGGCACGGGCAATCCGCTGAACATGGCCGCAGGCCTGATGCTGGTACAGACGGTAATTCTGGCTGCCACCTGTGTCTTCTCCGATCAGGTGCCACCCCCGTTCTTCTGCTTCAGCCTGTTCTTTGTCAGCGTGGCAAATCTCGCACCGTACACTGCACAGGCCTTCGGTTGCCCGCTTAACCATCTCAAATTGCCGGCGCAAGTTATGGCCGCAGGGGGCGATATAGTGGGCATAGTGACGGTCTTCCGGGTCGCGGCCGGCCCAGTTCAGGCCGGCTGCCGCGGCATCGTCCCGCCACCGGTCTTGAATGCAATGCGGGCAGAGTGGCTGGTTGTTCATCAGTACAAAGAGCTTGCTTACGTGAGTTGCTCCGCATGCGCGGCAACACAGAAGAAGATGATAACGGTCCTGGATGCGCTTCAGAATGTCGAAGCCTTTGCTCGCGGCGGTCTCGCGCCAGTGGGGGTGAATGGTGAGCGGGAAGGCGGCGGACGTGGCGGTTGATGTATGGGTCATTGAGAACTCCGTTTGCGTAAAGCGGGAGAGATGGCAGGCGCCGGATATGGGGCACCTGCCGGGAAAATCTGGAATTGGGCATGACGTGGCCGGGCGCAGGCGGAGAGATCCGCTGCGGTGGCCAGGTCAGGTTGTGTCAGGAAGGGATTGGGCGGATCAGACCGGCGCGAAATCCGGGGCTGTCACTGCCATCTCCACCACGGCGTCGACTTGCCGCGCCGCTCGATTCAGCGCTTCGCAGACACCGGCATCATCGGTGGTGAAAAGGTCCCGGTGTTCATGCATCAGCTGCTGGAACCGAAGTGCCTCATCCAGGCTCTCAGATTCGATCAGAAAGTGCAGCAGCATGCTCATGCGCTGCATTGGCAAATCTTCGGCACTGACCACCTGTGCCGTCAGGATGTCGCCGCTGAGTTGAAGACAATCCTGCCAGCGGGCTTCGGCAGCCTCTTGGATACCGGTGGACGCGGGATCCCAGGCGAGGGAGTGAGACAGATCACGCTCCAAATTCAGGGCTTCGTCCACTGCTTTGGTCAGCGTGTCGAAGGTGCGGGTGATGAAGGTGGAACCATCATCTGCTTCGTTTGCAGGCCACAAGCCTTTTTCTGTGCTCATGCGCATGATACGGCAAATATCAGCCATAGTCGGTCTCCTCTCGCGAGATCGGTTTTGGTTAGGGTGCGGCAAGGGGTAGGAGCCTTGCTGCACCTGCAATATATGGTACCATAAAACCAAAAATCAATACGAGATTGTCAGACATGTCAAAAAAAGCGCGAGGACGCCCGGCGGTGGATACCGAAGCGGTCAATCTCCGATTGGCGCGTGGGATGATCGAAGTCATTGATAACCAGCGCCGCGAGCAAGACGATCTTCCGACACGGCCTGCTATGATCCGGCGGATGTTGAAGCAATGGTGCCAGGATCGCGGAATTGAAGTCGACGAATAGCAATTGCTGTCAGTGTAAATCTTCACCCCTTCCAGATTATCGAAAAACAATAAGTCATCCCAGGCCCCCGGCAGGGCGGGTCCAGCAGGCTGCTGGCCGCAGGAAGCTTTTGAAGGCGAAGGCCTGAAACAAGCTGACGAGGAGGGGATCGAAGGGGGTATCCCCCTCGCGAACGGCAAGTTGCAATCCTGGGGCCCAGCCCAAGATTGCAACTTGCCTAGTGAGTACAAGCCTCACAAAAACAAAAATAAGCCTATCGGGATTTTCTTCGTCTTCGCGGAGACTCGGATCAGAGAAGCAGATCCGAGCAGCAAGATGACCCTACAGCCCAAGTTCACCCAAGCACAGCCCGTAATTCTAAATGAAGCACCGGTTGTGCTGCGATTTGCAGGCTTGTTTCCGCGGGACCTTGGCAAGTTCAAGATGCATGACAAGCGCGGCGGCGGCGACCTGGATCATGTCGACCAGGAGCTGTCGCGGCTGAACCAGGTGCTGGCCGGCGAGCCGGGCTGGCAGCAGCAGATACGCGGCGAAATTGCTGAGATGCGCCGTCACAATCACGAGGAGCATTTGCGTGCCCTCAGAGCCAAATCACGCATGAAGGACGCCAGGAAGCTGGAGGCGGAAGGGCCTGCAGACCCCTGGCGGTCCTGCAGCAGAGGTCCGCTTCGGGAAGGCATCATCACAGTCAACAAAGATTGGCTGGGCGGGGCAGGGCTCTCTGAATGGGATCCGGAACGTGTCTCTGCTTTCCGCAAAACCGCCATGTCGTTCCTCGGTCAAAACTTTCCACATGGTCAGCTGCGCTATGCAAGCGCCCACGTCGATGAGGAGGCTTACCATATCCACTTTGTCGTGGCCGTTTGGACCGAGAAGCCATCCGCCAACCGCGGGCATCAGATCCTGCTGCAGCCATCTGAGAACCCGCTCATCAAAAGCTATGAGCATGCCCAGGATCTTGCCGGAGAGGCCTTCGAGACAATCGGGATCATCAGGGGGGAGCGCCGTGCCGAGGCCCGGCGCCAGGCGTGGGCAGAGGGAAAACCTCTGCCCGAGCGGCGGCAGCATGTGCCGCCATCAAAGTGGCGTGCCGAGGAGCGCCTCAAGGCGCAAGCGGAGAAGAAGCGTATCCTGGGCGATGCTCTGGATGAGGCAAAGGCGGCCGTTGAAAACGGCCGGGACCTGGCCAAGGCCACGGTCAAAAAGTCGCGCAAGCGCGCGGTGAAAGAGGCGCGGGCCCGCAAACAGCGGACCGCGCGGGAAACTGCAAAGATGATCCGCCGCCGCGATGCGGCGGAGGCAGAAGCTGTGCAGAAGGAAAAAGCGGCTGACGCCGCGAATGCTCTGAAAAAGAAAATTGTGGCTGAGGTCGGGGCATTGGAGCCGAGGGTTAAGGGGTATGAGGCAAGGGCAGAAGAAGCTGCGGAAAAGTACCGGGCCAAGATGGCCGCGCGGAAGCTGGAGGAAGAAAAACGCGCGCGGGTTATCCAAGAAAGGCAACAGGCCGAGCAGGTGCTGAACGCCGCGAAGGCGGAGAAATCTGATCTGGCCGCTCAGCTGCTGCAGATGGTTCAGCACCGCGGCCAGGAAGAGAAAGCAGTTGCTGAGGCCCGGGCTGCCCGGCTGGCTGAGGAGAAGAGACTGCAGGAGGCAGAAGAAAAGGTCCGGTTGAAGGCAACGGAGGCAGAGGTCATCACGGATGCCATCGGGACCGGGCTGGATTTGGTTGCTGATGGGGCGGTCTTCTGGCGGGAGGCGTCTGCGGATCAGCAGGCAGGCTTGACTTGGGGCGCGGCCGCTCCGGATGCCAAGGGCGAGCGGGATGAAACGCTGAAAGAAATCCGCCCGGCAATGCGGATGGTCACGCGCATTGCTCAACTGGTGGCGCGGACCGTGAAACGCGTCCTCGCCAAGGAGCGGCAAAAGCTGAAGAGTGACGCGGATTATGTCCGCGGCCTGCGTCAGAAATGGGAACCGGAAGATGCAGCGAGGCTGTCGAGGATCACGCTCGGTGGTATAAACAGCGGACCGAAATAGGGCCGATTGCTGACTTTTGCTGCGTGAAAAGCCAAGGTTTGCTGTGCGGACAAAGCCGCCTTTTGCTCACGCGGCTATTGCTGGCGCAGCATATGCTCGTAAGTGCGGCAGGTTGGTCGCTGCGATGCAGCCGATGTCGCCAGAACGGTCATTGAAAGCAAATCTGAGGGCGAAAATCCGAACCGTCCTTTCGCTGCGCAGCTGGTCGACAAGCGAGACGCCGGACTCTCCAGACATTTGCGTTTTGGCATGTTGCTGACGCAGCATCCGCTCGCATGTGCGGCACCATCATAGCTGCCGTGCAACCGATGTCGTCAGAACGGTCATTGAAAGGTAATTTGAGGCGTAAAAATCAAACCGCCCTTTCGCTGCAGCTGTGAGAACAACTTTTCCGAATTGAGCAAACAGCCATTCACAGTTGGGAAAGCGGTACTTGCCGCGCAACATCCATAAACAAGTTTAGCGATGGCGCAGGTGTCAATACTGACCAGCAAGCCTTGCGCTTGTGTCTTCGCTTGAAATGCCTTCGGCCATACGTTCGAAAGCCTGCCGCCAGCCGGGGGCGAGATCCGCCAAATCTGCCAGGGCTTCGGCATCTTCGCGGGAAGCCCTGCGTGTCAGCCGGGCGCGGGTTACGCGCAGGACACTCCAGTCCGGGTTGCGTCTTTCTATCAGCGTTATCCGGCCGCCCGCTGCAGCCGCGCCGGTTTCCAGCACACGGTAGTACCACCCGGTGCGGCCCGTTTTCTGGAACAGGTAGGGCATCTTTTCATGTCCGGTGTGCAGCCCCAGCTTCCAGCAGGGCTGACGGCCTTGGCTGATTTGAACGGTGGCTGTGCCAAGCCTCAGGATATCGCCGATGCAGAGGTTTTCTTCGGTCAATCCGGTTGTTGAGATGTTTTCGCCAAAGGCTGCGGGGACCGTGCCGGTGGCCATGTGCCCCTCGCCCTGCCAGGCCGCATAGTGATCCAGCGCGTAGTGGTGAATGGCCTTTTCCGCGCCGCCATGCACGGTCAGGTCCGCCTGCGCATCCTCTGAAAAACCTGTCAGCGTAATGGTCTGTGGGCCGGACACCGGGTCTTTTTGAATGGCGGACGGCGGCTTTCCGTCCCAGCGGTTCTGAACGCTGCCCAGGAAGATGCCGCCGATTTCTGCCGTAAGTCCAGGAAGGGTCATTCAGGCCTCTTTGTGTTCGATGCAGAATTTATCTTTTTCGCCGGGTTCCAAGCCGAGCCCCAGCAAGGTGCAGAAGCCGTTTTCCGAGTCGGCCTCGTGATAGGCGCAGGTCTTGCATTTCCCGAACGAGTGGCCGCCGTTTGCCGCCAGAGCCAGCCTCAAGCATTGCATCAGCCCGTCCTTGAGCGCGGTGTGAACGCCTGCGGGCAGGTTGCCTATCGCCTCTGCAATTGGATTGGGTTCGGTCACCGCGGCCACGCCTGCCTCAGTCAGTTCATAGGAAATTGACCGCTGGTCGGACTTTTGCCTGCGTTCGGCGGTGTATCCCTTTCGCACCAGAGCCTTCAGTGTCTGGGACATCGTTCCGCGCGTTGTTCCCAGATATTCGGCGACATGTGAGGGCGAGCGGGAAAACTGATTTGCCTCAGACAGATACTCCAGCGCCGCCCTTTGTGTCGGGTTCAGGTCGCCAGTCCAGCCGGCAGCGGAATCAATCCTGGCAAGACGGTTGATCAGGATGCGGATGCCATGGTCGGGTTTCATGCTCAATAAGTAGCGAGTCGAAATTAAAGTTGCAATGTATTTTTCGTTATAGTAGCGAATCGATATCAAATGACGGGAGATGAGAAATGAAACTTACCTGGACATCCCTTGCCGCCATCGTGATCGGAGCCTCGCCCGCTGTTGCAGGCGGTGATCACGCCCTGCATCAGGAGGGGGCAGTCATCTCTCCGGCTGATGCCGGCAAGGCGGCAGATTTCGACATCCTTGCGGCGCATGCGTATCGCAACGGCAACACAGTTACCTTCCACATGACCACCAGCGGCATCGCCGGGGCATCACTTCCGGCCGCAACCGGCGCAGTGGGCGGATCAGATGTCTGGTCCTACGTGTGGCCCACATCTCTTGACCCGTCTGCTGTTGGCTTTGAGGGCGGCACCGGCATTCTGGCAATGGCTGCAACCAGCCACCCGGATTTTGACGACACTCCGCTTTTTGATGAAAACGGCGATGGCGACCCGGCCAATGACGGCATCGAATGGCACAGCCATTGGGTTGTGCTGACCCCGACAGAGGCCTGCGGCCCGGGCGCCCTCGCGGTGCGCGACATCCCCGAGGGAGCGACGCCAAAGCTGCCCGCGACCTGGCCCGGGTTCCCGGTCTTCCTGGACAGCCCCGGATTCACGCCGCTGTTCGACGGCCCGGAGATCAAGGTGAATGCCGGTCTTGCCAGCGGGGTCGAACTGGAGGGCGTAGTTTATGACGGCGTCACTTCCGCCCTGCGGGTGAACGCCAGCATTCACGCGCCGCTGCTGTGCGTCACCGATGTATTCGACGTAGCCTCAGGCGATCTGAGCCTGCCGGGCAAACTTCAGTAACCGGTATCAGCCGGCCGCGCAAAGCAGGCGGCCGGCTGCCGAACAGGAGAGATCAAGATGCAAGCGCCTGAACTGCAGGTCAGTGAATGGTTCAATACCGACAGGAACCTCAAACTGTCGGATTTCCACGGAAAGGTTGTCCTGATTGAGGCCTTCCAGATGCTGTGCCCCGGCTGTGTCGTCCATGGCATTCCCCTGGCACAAGAGGTGCATCGGCATTTTCCCGGCGATCAGGTGGCGGTGATAGGGCTGCACACTGTCTTTGAACACCACGAAGCCATGACCCCGGTATCGCTGAAAGCCTTTTTGCATGAATACCGCATTACGTTTCCTGTGGCGGTCGACAAACAGGGGGCGGGGCCGCTGCCGGAAACCATGGCTGCATACGGGATGCATGGAACGCCCAGCCTGGTTCTGCTGGATCAGTCGGGCCGGATTACGGCGCATCATTTTGGCCAGGTTTCGGAACTGCAGGTGGGTGCCGAGATTGGCAGCCTGCTTGCGGGCAAGGCTGCTGCGACGGCCGAAGATCAGCTGACCGGCTCCTCCGGCCGATGCGGCGACAGTGGCTGCAACGCGTGAAGCGCCTGCAACCAGACTGCAATTCAAGGCGGAGATTCCTTCGGGATTGGGCCTGCTGTTGCGCAAAAACATGACCGGGGCAGTCAGCGAGCTGACCGTCTTTGGGCGGGCGCCTGCTAAAAGGCCCCGGCAGATCCAAAATGGCTGGCCGGATGCGGTTGCTTCCGGCCAGCCCAGATTTGCAAGACGGTACTGTTTCAGGGTTGGAGGGCCGGAATGCCGCCTTGCATCATTCCACCTAAGCCGTACCGCCAATGCTCAGCCCAAGGGCTTTGGCAACTCCGGTTCCGTAGGCTGGATCAGCTTGCAGGCAATTCGCAATGTGACGGCGCTGAATATCTTCCCGGGCTCCGCCAAGGGCACGGGCTGTGTTTTCAAACAGCACTTGCTGCTGGTCCGGCGACATCAGCCGGAACAGGGCTCCCGGCTGCGAGAAATAGTCCTCGTCCACCCGGTGGTTCCAATGATCCGCCGCTCCCTCAGCCGACAGAGGCGGTTCCGAGTAAGCCGGCTGTTCACTCCACTCTCCAAGCGTGTTCGGCTCATAGCCAATCCGCGATCCCGCATTGCCGTCAACCCGCATCGCCCCGTCGCGGTGGTAGGAATGGAACGGGCAGCGGGGTGCGTTCACCGGAATGGAAGAGTGGTTGACCCCCAGCCGGTAGCGCTGGGTATCGCCATAGGAAAACAGCCGCCCCTGCAGCATCTTGTCTGGCGAAAAGCTGATCCCGGGAACAACCGTGGACGGCGCAAAGGCTGCCTGTTCCACTTCGGCAAAATAGTTCTCCGGGTTGCGGTTCAGCTCAAGCTCGCCGACCTCGATCAAAGGGTAGTCGCCATGCGGCCACACCTTGGTCAGATCGAACGGATTGAGGCGGTATCCACCTGCCTCCTTCTCAGGCATGATCTGGACAAAGAGCGTCCATTTCGGAAAGTTCCGGTTCTCGATCGCTTCATAAAGATCACGCTGATGGCTTTCGCGGTCGCCTGCGATGATCTGGGCCGCCTCCTCATCCGTCAGGTTTTTGATGCCCTGCTGGGTCTTGAAGTGGAACTTGACCCAGTAACGCTCATTTTCCGCATTGATGAAGCTGAAGGTGTGGCTGCCGAACCCGTCCATATGCCTGTAGCTGGCGGGGATGCCGCGGTCAGACATAACGATTGTGACCTGATGCAAGGCTTCGGGCAGGCTGGTCCAGAAGTCCCAGTTGTTGTCCGCGCTGCGCATATTGGTGCGCGGGTCGCGTTTGACGGCGTGATTGAGGTCGGGAAATTTCAGCGGGTCGCGCAGGAAGAACACCGGAGTGTTGTTGCCAACCAGATCCCAGTTGCCTTCTTCGGTGTAGAATTTGACGGCAAAGCCGCGGATGTCCCGCTCTGCGTCTGCTGCCCCGCGCTCCCCCGCAACAGTCGAAAACCGCAGGAACAGGTCCGTCTTCTTGCCAACTTCGGAAAACAGCCTGGCCCGGGTGTACTTGGTGATGTCATGTGTGACGGTGAAAGTTCCATAGGCGCCGGAGCCTTTGGCATGCATGCGGCGCTCCGGGATCACTTCGCGGTCAAAATGCGCCATCTTCTCCAGAAACCAGACATCCTGAAGCAGCGCCGGGCCGCGCGCACCGGCTGTCTGGATGTTCTGATTGTCGGGCACAGGCGCACCAAACGCGGTGGTCAGTTTGGGTTTGCTGGTCATGTCTTTCTCCTGAACTTGCGTACGGGAGCACCCAACCGGAAACCGCCAAACTACTCCAACTTATATAAATTATCCGGCCGATAAGCAGAGGTGATCCATGGCTAGACGCACATCCGTTGCCGGTCTTTCTCTCCGGGATCTTGAATACATTCAAAGCATTGCTGAAGAGGGGCATTTCGGCCGCGCGGCCTCGATCTGCGGGGTGTCTCAGCCCGCAATCAGCCAGCAGGTGCAGAAGCTGGAGGCCCGTTTGGGGTTTTCGATTTTTGAACGGCAGGGCAAGCATGTGTCGCTGACGCCGAACGGGCAGATTGTTGTCCGCAGGGCTGAGATCCTTCTGGCCGAGGCCAGAGAGCTTTTGGAGCTGTCCCTTGGCCTGAACAACAGCCTGGAAGGCGAGCTCCGGATCGGTGTGATCCCGACACTGGGGCCGTATCTTCTGCCTTTGATTTTGAAGTCTCTGAAATCTGCCTACCCCAAGGTGCAGATTTCGCTGTTCGAAGAGCCAACCCGCATACTGGAAGAGATGCTCATGAAGCGCGAACTGGATACAGCTTTGACCGCGACCGAACCCGGGCAGCAAATGCTCGATGCTTTCACACTGTTTTTTGAGCACTTCATTCTTGCCTGCCCCAAGGAGCTGAAGAAGAAACCGGGCCAGCCTGTGCGGTGGTCCGGCGTTCTGGCGTCCAAGCTGGTCCTTCTGTCCGAAGAACACTGTCTGCGGGATCAGACGATGGCGCTTTGCGACCGGATTGATAGGCCCGGAAACCGTGTTGCCAGCAGTCTTGAAATGCTGCGTCAGATGGTTGCCCTGGGTGAGGGGGCTGCTCTTTTTCCTGCCCTGTCCGTCAGCGGCCCGGACCGTTTCGGCGGGCTTGCGACTCTTCACCCCATTGAGGGCGGAAATTTCGGGCGTCACATCCGTCTGGTCTGGCGCAACAGCGACCCCCGCGCAGAGCACCTGGAAAGCTTTGGGAATTTCATAAGGTCGCAGATGGAGACGCCTGCCATGGCAAAACTGTCTGCGGGAAGAAATTGACATTGGCCATTTGCGAACCGGGCAGTCAGAATGCCCTGCTACCCAAGCCAATTGAAAATTACTTCATTTCAGGCACTCGAAGTTTAGGCTTGGTGCATCAACGACGGAATAGACTGACTGCGTCGCAGCGATGAGAGGCTGTGACCAACGGCAGTTTTGAGCTGGTTCAGAATGCTGCACTAGAAGTGCGGCATCCAGTTAAAGTCCGGTGTAGGCACGTACGAAAATCTCGCAGCGCTACGCTGTGCTTGGCTACCAAAACTTAATATTTGCAGCAGGGTACAGTTCTTCTCTACCCAGTGTAGTGGAACGGAAATCCTCATCCTTCAGTTGTAAACGGCTCTGGATGACGCCTCTACCTCAACTTCTCAGCATTCAAATTCTCAATGTCAATCATCAGCGGCAACAATGAAGCTGCCTGTGCTGGCTTGGAAGATCGAGTGCCGCCACAGTTAGGCAGTTCTGAAGAATTGCCAAATTTCTATGTGCTGGGAGGCCGGATCTGGAGGAAATGGCAGCTGGGGGCTCTCCCCTTTCTTCAGCGAATGCTCAACGGGAGGAAGACATGAGCTCCAACAATCAAACTGGTGAACGAACCGGCAAGCCACTGCCAGAACATGTTCTGAAAGCCGCTGGCCATGCACGTCGAGGCGGTGTCATGGACCGGAGGGAGTTTCTGGCACTGGCCAGCGTGTTCGGCGCAACCGCAGCAACCGCATATGGCATGCTGGGCATGGCTGCACCGGCACAGGCAGCCACGCCCAAACGCGGCGGAACCTTGCGGCTTGAAGTAGGCGTGCATGCGCTGAAGGACACCCGCACGATGGATTTCGCGGCGATGTCTATGGTGGCCTCCAATTGGCTGGAATATCTGGTCGAATACAATAACGATGGTACCTTCAAGCCCCGGCTGCTGGAAAGCTGGGAAGTCAACAGCGATGCCACCGAGTACACGCTGAAGGTTCGCAAGGGCGTGACGTGGAACAATGGTGATCTGTTCACCGCGCAAGACGTCGCCCGCAATATCGAACGCTGGTGCGACGCTGAGGTCGAAGGCAACTCGATGGCGTCGCGGATGAACTCCCTGGTCGATCCGGAAACCAAGAAAGCCGCAGCCGAAGCAATCACCGTTGTTGACGATGAAACCGTCAAGCTGAAATGCCGTTCATCTGACATCACGATCATTCCCGGTCTGGCAGATTACCCCGCCATGGTGGTGCATGAAAGCTACACGCCGGAAACCATGCTGACCAACCCGGTTGGGACCGGTCCTTACAAGCCGGTCGAGTTTCAGGTTGGCGTCCGCGCAGCTGTGGAACGCAACACGGATCATATCTGGTGGGGCGAAGGTACCGGTGCCTGGCTCGACCGGATTGAATTCCTCGACTACGGCACCGACGCCTCTGCGGTTCTGTCCGCCGTTGAGGCGGATGAGATTGACGTGACCTACAACACGTCGGGCGAGTATCTGGAACTGATCGAAGCGTTGGGCTGGAAAACATCCGAAATCGCAACGGGCTCAACGGTTGTAATCCGCGCCAATCAGCAGGCCGAGGTGAACGGGCAGAAACCATATGCTGACGTCCGGGTCCGCAAAGCGTTGCAGAAGGCAGTCGACAATAATGTCGTGCTGGAACTTGGGTTCAACAACAACGGCAAGGTTGCGCAGAACCATCATATTGCGCCGGTGCATCCGGAATACGCCAACATTGGCGACCCGGTGCATGATCCGGCGGGCGCCAAAGCCTTGATGGACGAGGCTGGCATGGCCGATTTTGAGCATGAGCTGATCTCGATTGATGGCGGCTTCCGCAGAGACACCGCTGATGTTGTTGCCATTCAGCTCCGTGACGCCGGGATCAAGGTGAAGCGCACCATCATGCCGGGTTCCACCTTCTGGAACGACTGGACGAAATACCCGTTCAGTATCACTGACTGGAACCACCGCCCGCTGGGGGTGCAGCTCTACGGCATCTGCTACCGCAGCGGTCAGAAATGGAATGAATCCGGCTTTGCCAATGCTGAGTTCGATGCGCTCCTCGATCAAGCCGTCGCAGTAGCAGATCCGGCAAAACGCAGTGAGATCACGGCAAAGATGGAACAGATCATGGTGGATGAGGCCGTGATCATCCAGCCCTACTGGCGCTCCCTTTTCCGTCAGTCGCGTGAAGGCGTCCTGAACGCCGAGCCGCATATTTCCTTCCTGCCTCAGCTGTACAAGTGGGGCTGGGCCTAAACCCTAGCGTTTAGGCACGGCAGGCTGCGGACCTGTGCTCCCCCCGTGGCCTGCCTGAACACTCGGAGTTACCATGCGACACTTCATTCTGCGGCGGTTCGGCGTCATGTTTTTGACGGCGGCTTGCCTGACCTTTGTGGTCTTCTTCCTGACCAATCTAATGCCCAATCTTGAAAAGCTGGCCAAGACAGAGGCCAATGCCCGTATGAGCGACGCTGAAGTCCTCTCCTGGCTGGCGGACCGCGGCTATACGCAGGACATCTTTTCCAAGTATGGCGAATGGCTTGGGATCGTCCCTTCCGCGCGGCTGAGCGGTACGGGCGGAGAAATACACACCCGCTGTTCGAGGCCGGTGCGTCCTGCGGAAGCGGCTCCGCTGTACTGCGGAGTACTTCAGGGTGAGTTCGGCTTCTCCACGGTGTTCAAGGAAGAGGTCAGCACCGTCATCGCCAAAAGGCTAGGCACCACCGGTTATCTGATGCTTGCGGTGCTCTGTGTCATGGTGCCGCTATCTCTGCTGATCGGAGTTCTGGCCGGCATGCACGAAGGCTCCTGGGTCGACCGGCTGCTCTCTACGTTCTCGATCATTACCACCTCCACCCCGGAGTATGTATCTGCGGTGGTGCTGATATCCTTTTTCGCTTCAAAAAATGCGGGGATTTCACCGCTGCTGGCAGACTGGGGCCTGATTGACGGCCCAACCCTGTTCAAAGCCTCTGCCGCCACAGCGATGCAGGGCATTACCTTTGCCAACTTCACCCTGCCTGTCCTGGCGCTGACCTTCTACGGTATGGGCTACATCGCCCGGATGACCCGCGCCTCGATGATCGAGGTGATGACCGCGCAGTACATCCGCACCGCCCGCCTGAAAGGGGTGAGCTTCCGTTCCATTGTGCTGAAACACGCGCTCAGGAATGCAATGATTACCCCTTTTACTGTGATCATGCTGCAAATTCCCTGGCTGCTGACCGGTGTTGTCATCGTGGAAACGATTTTCAATTACAAGGGTTTCGGCTGGGCGCTGGTTCAGGCCGCGGGCAACAATGACATCGAACTGCTGATGGGCATTTCTGTAGTTGCGGTAATCGTGGTGCTGCTGACCCAGCTCATCTCCGACATCGGCTATGTCTTCCTCAACCCGCGCATCCGCGTCAACTAAGGATCCGGGACCATGACTGATCTCACAACTCCCGAACTTCTCTTGCAGCTAAGCCTGCGTTTTCTGCCCGTCTGGGCCTGCATGGCAGTTATCCTGACCGGATCCATTGCCACACGCCGCAAAACCGGCCTTTATGGTCAGATCTTTGACAGCCCTATTGGAGTCGCGGGTTTCTCCCTGGTGCTGTTCTGGGTTCTGACTGCAATCTTTGCAAATCAGATCATCACGCACGACCCCTATGGCCAGTTCGCCGGCATGAAAAACGCCCTGCCTGGCAGCGCCATTCCCGGGGCGGATGAAGATACCTATACTTGGTATCTGCTGGGCGGTGACAATCTGGCGCGGGACGTGTTCTCGCGGATGGTTTCCGGCAGCCGCATCGTGCTGACCGTCTCGCCGATTGCGACAATCTTTGCATTCCTGGTGGGGATCACTCTGGGCCTACCCGCTGGCTACTATGGCGGCCGCATGGACACGGCCCTGACCTTTGCGGCCAACCTGATTATCGCATTCCCGGTCATCCTGCTGTTCTACCTGCTGGTGACACCGGAAATCCGCGCAGGCGGCCCTGCCATCAGCTTTGGTGCCGGGCATGTCTGGCAGGCATCTGTTCCCAATGTTCTGGCGGCAATCGTCTTCATCTTCCCGATGATCTTCTTCTGCCTGTTCTGGCACTCCCGTTTCTATGTGCGCCCTGTTCTGCGCAACGTGCTGGTCGCCATCACGCTGGGCATTGGCGTCTGGGTCTATCTCGGAACTGCCTTTGACTATGATCCCACGGGAATTTTTCTGATCGAGCCTGGGCTCAAGAACATCTTCGCCATCATCGCGGTGGTTGGTGCGCCTGCCAAGTTCCGCATCGTGCGCGGACAGGTTCTGGACATCAAGACCCGTGATTTTGTTGCAGCTGCCCAGACCCGCGGTGAGCGTCCCTGGTACATCATGCTCTGGGAAATTCTGCCGAACGCCCGCGGGCCGCTGATCGTCGATTTCTGCCTGCGCATCGGTTACACCGCGATCCTTTTGGGCGCTTTGGGCTTCTTCGGCCTCGGCCTGACCCCGGAAAGCCCGGACTGGGGCACGACCATCAACGAAGGCCGGAAGTTCCTGGCTCTGTATGCTCATCCCGCTTTGGCACCTGCTTTGGCCCTCATGAGCCTCGTACTAGGCCTCAATCTGCTGGGGGACACCCTGCGCGAAGAATCCCTGAAGGACTGAAGGAGGCAGAAATGAACAAACTGTCAGATTACGACGGCCCGATCCTCGAGATTAACAAGCTGTCGATCTCCTTCTTCACCCGGCTGCTGGAAATTCCCGCGGTGATGGACTTCTCGGTCACCGTTCAGCCCGGCGAGGCCGTGGGCCTTGTGGGCGAGTCCGGCTGCGGTAAATCCACCGTGGCGCTTGGCGTCATGCAGGATCTGGGCAAGAACGGCCGTGTCGTCGGCGGCACCATCAAGTTCAAGGGCCGCGATCTGGCGGAGATGAGCGCCGAAGAACTCCGCGACATCCGCGGCAATGAGATCGCGATGATCTATCAGGAGCCGATGGCCAGCCTCAATCCGGCGATGAAGATCGGCAAGCAGCTGATGGAAGTGCCGATGATCCACGAGGGCGTCAGCGAAAAGGAAGCCTATCAGCGCGCGCTGGAAGTGGTGACCGACGTGCGCCTGCCCGACCCGGAGCGGATGCTGAATTCCTTCCCGCACCAGCTGTCGGGCGGCCAGCAACAGCGGATCGTGATTGCAATGGCGCTGATGTCGAAACCGTCGCTGCTGATCCTGGATGAGCCGACAACCGCGCTGGACGTGACGGTGGAGGCCGCAGTGGTCGAACTGGTCAAGGACCTGGGCAAGAAATACGGCACCTCGATGCTGTTCATCTCCCACAACCTCGGCCTGGTGCTGGAAACCTGCGACCGCCTGTGCGTGATGTACTCTGGCGAGGCAGTGGAGCGCGGCTCGATCCACGATGTGTTCGACGAAATGCAGCATCCCTATACCCAGGCGCTGTTCCGCTCGATCCCGCTGCCCGGCGCCGACAAGAACTCCCGCCCGCTGGTGGCCATTCCGGGCAACTTCCCGCTGCCCCACGAGCGCCCGCCGGGCTGCAACTTCGGCCCGCGCTGCGATTACTTCGAGGAGGGCCGCTGCGATCAGGACATGGTCATCCCGATGTCGCCGGTGCATGGCAACGACCGGCACGAAACCCGCTGCCTGAAGTTCCAGGAAATCGACTGGAACGCGCCGGTCACGGCGGGCGAGCAGAAGGAAAAGACCGCGCCGGGCAAGGTTGTCCTCAAGATCGACAACCTCAAGAAATACTACGAGGTTGCGGCCAATGCCCTGTTTGGCGGCGGCGAGAAGAAGGTGGTGAAAGCCAACGAAACCCTCAGCTTCGAGGCCCGCGAATCCGAAACCCTCGCCATTGTCGGCGAGTCCGGCTGCGGCAAATCCACCTTCGCCAAGGTGCTGATGGGACTGGAAACCGCCACCGAGGGCCAGATCCTGCTCGACAACCGCAACATCGAGCAGATCCCGATCGAGGAGCGTGACACTAGGACCGTCTCCGACGTGCAGATGGTGTTCCAGAACCCCTTCGATACTCTGAACCCGTCGATGACCGTGGGCCGCCAGATCATGCGGGCATTGGAAATCTTCGGCATCGGCGATTCAGAGGCCGAACGGCGCAAGCGCATGCTGGAGCTTCTGGACCTGGTGAAACTGCCCCGCGCCTTTGCCGACCGGATGCCGCGGCAGCTGTCAGGCGGCCAGAAGCAGCGTGTGGGCATCGCCCGCGCCTTTGCCGGCGGCGCCCGCATCGTGGTGGCGGATGAGCCGGTCTCTGCGCTCGACGTGTCGGTGCAGGCCGCGGTCACCGACCTGCTGATGGAGATCCAGCGCAACGAAAAAACGACGCTGCTGTTCATCTCCCACGACCTCAGCATCGTGCGCTACCTCTCCGACCGGGTGATGGTGATGTACCTCGGCCATGTGGTGGAACTTGGCGACACCGACCAGGTGTTTGCACCGCCCTACCACCCCTACACCGAGGCGCTGCTGAGCGCGGTGCCGATTGCTGATACCTCCGTGGAGAAAGAGCACATCGTTCTGGAAGGCGACATTCCCTCGGCGATGAACCCGCCGCCGGGCTGCCCGTTCCAGACCCGCTGCCGCTGGAAATCCGAAGTGCCGGGCGGGCTGTGCGAGAAGGAGGTCCCGCCGGTGCGCACATTGGACGGCGGCCACCAGATCAAATGCCACCTCAGCGACGACGTGCTGGAGCGCATGAAGCCGGTGATCAAGGTTGCGGCGGAATAGGCAAACCGCGCAAGAAGCCCTCAGAAGCAAACCGATTCAATTGACCAAGGAAGAACATGACCGAAATTCTGATTGTAGAATCCAGTTCCCCCAACCTTGCCAGCAGCCGACGTCAGCAAGGACGGGCCGCGCCGCAAAACTTTGCCCGGGTGTTCTCAGCAGTCATACCAGGTATTAAAATCCGTGTCGCCGAGCCCTACAAGACCGAGATGACACGCGCGGATTTTGCAGGTGTGGATGGAATTGTTATGACTGGGGCCGGCGACGAATGGCCAGCGAATGACGACTTGGCCCGCCCCATCCGGGCGGCTTGCGATCTTGCTTTCGAAACCGGACGCCCGGTTCTGGGTGTCTGCTACGGCTTGCAGATCGGCACCATCTGCCTGGGCGGCGAAATCGCCGCTTCCCCAAAGGGTAAGGAAACCGGGCTTGCATTGAATGTTGAGCTGACAGAGGAGGGCGCGAAACACCCGATGATGAAGGGCCGCCGGTCAGGTTTCAGTGTTGCTTGTGCTCACCGTGACGAAGTCACCCGCATGCCCGACGGCGGTGAATGCCTGGCCTTCAACGCGCATAGCGCTATCCAGGCAATGGCAGTGCGCCAAAGCGGTGCAGACTTCTGGGGGCTGCAATACCATCCTGAAATTTCACCCTCGATCGTGGCCAATGCGATCCGTGAGAACGGCAGCCTGTTTTTCAACACCGGTGTTGCTGTCGAGGATTTGCTGACGGTTGAAAGCGATCCGGAAACCGCAAATCGGCTGGGCTGTTCTGTCGATGACTTTGAAATCAATACCCGGACCCGGGAACTGACAAATTGGATTCAGTATGTTGCAGGCCAGGTAGCGCTAACGGCTTGACCACTTAGCCGTCCGGCAGCGGCGTATCTGGGGCAGAAAAGATATCCGGGTTCGCTAGTCTCAAGTAACTCGCGGCCTCAGGCGACATTTTTTGCCAGGGGCCGTCCACCAGCTCTTTGAACACTTTGACCAGCCGTTGGTTCACGTCTTGGGACAGCTCCTGCATTTCTTCAGTGCGGCTGAGAAGCATCAGCGTGCGGCATGCTTCTGGCGGCGCAGGGAAAATCGAAAGATCACGTAAAGCTGCAGGTGTCTGATAAAGACACAGGACAGAAGTTACGGCCCAGCCATAACCGACCTGAACAAAGCGCAGCAGGCTTTGGCTTGAATCAAAGCTGAAGGCTGGCTCGTCATCCGCTCCCAGTTGCCGCGCAATCCTGGCTGCGCGCACTCCGAACTTTGTGGTCGGCGCATAGGCGATCTGCGGGTCGGTGACGACAAAGTCTTCCGGCCGCTTGCGAGGCAGCGAGGCGGGGTAGACCAGGACATAAGGATCTATGAAGATTTTGGCCGGGTTCACATAACCAAGCGTGTCATAGGGCGGGCTGTCGACCATCAGATCGAAGCTGCGCCCCAATAGCGCGTCATCCGCCCATGGGGAGATCCCCGCGCTCAACTCCACCGACTCCGCAAGAGAGGCCGCTACTGAAAGGAATTCAGCCCCCATTGTGCAGGACATGCTGTCCGGCATCGCAATCCTGAGCTTCTTGCGGCTGACATTCGGTGTCGAGCGTACGTGTTCGACCAATCTCACCAGATCCTGCAACTGGCTGGGCAGCCCTTCCGCAAGACGCTTTCCTGCCCGGGTCAGGCGGATCGGCCGGGTGTTCCGCTCTATCAGCAAAACACCCAAAGCTGCTTCGAGCCGCTGCAATTGCTGAGAAAGCGCGGGTTGAGATAAGTCGCATTTTGCGGCCGCTTCGGTGAGACTGGCCGAACCGGCAATGATGCAGAAATTCCGCAGGAGCGAAAAATCCGGAAGCTGGTCCGAGGGCTTGCTGCGGCTCATCTGTCTACCCCACGAATGATCATCCTTGCTGGAGCACCGGCAATGGTTTCTGAAACATGCTCCTCGAAGGATCTCAGAACAGAGCAGGCCAGTCCGGCCATTCTGTGCCCTGCAGCAGTTACAGGATCTGGCTCAGAAACTCTTTCGTGCGCGGATCTTTGGCGTTGTCAAAGAAGGTTTCAGGTGAGCCGTGCTCGACGATCACCCCTTTATCGGTGAAATAGATGTGGTCAGCCACTTCACGGGCAAACCCCATTTCATGTGTTACCAGGATGCAAGTCATCCCATCCGCCGCCAGATCCTTAATGGTAACCAGCACTTCCTTTACGGTTTCCGGGTCCAGCGCTGCGGTCACCTCGTCAAACAGCATGACATCAGGACGCATCGCCAGGCTGCGCGCGATGGCAACCCGCTGCTGCTGGCCACCCGACAACTCGCCGGGATAACTGTGCTCTTTGCCTTCCAGCCGAACCTTTTTCAGCAACGCGCGCGCGCGTTCCTCGACCTCGGTCTTGTTTTCCTTAAGCACTTTTACCGGTGCCATCATCACGTTTTCCAGCGCGGTCTTGTGCGGAAACAAGTTGTATTGCTGAAACACCATTCCGACTTTCTTGCGCAGCTGTAGCCGATCGAGCTGTGCGTCATGCACTTCCTGGCCTTCAACAGTTATCGAACCGCCCTGGATATCGTTCAGGGCATTGATGCAGCGGATCAGCGTCGACTTGCCGGACCCGGACGGGCCGATGATACAGATCACCTCTCCTTTCATGATGTCCATGCTGACACCTTTGAGGATTTCAATTTGCCCAAAGGATTTGCGCACATCCCGGATGGAGATTATCGGCTGATCAGATGTCCAAGTATTCATCGTCCGGACCTTTCAGAGTTTGACTGCAAAGCGCTTTTCCAGCGCGATTGTGATGCGGGCGATCGGGTAGCAATAGGCAAAAAACAGCACCAGCGCGTACCCGAAGAACGGCACCAGAAGCTCAGGCCGGTTGTTTTCGGCCTCCATTGCCTGGCGCGAAAAGGTGATGATTTCGCCGACCCCCAAAAGCGAACACAACGGGGTCGCCATTGTCAGGATGGCATACCAGTTCATCCACGGCGGGATCATGCGTTTGAAGCATTGCGGCAGAATGATCTGCCACAGGGTTTGCGTCCTGGAGAAGGACAGCGCTTCGGCCGCTTCCCATTGTGCCGACGGTACAGACATCACAGCTCCGCGCACAATTTCGGAGATGTTCGCCATAATCGGAAGGGACAATCCGATGACAGCCTTCATCCAGGCTGGGACGGGGATCACCAGGCCGAAGATTTCGATCTCAAACGGAAAGGCCAGCAGCACGATAAACAGGATTACCAGCCAAGGCGCATTGCGGAACAGCTGGGTAACTCCCCAGCTCAGCCGCCGAAGCCAATTGTTCTGGGAAATCTGACCAAGCCCCAAAGCCGCTCCGGCGAAGGTACCGATCAGCATTGAAAAAACCGAAATCACGACATTGAAAACAAAGCCCTGAAAGGTCAGAAACGGTATCCAGCGCCAAAGAGCCGCAAAGGCATCACCCATGCCATGGCTGGCGGTTTGAGCAAGAGCCAGGGTCGGCCAGGCCAGCAACATCAGCAGGATGAACTGCGGTGGGATGCTGGCCAGCCAACGGACCAGAAACATCTCGTCGTAGGTTCCACCGGAAAGGACATAGGGTTTCAGGACCGGCAGATCGGTGCCGGCCGGGCCGGTAATGCCCGGAAGGTTGTTACTGGCCATAGCCCGGTATCCTCATCTTGCGTTCCCAGGAGTTCATGCCAAAGACCAGCACCCCGACCAGGCCCAGGTAGACAACGAAAAGAAGCAGCATTGTCGGGTTCTGCGCCGATGGGAAATCGTTCCAGACAGAGACGCTTTCATACAGCAGCTCCGGCACGGCGATGGCAAAAGCCTGGGTGGTGGTCTTCACCAGGTTTACGAGGTTGTTGTTCAGTGCCGGGATTGACACCCGCAGTGCCAGCGGGAAGACCACATTGGTAAAGGTTTGTGTCCGGCTCATCCCCAGCGCTTCTGCGGCCTCGCGGGTCGAATAGGGCACGGCTTCGATCCCGGCCCGGAAGATTTCGACGTTGAAAGCCCCCGCAAAAAACGAAAGCGAAATGATAGCCCAGCCGGCAGCTGAGATCACTGGCACCTCGGTCCAGCCGTCGGGACCGGTTACCACGGGCGTGAACTGACCCAATGCAAAGTAGAAGAACAGCAGCTGCACCAGCGGCGGTGTGTTCCGGAAGAACTGGATATAGCCTTGAACACCCGCGCGCAGGATGCGGTTGCGGGCCCCTTGCAGCCAAGCTCCTGCAATGCCGATCACCAATGAAAACAGCACACAGGCAAAGCTGAGCTTCACTGTCATCCACAGGCCGGACAGTATGCGTCCGGCCTGTTTCTCGTCATAAAGCCAGATGAAATTCCAGCGCGGGAAATCCTCGGCAAGCTGCACAAAAAACGCTTCGAAACCAGTCATGCCGACGGTCTCCCCTATGGCCAATGCTTATTCTGCAACCGGGTCCGCCAGTTTGGCGTTCAGGTTCTGCAGGTAGGCCGTCGGTTTGATGCCCCATTTGGTTTCCCACTCGATCAGGCTGCCATCCTGATGCCAGCCGTACTGCATGCCGGTCATGAAACGGCCAAAGACACAGCTTTCTTCGCCCTTCGGAACCGCCAGGCCCCAAGGGCTGTCGTCTTCGGAGGCCAGCGGCATTTCGAAGTCTGCCCATTCGCCGGAAGCAATTGCCGAGCCGATAGAGGAATCGTCATAGACGAAGGCAACACATTTCTTGTCACGCAACGCCTGGCGAGCTTCGGCGGACCCGCCAAAGGCTACGATTTGGGCGCCGTATTTGTCTTCAATAATCTGATTGTAGAACGCACCTTGCACGCCGCAGACCGGTTTGCCGTTCAATTCATCCCAAGAAGAGAACCCCAATGCCTTCGGGGCGAGGATATTGGTGCCCGACGTATAGTAATTCGGGCCGACAATTCCGACGATTTCACGGCGGTCGGCGCGGTCGGTCATGGTGGCAATCATCAGATCAATCTGACCCTGCTCCAGAAACTGCATCCGGTTCGAAGCGACGACGGGGGTCAGTTCCAGTTCAACGCCAAGTGTCTCAGCAACATCCTGGGCCATGTCAATTTCCATGCCGACAATCGAGCCGTCAGTGTCCCGGAAACCCCAGGGCTTGTAGTCTGCTTTGACGCCGACAACGATCTTGCCGCGCTCCTGAATCCGGTTCCAGGTGTCATTGGTACATTCCGCGGCAGTGGCTGCAATCGGTGTCAGAGCAACGCTGGCCAGGGCTGTGGTGGCAATCAGGTGTTTCATGTTTCTCTCCCTTTCTCGTCTGCCGGATGGTTAACAGCCGAAAACTGTTCAGCGTGAGAGACGAAAAAGTTCCCCTGGCACCGGAACTTTTTTGACAGGCTGCCTGCTTGCCTGACCTATGCGCGCACGGATACTCTGGCACTGGCGCGTAACCAGCGGTGGATGACTGATGAACCGGCTCTTGCAGATCGTGACTTCTATCTGCCTGCTTGGCATCATGATGCACCCTGTCCGGGCAGAAACTTGGGTGGTCGGATCCATGGAAGGCTTTGCGCCCTTCAACTACTCAATCGAAGGCGAATACTCGGGCATTGACGTACAGATCCTGAACGAGGCTGCAGAACGGATCGGGGTCACCCTGGACCACAGGCCGCTGCCCTGGAAGCGCGCCTTGCTGGATTTCGAGACTGGCCAGCTTGATGCCGTCTTTCAGCTGGCGCCGACGCCTGAGCGTTTTCAGAAATGGAACATGGTCGGCCCTCTGCGCCGGACGCGCACTGTTTTCGTGACTTTGAAAGATTCCCCGATCCAGGATGTCCATACGCTTTCGGACCTGGACGGCCTCGTTGTAGGTGTGGTTTCAGGATTCACATACGAGGCGGGTTTCGACCATTACCAGCCGCTGCAACGCGAAGCCTCGCTGGATGATTTCACCAATCTTCGCAAGCTGCTTCTTGGCCGTTCTGATCTGATTGTCGGTGGCTACGAGACACTGCATTATGTAGCCAGTGAACTGAATGCGCTGGACAAACTGAAGTTTCTGCCGACCCCTTTGGCGGAGCACGCCCGCTATATCGGTTTTCACCGCTCGCCGGAAGGCGATGATATGGCTCGCCGCCTGCAGGCTGAACTGGAAAGGATGCAGGCAAACCGGATCCCGCCTGAATACCTGCACCACTATTTCTCGCGATGAGGCTAAAACTAAAACCTGCAGGCATCACACGTAAAATCGCGCTCGCTGCTGCGCTGCTGGGGGTTTTATCCGGCCTGTTTCTGGGCGTGTATACCCTGCTGGCGGAACACTCCCTTAGAATTGGGGCGGCGCGGCTAAATGCCGACCGGATCATCCGGGCCACGCTGCCGCAGATTGCCGGGGCATATTGGGAGGTGGACGTTCCCGCTGTCCGCGCCATTTTGAACGGCCTGCTTGAAGATCCGGTCATCCTGAGCGCGCGTATTGACGACCCGCTTCTGACCGAAGCGCAGCGCGACAGCAGCGGCTTAATCGACCTGTCCGTCTCGCGCCAGCCGCCGCCGGCGCCGCCCTGGCTGGGCATCCTGTTTCAGCCCGGCAGCCAGGCGGAGGAGCTTTCCTACGTCTTGACCAACCCGCGGGACGGCAGTGAGATCGGCCGGCTGGCGCTGGAGTTGGACTTTCGCCCGGTTCAGGAAGATATGGTTGCCCGCAGCTATGTCGTGCTCGGCTCAAGCATTCTGCAGACCCTGCTGGTGACGGCTGTTATTTTCCTGATTGTGCAATTGATTGTTATCCGTCCTCTTGCCCGGCTTCAGGCGGCTGCTCTCAGAGTGCGTGATGGGTACTCGTTCCAACTGAAAGGGCGCGACCAGCGAATGTTCGATGTAAGCAGGCAGGATGAGATTTCCCGTCTGGCCCGTGCATTCCGGCGCACAGTGACTGAACTTGAGGCCAGCCGCGATAATCTGCAGGGGCTTGTGGACGAACGTACCCGCGAACTGCTGGTGGCGCGCAACGAAGCAGTCGAAGCCTCTCAGGCCAAGTCAATCTTTCTTGCCAACATGAGCCATGAGCTGCGTACACCGCTCAATGCGATTATCGGATTGTCCGGCATTCTTCTGCGGGACGGTCAAGGCAACACCGGTACGCGCAACCTGACTGATCTGATCGCCGCCGCCGCGCAACTGTCGGAGAACATCGACAGTATTTTGGACCTCTCCAAGATCGAGGCCGGGGAACTGGTGCTGGAGCAAGTCTGGTTCCGTCTTGATGATCTTCTGGACGATGTGCTGATTCAGACAAGAGCTCTGATGGCTGGCAAACCAGTGCTGCTGACCTGGGCCTACGCCCCGGATCTGCCTGAAGAGGTTTGTGCGGACCCTCTGCGTCTGCGGCAGATCATGGTCAACTTTGCCTCCAACGCGGTGAAGTTCACTAAAGAGGGCGAGATCCGCCTGCTGGCTGCATATGATAACGGCGCTCTGCGCCTGGGCGTGAGAGACACCGGAATTGGAATCTCCCCGGAACAGATCGAAGGCATCTTCAAGGCTTTTGGGCAAGCCGACAGTTCAACCACCCGCCAGTACGGGGGAACCGGGCTTGGCCTGTCCATTGCCCAAAGGCTTGCGGACAGGATGCACGGCAGGCTTCTGGTGGAAAGTGAGCCTGGCAGGGGGGCTGAGTTTGCGATCCTTCTGCACCCGCCAACCCGGTCCGCGCCCCGGCAAAACGAAGCCGCGGATCTGATCAAGGTTGAGGGCACGGAGGGACCGGTCCGGCAGCTTCAGATAATGGCAAACCGGGCGGCGGCAATCATCGTCGGCCCAACACCGCCGGTCACGGTCACCGTCACAGCGGCCCATGCAACATTTTTTATACAGTCTTCGGGCAGCACGGAACGCAAACGTCTTGCTTTCCCAATCACCCATAGGGAACTGGCTGCAGTTGTTTCGGAATTGCAAACCGGCGGCAACCCGAAACCACCAAAGGACGACATCCTTGCCGACCTGGATGTGCTGGTGGTGGAAGACAACCCAGTCAATCTGGCCGTCATTGTTTCGCTGGTGGAAGCACTTGGTGCCGCGGTGCGCACAGCAACGAACGGTATCGAGGCAATGGAACAAGCCGCAGAGGCGATGCCGGACGTGATCCTGATGGATCTGCATATGCCTGTGATGGACGGGTACCGTGCTCTGGAGAATCTTCAGAGCAGGTATCAGGCAAGTTTGGCGCCTGTGGTCGCCGCAACGGCCAACGCCACGCAGGAAGAAGCCGAGCGCTGCACAGCCGCCGGCTTTGCCGGGTTTATCCCTAAGCCGATCGACCCTTCGCAGTTGCGCAGTCTTCTGGCCGGCCTTTGCGGCAGCAATCAATTGCTGAAAATTGATCAGGAAAAGGGGCTGTTTTACGCGGGCGGCAACCGGCAGCACTATGAAGCTTCCCTGCGTCGGTTTTATGCCAGTTTGGGTGAATGGTCTGCAGGTCTGGCTGCCCAGGGCGACAGGCCGGAAGGCCCGGGCGTGGCCAATCTCCTTCATGTCATCAAAGGGGCAGCCGGCACGGTGGGGGCCGGCAGGCTGGCGGAACTTGCGGCGGGCGCTGAGACCGGAGTCGTCTCCATCGGAATAGTGGAGCAGGCCCTGTCCCGGATGCTTGCGCAGTCCGGCGCATGGGGCCCCATCTATGCACATGAATTATCGCTTACTCCGGAAAGGCTGAACTGGATTGCTGCACTTGTCAGGAACCGTGACATTCAGGCCCTTGAAGAAGTACAGAATACAGGATCAGGGGATCTTCCCGGCTCTGCCAGGGCGGCACTTCAAAGCCTTTGTGCTGCCTTGACGGCGCTGGACTTCGAAGCGGCTGGTCAAATTGCGGAACAGCTCGCTCACGCAATTCACGACGATTGAAACTGTCCGATATCGGCACACATCCGGGCCAGTAGCTGCTCGGCTTTCTCGAGCCGGTCTGCCCGCCGTGCCAGCAGTTTTTCCAAGGCCGTTTTCGCCTGGCGCAGGTCAACATGGCTGCGGATCCGGGCGCGCAGAACGGCGGGCACGATCGGCCGCGTGATAAAGTCGCAAGCGCCCATTTCCAGGCCTTTGGTTTCATCCATCGGATCATCGAGACTGGTCAGGAATATCACCGGTGTATCAGCAAGGCTGGCCGTGGATTTGATTTGCCGGCAAACCTCGTAGCCATCCATATCCGGCATCCTGATGTCCAGCAGGACCAGGTCTGCCAGCTCCCCCGCGAGAAAAGACAGGGCTGCTTTGCCGGAGGTTTGCGGAATAATCCGGTAAGCGTCCCTCAGCAGGCCGTGCAAGTGGTGAATGTTTTGAGGCGTGTCATCAACCACAAGAACCGAAGGCAGTTCCTCATCATTTTCCGGAAGGACCGCGTCTTCCGGTTCAGTGCCATTGCCGACTTCTCCGGCCAGTTCTTTGGCCGCAACTGCAATTGCGGTGAGATTGGGTGACACCGTCGCAAAGAAGCGCGCTCCGGCGGCCCCCATGAGCGCCCGGTTCGCGTCCCTCTCAAACAGAGAAATGCCAAGATGGCTTTCCAATGTCCGGATCTGCCGGCTGACAGCCTCGCGGGAGACATTCAACTCTTCCGCGGCAGCGGTAAAACTGCCCAGGCGGGCAGCAGCTTCAAACGCAAGCAGAGAAGTCAGGGGCGGCAAGTGGCGTTTGAGCTGTTTCATGCTTTGCGTTCCGGAATGCTATGCATCTTGGACCGGAGGTTACGGCCGCTGTTTCATTTGTTACCGTGTAAGACTGGTCATTGAACAGGTGTTGCAGAAATATCCTGCCTTTTTGATGCTTTCAATTGGCCGCTCAGCCACGTTCACAAAGATCTTGCTCGCGGCGGTTGAACAATCTGCAAGTGGTGTGAGCAAGACCGATCCCAGTTCCCTACCCAGAGGAAAACATAAGAGTCGAAAAAGTGAAAGACTGGTGCGAGTGTGGGCTTTCCACGGGCATAAAATCAATGGCTTATTGATGTCTAGATGGGCGTTGTTGCACAAATCGGGTTCCGACCGCAGTTCCCCTTTCCCCGGGGCGGATTTATCCTACGGAAACTGTGACAGGTATCCCAAGCGCCGTGTAGCCGTTCAGTACGGCGATACGAACCTGCAGCTCGGCGACTTGGCGTTCGAAGTCTTTTGCCATCAGGGATTGGCCGAGCAGCTTGATGCAGTTCATTTTTGACTCAACCCGGCTCCTGCGGTGATATCCGCTCCACCGTCGCCAGATGGCGCGGCCGAGATACTTCGAGGCGCGCAGGGCTTCGTTTCGTGACACTGCGCCCGGGCTCGTTGGCTTCCAGGGCTTGGCGTTCTTGCGGGGCGGGGTGACAGCGGCGGCACCACGGGTGGCAATCGCCTCGTGGCATTTGCGCTTGTCGTAGGCCCCGTCGGCGGTCACGGAACCGATCTCTTCGTCTGCCGGGATTTGGTCAAGGAGATCAGGCAGAATGGGCGCATCACCGATGTGAACCGCACCGGGTTTGCCGGAGGCTGATTTCAGTTAGTTACGCGGCAATGCCCTCAGTTTCCAGAGCGGTGTAGAAATTGGCCTCTGCTTCTGCCGGCGGGATGTTCCCAATGGGTTCGAGCAGGCGGCGGTTGTTGAACCAATCCACCCATTCGAGTGTTGCGTATTCCACCGCCTCGCAGTTGCGCCAAGGGCCGCGGCGGTGAATGACCTCAGCCTTGAACAAGCCGTTGATCGTCTCGGCCAGGGCATTGTCGTAACTGTCTCCGACGCTGCCGACAGAGGGCTCGATACCAGCTTCTCCCAACCGCTCTGTGTACTTGATCGACAGGTATTGGCTGCCGCGGTCGGAGTGGTGAACAAGCCCCATCGCCTTTGTCGGCCGCCGCTCGTGAACAGCCTGCTCCAGAGCATCGATAACGAACCCGGCATGCGCCGAGGTGCTGACACGCCAACCAACGATCTTGCGGGCATAGGCATCGATAACGAAGGCGACATAGGTGAACCCCTTCCAGGTGGCAACATAGGTGAAATCGCTGACCCAGAGCATGTTGGGCGCGGGCACACGGAACTGCCGGTTCACCTTGTCCAGCGGGCACGGGGCCCTTTTGTCGGGCACCGTGGTTTTGTGCGGCTTGCCCCGGATGATGCCTTGCATACCCATGCTCTTCATCAGCCGGGCGACCGTGCAGCGGGCAACAGTGAAACCCTCCCGCTGCAATTGCCGCCAGATCTTCCGCACGCCATAGACCCGCCAGTTCTCTTCGAAAATACGCAGGATCTCGGGCCGCAATGCCGCGTCACGCCGGGCACGGTCCGACAACCGGGCCGGATTGGCCCGCTTCGCCAGATGCTCGTAATACGTGGAAGGGGCAATCGGCAGGACAGTGCAGATCGGCTCGACCCCATGCTCACCGCGATGCATGTCGATAAATGACACCATCACTTCGACCGGCGGTCGAGCTCCGCCATCGCAAAATACGCCGATGCCTTGCGGAGGATCTCGTTCGCCTGGCGCAGTTCGCGGTTCTCCCGCTCAAGCGCCTTCATCCTGTCGGCGACATCAGTTGGAACACCCGCCCGCTTGCCGCTGTCGACTTCCGCCTTCTTCACCCACTCATTCAGCGTGTGCGCCGAACAGCCGATCTTCGCAGAGATCGACATGATTGCCTGCCAGCGGGAACTGTGCTGGCCCTGGTTGTCCAGCACCAGACGCACCGCACGCTCGCGGACCTCAGGAGAATACTTGTTTGTTGTCTTGCTCATTGTGACTTCATCCTACTCAGGAGTTGAAGCCTCCGGCAAACCCGGTGCGGTTCACTGCTCCATTCAGGCCAGTCAAACTCTCGCGGGCGGTTCTACCGGCTTCTAGGAGGCTGTTTTCAAGACTTTCCTCGAGCTCTACTTCCACCCTTAGTCGCTGAAAGTGCTCCATGTACTTTTCAGAGGCAACGACGACTTTCCTGATTTCCTCGGAGTAGTGGCGGTTACCTTCGAAAACGGTCAGGTCATTTCCGTCTCTGATGATCTCGGCAATGTTAGACTGAACCTCGTCGGCATTTTCGGAGCTTCTAACCTCACGGAACTTAAGAGCTGCGATCCTAGCCTGAAACAGATCCTCCACAAAGTCACTAATCGCGATGTTTTGCTTGGCGGTTGACCTGTACTCTTTGTAGCTGCCTCCTAGATCTCTCACAGCAAAAAGCGAGAAAGATGCCACAACAATAAGCAACGCGGTGATTGCTGCAGATCCTAGATTGATACGGTTGGTGATGGATACGGAGCTTAACATCATAAATTCCTATACTGAACTCGCCCATTAGCTGATCGCGCCGGTAACCACGCGCAACTAAGCGGCATGATTTTTCAATCGCACCAAAATGATAATTTTTCCTGACTTTGCGGCTGGATTTAGGGGAAAAATTCATGACCAGAACATGACAGCGGCCGCTAAGGCACATGCGGACAGAAATACCTCCGGGCATCTGTCGAAACGCGTCGCGATGCGGCGCCAGTCCTTGAGTCGGGCAAAGCTGTTCTCGATCTTGTGGCGCTTGCGATAGCAGGCCTTTTCGTGTGGGGTCGGGAGCTTGCGGCCTATCTGCGATGGGATACACGAATCGATCCCCCTGTTTTCAAGCGCCTACCGATACCAGTCTGTGTCATTTCCCCGATTGTAGTCGTCGCGTCAGGCAATGTCCGCTTTCGCGACAGGGATGCGTTGCAGCGAGAAGATCGCTGGATGTACAATGCGCTGCTGCACCAGAAAAGAGGGGAAAGCCAAGGTCGGTTTTGTCCGGCATCCCGTTCGTTCGATGATGGTTGGTGGCTGCACGTGCGGCGAAGGTCTGTTCCTGCCATCGCTCATGCAGCGTAGGGTCGCCGGCCGGATATCAGATCCCAAGACTTTGCAAAGGGCGCTTCCTGCGCTCCACGGCCTCCGGTGCTACCCGCAGCATCCCGTGAAGCAGTTCGGCCCTGCCGAGCGTCCGCTTCCGGGAATTTGGCCCCAGACCTTTGCACCTGCGGCGATACCAGCGCCGGGCCTGGCACGACCGTCTGCTCTGGGCTGCCTGGCCTCGTCTGGTAGAAGCGTCCTGGTGAAGTTTCGCTGCAACCCTGCCGCCGCATTGCCGCAAGTCGGCAGTGAGCCCACAGCGGAAGTGTCAAAATCTTGCTGCGCGCGCTCGCAGCACGAAAATCGCCGCGACCGCATCATTTTCGGCTTGGCTCCGCGGCGTGAAAATCAGCCGTTCATACATGTCGCAGCGAGGAAGAGAGCCCGGTTCTGCAGGTTGCGGGACAATGCGGCCACTCGCCTGTTTGGAGGCAAGGGCTGCAGGCGGCCCGAAGCCGACCTCCGGCCGTTGCATGGCCGAGAAGAGTACGCTTGCAGGTCGGGCGGAAAGCAGTCTTTCGCTGCATGTGCGAGCGGGCCACTTTTTGATGCAGCTTGGCAGACATTTAGAATGTATCGATTTACAGTTCCCACGAAGAACCAACAAACTTCCCTTTCCAAAGCGTACTACGCTGCTCTTCCCCTTGAGCCTCAACCATTCCGCGAAACGAAATCTTCATCGGTGCAGACTAAAACAAGGATCCTACTTGTCTGCCGGGCTTCGAAGAAATGCAGAAACTGCCTGAAAATAAGGTGTCCCGCCCTCTTTCCTTAGAGCTTGCGGCGTTTCTTGCCCATCTTCTGGCATTGGCGCTTCCGCTGGTCATTATTCAGATCTTCGACAGAGTAATTCCGAACAAGGGATATGCCACCTTGGCAGTCCTTCTGGCATTTCTGCTGACTGCCGCAGTTGGTGAAACGGTGCTTAGAGCTGCATCCGCAGCAGTTGCTGCCAATGCAGCTGCAAAATTTGAAATCCACACCATTGATCGTCTGGCTTATCTGACTTTGTTCAAGCGGCGAACAGCATCCGAGCCACACGATCCGGTTGAAACGCTTGGCCACTTCGACACGATCGAACGCGTCCGCGCGCTGTATGCATCGGAGGCGCGTCAGTCGCGTTTCACTCTTCCATTTGCAGCTGTTTTTGGAACGGCTTTCGCTTTGATTGCGCCCGGCTTGATCTGGGTACTTTGCTTGGCGCTGGCTGTCGTAATGCTTGCCCAGTTGGGTTTGCAGCGCATGGACAAGGCCAATCAGGAGCTATCTGAAAAGACCAAGCGGAGCGCTGCCTTTGTCAATGAGGCTTTTGACAGCTTAGAAACGATCAAGGGCATGCATGCGGAGCCCTTTTTGGCCCGGAGACATGAAGCCCTGGCGCTCGGGGCTGCAAATGCTAGGGAAAAAACAACGCTCGCAAAAGGCACTCGGCGTGCTCTGACTGAAACTGCGGCAAGTTCCGTTCCAATTCTCATGGCCACCGCCGGCACTTATGCTGTTGTCAGCAATCAGATGACTGCAGGCGCCCTGGCCGCAGCAATCTTGCTCTCAGGCAGGATAATCCAGCCCTTGCTGCGGGCTCAAACTGCCCGGGAAGCCCGGTTTGCGTTGCGTCCAGCAGAAAAAAGCCTCGAAAAGTTTCTGTCCCAGCCGCTGCCTGTTCTGGGGGAAAACACTCCCGGTCCTCTAGAGACGCTGAAGGCAAAAGACCTCTGCGTGTATTGCTCTGAAGGCAGAGTCCTTCTGGACAATGTGTCCCTTGATGTTTCAGCTGGGGAGACCGTTGCGATTACCGGTCCCTCGGGCGGCGGGAAGTCAACCCTGCTGCAGGCTCTGACAGGGCGGCTGCTGCCGGACAAGGGCGAGGTGTTTTGGAACCGCAGCCGGATTGGCGATTGCGATCCGCGCCTTATCGGGCAGCGCATGCAGCTTTTGCAGCAGCATGCCAGGCTGCCGGACAGTACTGCTCTGGAGTTAATGACAGCGGGTGATCCGGACCGGCTCCAGGAGGTTCTGAATATCTGTTCTGATCTTGGAATGCAGAAGTCATTTGCAGAACACCCAAATGGAATGAACGCCCGGCTGGATCAAACTGGTTCACAGCATTTGCCGACGGCACTCATCCGCCGCTTGCATATTGTGCGCTCCCTGGCACTCCAGCCGGACATCATAATTTTTGACGAGGCAAATGGCGGGCTTGATGCAGAGGCGGATAGTTTGCTGAGGGATTATTTTGCAGCCCACAAAGGCAAGTTCGCCTTGATACTTGTTTCGGCAAGACCGTCATACATCCGGCTCGCTGATCGTGTTTTGACTATGCGTGGGGGCCGGTTGGAGCAAGTCTCAGCATCAGAGGCGTCCGTTCAAAGGGCGCAAAGTGCATGAACTCAGTCACTGCAAGTTCCGACTTCTATCGCGATCAGGCCTTGGATCAATTCGAAGGAGCGATCGCGCAAGGGTTGCTGCCGGGTGTGGGAACACAGGATCCGATGGTGGCTGCGTTCCTGCGCTGCCTTGAGATTTTGGAATGGGTGCAGTCCGGCGTAGGATTGTTTCACTCGATGCCCCACTTCTCTGGAGCATTTTCGATTGAGGACTTGCGCAACGCCTTCTATCGACTGGGGGTGGAAACCCGGCAGACCCCGGCCACCTCTCAGGCGCTTCGAACCGGAACAGGTCCGGTTCTACTGATTGACGCAGCCGGATACCCCTACGTCGCTTCAAATGTTGAACAGAAGCGCGCAGTGGATCCTGTTTCCGGCGAACTTAGGGCATCCTTTACAAGGCCGGGTGACGTACTTGTAACCTTTCACCGGCCTGACGAGCTTGCTGAGCAGCCGTCTTCCTGGTTCAAATCACGCCTATCAGCGATGAGGCGGGAGTTCCTGCGCCTGCTGCTGACCAAACTGGCGATCGCGGCTATTTCGATAGCCTCAGCATTCGGCATTGTCGGCATGTACAGTGTTGTGATTCCGACAGGAGCTCTAGATACGCTGTCGGCAATCGGACTTGGCCTGGGGTTGGTGATTGTCAGCGATCTTGCATTCCGGCGCATCCGTGCTCGTACTGCTGCGCGTATCGCAGCCCGGTTGGACTATTTAGCGACTACAGAAATTCTTGCCAAAATCCTGTCCTTGCCGATGGACCGTCTAGGTCAGAGCAGTGTTGCGGCGCAAGGGGCGCGAGCCAGGCAGCTCGCGGCGACACCCAGTGCTTTGACAGGTTCAGCACTTGAAGTTTGTTTTGATATCCCAATTGCAGTTTTACTGCTGGCGGGGCTCGCTTTCTGGAGCTGGCAACTGGCGCTTATTCCGTTGGCTGTTTGCCTGTTTTGCGCCGTTCTGGCCTGGGCGACCTACCCTTCGCTCAAAGCCCGGTCCAGCGAAGCCCGCAAGGCGCGGGCGCATTATAACGGCCTCGTGCATGAAGTCTGCCATGGCATTGGCCAAATTCACGCAAACGGCCAGGAGGATCATTGGTTGGCAGCAGTGGCCCGGGCAGGGCGTGCCAATTCCAGAGCGCAGCAACGGGTTGCCGTTTTGCGGCGCACGCTTGATGCCGTTGCGGCCTCCGCGACTCCTGTTGCTGGAGGGCTGATCGCAGTGGCAGGTGCGCTGCTTGTCATGAAAGGCCAGATAACAAACGGATCTCTTCTGGCTGCTATGGTTATCAGCTGGCGTGTACTGGCCCCTATTCAGAGTGCCTATCAACTCCTTAGCCGTGTGTCGGACTTCCGCAGCCAGATCAAGCAAATCGACGCGCTTATGAAGCTCCCGGACGAGCAGGAACAGAAAGCTGCGCCGCAAAAATTCGATGTCGACCGGTCAATAGAAATCCGCCGCGCCGTCAGCCGCTATCCAGGCTCTTCCACAAATGCATTGAGCGGGATCTCTTGCAAGATTCCTGCTGGCAGTTTTGTAGTTGTGACTGGCCCGTCGGGGGCAGGAAAGAGCACTCTTTTACGCTGCATCAACGGACTGTCCCCGCTCCGGGCAGGGCAAGTTTTGATCGGCGGAGTGAACAGTCATCAGCTGCCGGTAAGTGCCTTGCGCGGCCTGGTCGCACATGTTCCGGAGACACCAGCGTTGATTCATGGCACCGTGGCGCAGAATCTGCGGCTGGGTAAGCCCTCTGCGACGGACGGCGAATTGGAAGAACTATCTGCTGTCTTTGGGCTCTCTTCCTTTCTAGCTAGCTTGCCTGACGGCCTTCAAACACGCCTGACCGCCGCGCGGCAGGCCACGATCCCTCGCGGAACCGCACAGGCGCTTGCAGTAGTTCGGGCAGTTTTGCGCGAACCGAGGGTCCTGCTCCTGGATGATCCTGCAGATGCGATGGATTCCGCACTGGAAGCCGCTCTCATGAATTGGCTGACCCGTCAGCGGGGCGGCCTGACAGTGCTGATGGCCACACACCGTCCCAGCCATGTGCGGGCGGCCGACTTCGAACTCAAACTCCGGTCCGGAATTGCGGCCGGTTTTGGCAAACCCGAAAGATGAGCACATGCTAAACCGCATTCTGCCTTGGAAAAGCCGGTACAGTGACAAGAAACTTGAGAATGATCTCATGCAACGCCGACTGGCGATTGCCGGCCCTCTTGATGAACCACATGACGATGGGCTCTCCCGTTCTCTGATTTTCTGGATCGGAGGCGCCTTTGCCGCAGCAATCGCTTGGGCCGCGTTGACGCCAGTTTATGAAACGGTTGTGGCTGAAGGACTGGTTCTTCCACTGGATGGCTCACGCCCGGCGCAGCATTTGGAAGGAGGGGTCGTAGAGCAGGTTCTGGTGAGAGAAGGTGACACAGTGGAAGCAGGCCAGGTTCTCGTCCGGATAAATGTGGACGAAGCCAGAGCTGCCCTCGCAGGGCTTCATACACGCCAAGAGACCCTGCATGCGGAGGCAACCCGGCAGCAGGCCGTGCTTTCAGGCGGGACTTTCCTGGAGAATTCAGGCGGGCCCTGGGCGGACCAGTCTTATGTTTTCAGCATGCAGGAACGTGTTGCCTCTGCTGAAAACCGTATGCTGGCTTCACGTGCCGAACTTGCCAGAGTGGAACTGGAAACTGCGCGCAGTGAGTTAGCCGAACTTAAACATCAGGCGCAGCTTGCACAGGCGTCACTCAGACGGATGGAACAGCTTGCGGCAAGCGGCAGCGCAAGTGCTGCAGCACTGGATGACAATAAACGCGTACTGGCCTCTATTCGCAGGGAAGTAGCTGAAACACGCGGCGAAGCTGCCTCGGCGGCTCTCAAGCTTGACCAAGCGGAATTGGCCTTGGTCCAGCGTGAAGCTGAAAGGCTGGAGCTTGCAGCTCAGAGGCTTGCTGAAATCAATTCAGAGCTTGCCAGCCTCGAAAAGGAGGTTGCCCGCCTTAGTCCTCGCATAGACCGCGAAGAGATACTGGCACCGGTTGCAGGCAGAGTTCAGGACATGACAGTCGCCGACCCGGGACAGGTGGTTGCTGCTGGCGCGGTTATCGCAACGGTGGTCCCCGTCGCGGGTGAGATGTTCGCGGAGCTGGTAGTCCCGGCTGACAGGATCAGCGACATCACTCCGGGGCTCCAAGCGGTGGTCAAAGTGCTGACTTATGATTTTGCGCGTTTCGGGGGCATACCTGCCGAGGTTACCCATGTCTCTCCTTCCAGTAATGTGGATGAACAGGGGGAAGCACGTTATCGGGTTAGGTTGAGACTTCTTGCGCAGGAGTCCGCGAGTTTTGCGGATTTGCCATTGAGGCCTGGAATGTCTGTCACCGCCGATCTCCAGACGGGACGGAAGACTGTTCTGGAGTATTTCTTCAAGCCTTTGCGTGTTTTGCGGGATCGCGCCCTTACTGAGGCGTGAGAACGCATACTGCCCCTAATGGGGAAAATAATTTAGCGAACACCCTCATTAAGGGTTTATTACACTGAAAATGAAATAACTTTAGACACGCAGTAATTGCCGTGCTGTGGAGCACAGGAATGGCCAACACCAACAAAAATTCAGGTCAGAACGCCGGTTCTTCTGCTCAGGAAGAACACGGACCCGGTTCAAAGGGTCAACAGGCACCTGATCAGCATAACCTCCAATCCGTGACAGAAACATCGGGCTTTTCGGTTAACGTTGGAGCTCTCCGAGCGTATTTCACTGAACAGGTCCGTGCTTTCTCAGACAGGTTCATTGAGGGAAAGGCAAAGGCTGTAGAAAACACTTCTGCCGATAGCAGTGAGCAATCACCGCCTGAAGGACAGGCCTTAGTTGACGGCGAGAAGCAAGGCCCCGGCGGCTCCCGGAACTCAGGGAGCAATTCCAAAGGTTTCGACCAGGGAAATGAAATTGAAGCACCGATTTCAGGTCGTTCAGGTATCGAAGCCGGACAAGAAAAGGGATCGCCTGTTGCAAGCGAAAATCCGGATGTGTCCTTTGCCGCTGATGAAATCGCGGCACCCCTTACACAGCACAACAGCCGTGGCGATTCTGACCAGCTAGAAGACGAGCCCGCTGGCAACGACGGCGGCACTTCCGAGCCGGAGGATGAACCCGCTGGCGATGGCGGCGGTACTTCCGAGCCGGAGGATGAACCCGCTGGCGATGGCGGCGGTACTTCCGAGCCGGAGGATGAGCCCGCTGGCGATGGCGGCGGTACTTCCGAGCCGGAGAATGAGCCAGCTGCCGATGGCGGCGGCACCTCGGAACCGGAGGATGAGCCTGCTGGCGATGGCGGCGGCACTTCCGAGCCGGAGGATGAGCCCGCTGGCGACGGCGGCGGCACTTCCGAACCGGAGGATGAGCCTGCTGGCGATGGCGGCGGCACCTCGGAACCGGAGGATGAACCCGCTGGCGTCGGCGGCGGCACCTCTGAACCGGAGGGTGACCCTGCTGGCGATGGCGGCGGCACCTCGGAACCGGAGGATGAGCCCGCTGGTGAAGACGGCGGTACTTCTGAACCGGAGGAAGACCCCGCTGGCGACGGCGGCGGTACTTCCGAACCGGAGGATGAGCCCGCTGGCGATGGCGGCGGGACCTCGGAACCCGAGGATGAGCCCGCTGGCAACGACGGCGGCACTTCCGAACCTGAGGATGAGCCCGCTGGCGACGGCGGCGGTACTTCCGAACCGGAGGATGAGCCTGCTGGCGATGGCGGCGGGACCTCGGAACCCGAGGATGAGCCTGCTGGCGATGGCGGCGGTACTTCCGAACCGGAGGATGAGCCCACTGGCAACGACGGCGGCACTTCCGAACCTGAGGATGAGCCTGCTGGCGACGGCGGCGATACTTCCGAACCGGAGGATGAGCCCGCTGGCGACGGCGGCGGGACCTCGGAACCCGAGGATGAGCCCGCTGGCAACGACGGCGGCACTTCCGAACCTGAGGATGAGCCCGCTGGCGACGGCGGCGGTACTTCCGAACCGGAGGATGAGCCCGCTGGCGACGGCGGCGGCACTTCCGAGCCGGAGGATGAACCCGCTGGCGACGGCGGCGGCACCTCTGAACCGGAGGGTGACTCTGCTGGCGATGGCGGCGGCACCTCGGAACCGGAGGATGAGCCCGCTGGTGAAGACGGCGGGACCTCGGAACCGGAGGATGAGCCCGCTGGTGAAGACGGCGGTACTTCTGAACCGGAGGAAGACCCCGCTGTCGATGGTGACGACGGCAATAACGGCCATGGTAATGACGCCGATGGTCATGATGACAGCAATCCCGGGAAGGGATCCGGCAAAGGGAACAAGTCCGGGCAGGATGATAGCGATGACGGCAACAACGGCCATGGCAACGACGCCGATGGTTATGACGACAGCAACCCCGGGAAGGGGGGCGGTAAAGGAAACAAGTCCGGGCAGGATGATGGTGACGACGGCAACAACGGCCATGGCAACGACGTCGATGGTTATGACGACAGCAACCCCGGGAAGGGGGGCGGCAAAGGAAACAAGTCCGGGCAGGATGATGGTGACGACGGCAACAATGGTCATGGCAACGACGCCGATGGCTATCACGACAGCAATCCCGGAAATGGAGGAAGCCTAGAAGAAGGTCAAAACTCCTCCAGTTTGCACTCAGATGATGAAGACGAGTTCGAACTCGAAGAAAGTACAGACTGGATGGATGCTATAGTAGAAGGAACCGATGAAAACGGGTCTGATGCGGCAGTTAACTTGTCTGATGATAGAGAGGGAGCGGAAACGTTCTGTGACGACCTAGACTTCGATATGGATAGTTCAGATGCAATCAACTGGTAGAGAAAAGCGGAGAGCTTCAGAAGCCGCCTGAGCAAATCTGGTTGAAGCTGGTATGAAAACCAAGTGGCTGACACTGTGCAAACCCGACACTGAACTAATCCTCTGGACGTGGCTGCAGCGAGTAGCGGCAACTCAGCTGAAGTGTCGGTGGGCTTGAAATGCTCCACTTGAATGCGAATGCCGCTTCGGGGCGGCCTGCTGTAGCGATGAGACATCCGATCAATGGCAGCCCTGGGCCAGTCAGGTCAGAAGGGCGAACACGGTTCGCAACTTTGCAGCGGCAGCTTTCTGGGCTCCGCATCCCTTCGTGTCAGTCGCAGCACTTGAAGCTTTGGGCTCTGACTGGGCAATCGCCGCACCAAGTGTGAATGACGGCAGGCAGCCCAAACAAGACATTCGAGCCAGGCGCAGTGGGCACTCTGCTGCGAGGGCAAAAGATCCCGAGCAATTTCCCGGAAGCGGACATTCCACGCTGACCGATCTGCCATGGCAATGCTGCACCTCGCTCAAACGTCAGCGAAGCGCAGGAAGCGGGCTTTGCAAAGCCTCGCGCAGTCACCGAAGCGGACATCCAGATAGACATTGAGGTCGGTTGCTTTGGAGTCCATTGCGGCCGTCGGTCACCTCTCAGTCTTTCGCTGGTGCCGCATTTGCTGCCTGACCCAATACCGTTGTTAGCTCGGTAACTAGGTTCTACGGGGCCGAACGGGCTTCAGCGCTTGCTCGATGCCTCAAATTCTGATTGTAGCGTACTGGCCGTAAGCGCCCAATATCGTTAGAAGAAGACATGCAGCCTACGCTGACTGCGGTTTTAACATCATAGGCTAACAGCATCAGAACGACTGTCTTGATGTGTCTGAGGGGAAAGTGATGCTCGACATTGTATTTGGTTCCGCTGGTCAAACAGTTGCCGAAACAAGCCTTCGCGATGTGCTTTCGAAAGCCGACCTAGAAGGGACGCTATACTTTGCCTACCCTCTATTCGATAGCGCAGATGGGCAAGTCAGCGCTGACGCTCTGCTTGTAACTCGTGAACATGGACTCGTGTTGTTTGACCTGACAGCACCGATACAGGGGATTTCCCACCACGACGAGTGGGTTGAGGAACTGCTTGACCGTCAAGACGAAATTTTTCGGAACATCAACTCAAAGCTCTTCGATAATAAAAATCTAGTTAAACGTCGCGAATTAGTTCTGAAACCTCAGATAATCACTTATTTCTCCGACGATATCAAAGTAGATGATGAAGACGTTCTGCATGCATCTCCCGAAAATTTACTCGAAATCATCAAGGCATTTCCGAGTGTAAGCGAGGATCATGAGGCGTCTCTTAATGCCACGATTCAACGCGTAACGACTATCAAACCTAATAACAAAAGGCTCAACGTTGGTAGGGATGATTCACGCGGCGCAGTTTTAAAGAAAATCGAAGCAGGTGTAGCAAACCTAGATTCGTGGCAGAAGAAGTCTGCAATTGCATACCCAGAAGGCCCACAGCGGATTCGAGGTCTAGCTGGATCAGGCAAGACTATTGTTCTAGCCTTGAAGGCCGCTTACCTACACGCGCGTCATCCAGACTGGGATATTGCCGTCACTTATTATAGCCGCGCTCTACAGCAACAGTTCAAAGATCTAGTTCGTCGCTTTATGTATGAGACGAAGAAAGATGAACCAGACTGGTCAAAAATTCACATTTTCCATTGCTGGGGCAGTCGATCCGAGCCGGGCTTTTATTCTCAAGCAGCACGAGCTCATGATGTTGAGCCGCTGACATGGAGTGCCGCAGATCGAAAATATGGAAAGGAGAGCTTTGACGGGGCCTGTACCGAGTTGTTGACCGCCCTAAAGAAGTTCGACAATCCTACCGAGCTTTTTGACGCGATACTGATCGATGAAGCGCAAGACTTACCGGTTTCGTTCTTTAGAATGGCCTACTCAGTATGCAAAGCACCCAAACGGATTGTTTGGGCATACGACGAGCTGCAGAACCTCGGCGAATACAGCATGCCCTCTCCTGAAGCACTCTTTGGCAACGACAGCGAAGGTCAGCCTTTGGTGCAGTTGAGAAAGGACCCAAATCGACCACCTCAAGATATCGTACTTCCTGTCTGCTACAGAAATACACCATGGGCTTTGACTGTTGCACATGGTCTTGGGTTCGGAATTGCACGCGAAGCCCCATCAGAATCGACACCAAGCTTGGTTCAAATCTTTGACGAACCGGCACTTTGGCAGGAGATCGGTTACGAGACGGCAAAAGGCGAACTTGCCCTTGGAAAAGGTGTTTCATTGAAGCGCAAACCAGAGTGCTCGCCTGCATTTTTCTCCGATCCTGAAAGGGCACTTATCTCTCCAGAGGACGCAGTTCAGTTTCGGAGCTTTGAAAGCGCGCAAAAACAAGCTGAATCGGTTGCCGCTGATATTGAGAAAAACCTTCTAGCAGATGAACTTCTCGCCCGAGATATTTTGATCATTCTACCTAATGCCTACACCTCAAAAAGTCAATTTTCCGTAGTTTTTCGTGAGCTCATGAACAGAGGTATTCAGTCACATCTGGCGGGTGTCAATTCCAGCCGAGATGAAATATTTGTTGATGATAGTATAGCCGTTTCCCACATTTACCGAGCAAAGGGTAATGAGGCGGCCATGGTCTATGTACTAAATTCACACGAGTGCTTTGCTGGACTTGAGTTGGCTAAGAAGAGAAATACGCTATTCACGGCTATAACTCGGTCCCGCGCTTGGGTAAGAGTATATGGTGTTGGAGCCGCCAGCGAAAAGCTAAGTGCTGAGTTCGAAAAAATTGCTGCCGAAGGTTTCCACCTGAAGTTCAGTTACCCGAACGCCGAAGAAATCAAGAAAATGCGAAGAATTCATCGGGATCGATCTGAAGCCGAGCAAAAGGAAATCAATAGAAGCGTATCCGATTTCTCTAGCATTATTGAACAGATCAATAAGGGGGAACTTTCCACTGATGCCCTCCCGGAAGATTTTCTGAGTGCGCTTTCAAAAATTGTACCTAGAGGCGATGGATGAGTGCGACAACATTTTCCAGATGTTTAGATGATTTTTGCGCGCATTGCCTCCAGGAAGGTATTGCCCTTAACATATCTTCCCATGTCGCTCGCCCTCTAGGGAATAACCACTTTTCTGTCAACTGGGCCACCAGTCGCGTTCGGACTTATAGACGGGTTAACGATCTAGACCTGCAGGAGTATCTTGAGTGCCTTCGCTGCAACGATTTTTCAATTCTGCTTATGGATGGTGGGCTAATTCAAGTTTCTGCGCAGTTCGACGGATCCGAGATCATAGAGAGTCGCTTCTACTACATTCCATGCCCAGTCCGCTTCGAAAAGTCAGAACTCGAAGTTGGTGAGGAGCTATATCCTTTAGAAGATTTCATTGAGGAGCTTCCATCGGCCGAACTAAAGGCTCGCCTGTGTATTCGAGCCCCTTTCAGATTTGAACTCGATCCCAAAAATGCCGGAGATGGTCACCCCACGAACCATGTCCATATTGGCCCGTCATCATCAAGGATCCCCGTAGCCCTTTCGATGTGTTGGAATTCGTTTTCTCGTTTCATCTTCAAAAATTTTTATCCAGACCAGCTACCGGTCGTAGAAGGTCTCCTCAAGCACCCCGCGCCCTATCGAGTTAGAGCCATCACGGAACCCGATGCCTATGAATTGCATATGACCTTCGCAGTGAACACATAAGTTCAGGCTTCCTGTCCTTCGCTTCAAGTCAGTCTGCCGCCACTCGTGCAAAGAAAATGGCCACAAGTTGAGGGTTTTCGCAACCTTGGAAAATGTCCGCTCTGTCCCGCCCACCTGTCGTAGGTGAAATCCCTGCGAAGGTCCGCTTTCGTCAGAGCCGGATGCGCCCTCTTGTCCGCTTTGGGCTGCCTGGCGTCGTCTGGAAGAAGCATCTTGGTGAAGTTTCGCGCCAATCCTGTCGCCGCATCGCCGCAAAGCGGCTCTGAGCCCATATTTCCCGATGCTGCAGACCCAACAAAATTTCCCGATGCTGCAGACCCAACAAAGGTCCGCTAGCGAGTTTCCGTCAAACTTGCCCAGTAATCAGGGATCAACTCAATCGTTTTAATCAATTCCGGATCGCCTGCAGTTATTTGCTCACGGCGAACGCCTAGGGTGGCGCTTACTCTATTCGCTAACTCGAAAACAAGACGGCAGGTTACGCCTTGCCTGTCAGTTTCGGCCGGGTCGGGGCTATAGAAACATGTGACCCGTCCAGGCCCGAGCGCAGTGTCAGAGTATTGTGCGGTCAGTTCCGGTTCGTCTCGGTCAGATGGGCCAGACGTCGCATCTCTACGTAGTTCAAATTGCATCGTCGGCATGTCGCGGCACCAGATACTATCGGCCTGATCTGGGCGGATTTCGCGACACCAATGATCCACTTTTTCTTGTGTGAGGCAGTAGTCGTTTCCTAGGCGACAGTCATGCTCTACAGGTGAAACTCTGATGGTTCGAAAATTGATAGGGTCGCGACGTTCATGCAGGAGTACGTCGTTTGGCTTGGTGAAACCGGAAACGGGGTTGGTTAGGTTTGTTGAGCATCCGAATAGCCCAGCTTGAACATCCGGCGCACAGTCGTCGAATACGCGGAGGCGAGGACTCGCTGGAAAAGCAACCTGATGCTCTGCCAAGGTGCCCGTGAAATCCGCGCGGATGATTTCTGCCGCCCGAACATCTTGATCCTCAACTAAATGGCGCTTTGCTAATTCACGCTGCGCGACTGGCAAAAGTGTTGCTGATGCTGTCAGCCCCAGGATTGCAACCCCAGTTGCCCGCGAGGCCCACCTTAGTCGCTGGTGCCCGATCCACAACACAATCGAAGCGCCAGCCATGCCGAGTGCAGCGCTGCTTGCCACAAATGGAACTAGCATGATGGGTCCAAGCGCGAAGAAAGCAAAGTTCAGAACCGAGCCAATGCCCTGCATAGGAGCATTGGCTGGTCCCAGCAGCAAAACCAAAGGGACGACACCCAATATTACTCCCCAGTTGAGAGCTTTGCGCGGGTTTCGAATAAACCGCAGAGAAAGTACAAACCCGATGAGAAATCCAAGAAAAATATATAGAAGCATGTCGACCAATAACACTCCCGTAGGGCCGATACGCAAGAACTATTGGATCTTTGACGAGCCCTAGTGTTCAAGAGCAGTCATTGGCGCAGCCGCTGCGAAAAGGCGCTTTGTCCCGCATCCCTTCCGTTCGATGATGGTTGGTGGCTGCACCTGCAGCGAAGGTCTGCTCCTTTCATTGCTCGTGCAGCATGGGATCGCCGTCCGACTGCCAGCCCCCGAGACTTTGCAAAGTCAGCTTTCTGCGCACAGCGGACGTACGAGATAATTAGACTACGCTTGCAACGGATGGCGGGTGGCGACGCAGTCGTAAGTTATCGGGCTTGAATGAAACAGTGTCCAAATCCTGCTCCCGCAACCAACGCATCGATGAAATATCACAACCTTAAACCTCGCTCCGGCGGGGATCTTCGCGTTCAGGCACAGGCACTGGATGCAATACCGAAGTAAAATAGCGTCCCAGCGCCTACAGCCATCATACCAGTCATGAAACGAGGCGCACCAAACCAAAGCGGTACACTTCAGCGCGGAAAACCCCGCCGCAAGCCCGCTTGACCGCAACGGCGGGGGCGGGCATCTTTGTTTCAGCCGCTGAACCTGGCCGCGACAATGGGATGAACGGAGCCTTGTGCCTCTTTTCCAGAGTAGAAACCGGAGCCGGAGTTGCAACCGGGGCCAGATCGGCAATCGGCTCCGTGGTGCTGGCGGCCTGCCTGCTGATAGCGGCGCTTGTCCTGTCGGCAAATCGGGCAGAGGCCCATGGTGCCAGCGGGGAGGCGCAGATCGCGGTCTCGGTTCAGGACATGGATCAAGATGTGGCGGGTAGCCGCCCTGCGGATCATTGTCATGGCAGCTCGCTTTGTGGTGGGGTTGCGGTTCTGTTGGGCCGCTGGCCGTCGATGCAGCCCGATCCGCGGAACTTTCGTCCTGATCTGCCGTTGATGCTGCTGCGACCGCTGGCCATCACCGGGTTTGAACCACCGCCGCCGCGTGGCCGGTCCTGAAGACTGATCCTGCGCATGTGACGCGCATTCTGGACCTCAATCGGGAAAACAAGATGACATGTTCCAAACTGCTTACCGGCGCTGCATTGGCGTCGCTCATTTCCGTGGCTGCCTATGCGCATAGCGGCGCCACAGGCGTTGTAAAAGAACGAATGGATGGCATGGATGCCATGAAAGCCAGCATGAAGCTGCTGGCGCCGATGATGCAGGGGCAGACGCCCTATGATGCTGCGGTGGTTCGCGAAGAGGCGCAGACAATTCAGACCCACGCAGGGGAGGTCCTGACGGGGCTGTTTCCCAAGGGAACCGACGGGCATCCCTCAGACGCCAAACCCGAGATTTGGGCCGATTGGGAGGGGTTTGCCGATCTAGCACTGCGATTGGAGACCTATTCCCAAGGTCTGGCTCTGGCGGCCGAGAACGGCTTGATGATGGCCGGTGCCGAGGGGACGGGAATGATGTCGAGCGGGGCGATGATGGGGGCCACTGCGATGGGAGCAGGAGGCATGATGGGCGGTCAGACGATGGGGGGACCGCGAAGCGCCGAGGCCCTGCAGCAGATGCCTGCCGATGCTGTCTTCACCATGCTGAGCCAAACCTGTTCGGCCTGTCACACCCGTTTTCGTAAAGAGTGAGAGGGGGAGACATATGTTTCGTTATCTCCTTGCCGCCTCGGTGACGGTGTCGGCCGGGCTTGCCGCGGTGGCGGCCTGGCCGATCGGCACGAGGCCGAGTGCGCTTGATCTGGACGGCGATGTCGCCCGCGGAGCCTATCTGGCAAGGGCGTCGGGATGTATCGCGTGCCATACAGATTTTTCCAACGGTGGCGCAGCGCTTGCGGGTGGGGCGAAGATCGAAACGCCGTTCGGGGATCTCTACGCGCCCAACCTCACGTCGGATCGCGTTCATGGGCTGGGCAGCTGGACGGTCGACGCCTTTGCCAAGGCTGTTCGCCAAGGCGTGTCTCCGGAGGGGCAGCCCTATTATCCGGCGTTTCCCTACCCGTTCTACGGCAATTTCTCCGATCAGGATATTGCCGATCTCTGGGCGGCATTTCAGACCGTTCCCCCGGTGGCGCAGCCATCGAGGCCGCCGGAAATGGCGTTTCCCTTCGACCAGCGATGGGGGCTGAAGCTCTGGCGTCTGGCGTTTCTTGAACCGCCGCGGACAGATCCGGTCGCCGGAAAGGATGATCTCTGGTCACGTGGTCGACTGCTGGTCGAGGGGGCCGCGCATTGTGGCGCCTGTCATACGGGCCGCAATCTGCTCGGCGCGCGGAAGACGGGCACCGCACGTTTCAAGGGCAATGATGTCTTGCCGGGGGGAGGAAAGGCGCCTGCCATTGATCCCCCATCTCTTCTGGCACGCGGTTGGAGCGTCGACAGCCTGGCCTATGCCCTTGGTACGGGGGTGATGCCGGATGGCGACGTCTTTGGCGGGACGATGGGCGAAGTTGTCCTATATGGAACCGCATTCCTGACCGACACGGACCGCAGGGCCATGGCGACCTACCTGCTTGATGACCAGCCCGGTGCGTGATGAGCGCGCCGAACAGCAGTTCCAGAGACAGAAGGAGAGACGGTATGATCCTTAACCGCCGACAATTCCTGGGGGGCGCCAGTGCCATGGCGCTTTGGCCACGAACCAGCGCTGCGGCTGCCGCGCCGCGCCTTCTTGAAGCGAGACCAAGCCGCGTGCAGCTGGTGCCGCCAGAATTTGGCGACCACCCGGAGACAGAAGTCTGGGGGTTTGATGGCACCGTGCCCGGCCCCCTCATCCGTGCCCGCCAGGACGAGCTGCTGCAGGTCCGCCTGACCAACAGCCTGCCGCAGCCAACAGCCGTACATTGGCATGGGCTGCGGGTTCCCAATGCCATGGATGGCGTGCCCGGGATGACACAGGATGCCGTCCTGCCCGGCGATGGGTTTCTCTATGAATTTCCGATGAGGGATGCGGGGACCTATTGGTATCATTCGCACAATCAGTCGACCGAACAGGTGGCGCGGGGGCTCTACGGCGTGTTGATTGTCGATGAGGCCGACGCCCCGGATATTGACCAGGATATCGTGGTTGTCCTTGATGACTGGCGTCTGAGCGAGACGGCGCAGATCACCGATGATTTCGGCGCGATGCACGATTGGACCCACGCGGGGCGGCTGGGCAATTTCATCCATGCCGCCTTGACGCCGCAGGTCTCTGAGGTTCAGCAAAATCAGCGCCTCAGGCTGCGGCTCGTCAATGTGGCGACGGACAGGATCATGGCGGTATCGCTGCGTGGCGTGACCGGCAGGATTGTCGCCCGCGACGGGATGCCGCTGCAAACCCCCGAGGATCCCGGCATCATGGTTCTGGGGCCGGCGGAACGGCTGGATATCATCGCGGATGTTTCGGCGGCACCGGGTGAGAACGTCCAGATCGTTCTCCATGAAGGCGAGACCGGTTATCTGTTGCAGGAGATCGACGTAAGCGGCCGTCATGCCGACGCTGCGCGCGGCGCGGTTGTGGCATTGCCGGACAATCCGGTCACACGGCTGGACAGTCTGACAGAGGCGCGCAGTGTCCCTTTGGTCATGGAGGGAGGCGCGATGGGCGGTCTGCGCCAGGGCCGTTACAAGGGGGAACTGCTGACATCGCGCGAGCTGGTCGCGGCCGGGCAGATCTGGACATTCAATGGCGAGGCAGGGTTGCCGGCCGAACCGATGGTGACAGCCGAGAGAGGCGAAATCATCCGGATCCCTATCCAGAACAACACCGCCTTTCCCCATGCGATCCATCTGCATGGCACACATTTCCAGGAGGTGCTGCCAGACGGAGGTTTCGGTCCGCTGAAGGACACGCTGCTGATGGCACGTCAGGAAACCCGCGAAATCGCCTTTATCGCGGATAATCCGGGCGACTGGCTGCTGCATTGTCACATGCTTTCGCATCAGGCCGCCGGTATGAAGACCTGGCTGCGTGTCAGATGACGAAACACGTCCGCAGCAGAACAGACCGCTCCGGCCAGACCCTTGGCTGGTGCGGTTAAGGGGGAAGGTGTCTGCACCGGCGGGCCAGTGCCGCTTGGCGCGTATTGCCGGTGAGGGCGAAAAACTGCAACTCTGGTATTGACCTTCCAGTCGCTGGAGACCCTACATCAGCAGCAACATAGAGTTTATTGGTGTTGTCATGACGGAAAATCTTACTACCCGATTTCAAATTACGGGCATGAACTGCGCCTCCTGCGTGGGCCGCGTTGAGCGTGCGCTGGCGGCCGTCCCCGGTGTGTCGGAGGCGACGGTCAATCTGGCGAGCGAAAGCGCCCGCGTCAGCCATGATGCAAAAGTCACGGCTGCGGATCTGGCCGATGTTCTGGAGGGGGCAGGCTATCCCGCCGTAACCGAGGAAGTCACGCTGGAGATTGCGGATATGTCCTGCGCGTCCTGCGTCGGTCGTGTGGAGCGGGCATTACAGAGCGGTGATGGTGTGCTGACCGCATCCGTCAATCTGGCGGCAGAGACGGCCACGATCCGCTATGCGGCGGCGGCGATCACCCCGGCAGAAATTGCAGCCCTCGCCACCGAGGCGGGCTACCCGGCGCAGGTGAAATCGGCGGAGATGTCTGACCAGCAGGACCGGAAAGCGGAGGAAATCCGCAGTCTGGCACGACGCACCCTGTTGGCCGCGGCGCTTGCCCTGCCGGTGTTCATCATAGAAATGGGCAGCCATGTCATTCCGGGGATGCACCACCTGATCTCCTCTGCCATCGGGTTGCAGACCAGCTATTACCTCCAGTTTGCATTGACCCTGATTGTGCTGATCGGACCGGGCCTGCAGTTCTATACCAAAGGCTTCCCGGCGCTGTTCAAGGGGGCACCGGATATGAACTCGCTTGTTGCGCTGGGAACCTCGGCCGCTTTCGGGTTTTCTCTGGTGTCCACATTTGCGCCCGATGTCCTGCCGACGGGCACCGCCAATGTTTATTACGAGGCGGCGGCGGTTATCGTTGTCCTCATCCTGCTGGGTCGTCTGCTGGAGGCACGGGCCAAGGGCCGGACCGGGGAAGCGATCCGCAAACTTGTGGGATTGCAGGCAAAAACCGCGCGGGTTGAACGTGACGGCAGGGTCGTGGAACGGCCAATCGACGACATCGTGGCGGGCGATACCGTGCATGTGCGCCCCGGGGAAAAGATCGCCGTGGACGGGGTTGTGCTCAGCGGGGCCTCCTATGTCGACGAAAGCATGATCACCGGCGAACCGGTCCCGGTTGAAAAGACCGAGGGCGCGCAGGTCGTCGGTGCGACCGTCAATGGCACAGGTGCGCTGACGTTCCGGGCCGAGAAGGTCGGCAGCGACACCATGCTGGCCCAGATCATCCGCATGGTGGAACAGGCGCAGGGTGCGAAATTGCCTATTCAGGGACTTGTGGATCGGATCACACATTGGTTCGTCCCTGCTGTCATCGCGGTTGCGGCGCTGACGGTTGCGATCTGGTTCCTGTTCGGGCCGGATCCGGCGTTGAGCCTGGCTCTGGTTGCGGGTGTTGCGGTGCTGATCATCGCCTGCCCCTGCGCGATGGGGCTGGCCACGCCAACCTCGATCATGGTTGGCACCGGGCGCGCCGCAGAACTGGGTGTCCTGTTCCGCAAGGGCGATGCGCTGCAAATGCTGCAGGAAACCACCGTTGTGGCGCTGGACAAGACCGGCACGCTGACAGCGGGGAAACCGGCGCTTACGGATCTGAGACTGGCGGAGGGCCGACAGGAAACCGATGTGCTGGCGCTGGTTGCCGCAGTGGAGCAGCACTCCGAACACCCGATCGCCGAGGCCATCGTGCAAGCCGCCCAGTCGCGCGGGCTTCAGATACCTGCAACGACATCCTTTCAGTCCATCACCGGCTATGGGGTGAGGGCGGAGGTTGACGGGCATCAGGTGCTTGTTGGTGCCGACAGGCTGATGGTCCGGGACGGCGTGGAACTTGGCGCCCTCGCCGAGCAGGGCAGGGCGCTGGCGGGCAAGGGGAAAACACCGCTCTTTGCCGCCATCGACGGCAAGATTGCCGCCGTGATCGCAGTGGCCGACCCAGTAAAGCCCACCACCCCGCAGGCCATCGCGAAGCTTCACCGGCTTGGGCTGAAGGTGGCGATGATCACCGGCGACAATGAGGTCACCGCAAAAGCGATCGCTGCGGATCTCGGGATTGATCATGTGGTGGCCGAGGTTCTGCCCGAGGGCAAGGTTGCGGCGCTGGACGATCTGCGCATGGGGAGCGGCAAACTGGCCTTTGTCGGCGATGGGATAAACGACGCGCCCGCCCTGGCTGCCGCCGATGTTGGCATCGCCATTGGCACTGGCACCGATGTCGCCATCGAAGCTGCCGATGTTGTCCTGATGTCGGGCGATCTGACCGGGGTCGTGAATGCGTTCAACCTGTCGCAGCGGACCATGAAGAATATTCGTCAGAACCTGTTCTGGGCGTTTGGCTATAACACCCTGCTGATCCCGGTTGCAGCGGGGGTGCTCTACCCGTTCGGTGGACCGCTTCTGTCGCCGGTGCTGGCCGCCGGGGCGATGGCCTTGTCGAGCGTTTTTGTCCTGACCAACGCGCTGCGGCTCAGATGGGTGCGCCCGTCGATGGCCCCCTCAGAAGCCGCCGCGCGGCCGGAACCGGGCGCTGTCGCCGCCCGGGCCTAGCGCCAGCTCAACGCCACGGGCATGAGCGGCCAGATCAGGCGCGGCAAATGTAGATCAACTGCGATCCAATGAGGCAGGCAGCGGTGGTTGCCTGCCTCAGCTTATGACAGACCTATGCGTGTCGGGATCGAGCGCCGGGTGGTGCTTAGCTGGCGCGGGCACTCAGGCGGTGGCGCCCCGCCCCAGTGCGGCTGCCACGGTGGCTGCCAGATCGTGCGGGTGCGAAGGTTTCTGCAGGAGCGGGGCCTCAACCGGGCCCATCTCGGCGGCGGTGAAACCGATGTAGCCCGACGTGTAGACAACCGGGACGCCCGGTCGCAGGGCGCGGATGCAGCGGGCCAGTTCAAAACCACTGATGGAGCCCGGCATCACCACATCGGTCAGCAGCAGATCAATAGACGCCTCACGCCCTGCTAGATCCAGCGCCTGCTGCGCCGATGACGTCGCAAGCACCTGATAGCCAAGCTCCTCCAGCACGCCGCTCATCATCGACAGCAGCTCGGGTTCGTCCTCCGCCAGAAGAATGGTCTCGCCATTGCCGCGGATCGCCGCCCCGTCGCTGACGGGCGCTTCACGCTCGCCCTGTTCGGTCCCGCGCGGCAGGATCATTTGCACGGTGGTGCCGATGCCGGGTTCGGAATAGATCCTGAGATCACCATTGGCATTGCGGGCAAAGCCGTAGACCATCGACAGGCCCAGCCCGGTACCCGCAACGCTGCCTTTAGTGGTGAAGAACGGGTCGGTGCAGCGGGCAACCGTTGCCTCGTCCATGCCGGGGCCATTGTCGGTGACCGACAGTTCCACGTAGCGATAGATGCCGGGTTCTGAGCCGGGTGCGGCGCTGTTGTCATGATCGCGCTGGTCTGCGTCTAGGTCGTCGTCGGTCGAGAGCACCGCGCGGGCCGTCAGGGTGATCCTGTCACCGCGACCGCTGTGCAGTATCGCATCCCGGCTGTTCAGCACCAGATTCATCAGTGCCGTTTCCAGCTGGGCCGGATCACAATAGACCCGCAATCCGGGGTCAACCGGATCGCAGGCGAGCTGGATCCGTTCCTCGATCATGGAGCCGATCAGCTCCTCGAAATCTGCAAAAACCTCATCGACAGGTTTGGCCATGGCAAGCCCCGGCTGACGTTTGGCAAAAGCCAGCAGCCGAGCTGTGAGCGCGCGGCCCTTGTCGATTGCGCCAGCTGCAACGTTGAGAAACCGCGCCCTGCTGTCCGGCGTCTCGGAGTTGCGCGCCAGTTCCACGGCGTAGAGCATGGAGGCCAGCAGATTGTTGAAATCATGGGCGATCCCGCCGGTGAGCTGGCCGAGGGCATCCAGCCGATTCTTGCGTTCGCTTGCCAGTCGGTTGCGTTCTTCGCGGGAAATATCGTCGATCACCAGAACCAGCGAGATACCGTGTTCCTCATTGTCCAGAACGGCGCTTGTGACGCGGACATAGCGATAGTCCTCGCTGTCGGCGTGGCGGCGCAGCAGATGGGTTTCGCCGGTCAACACATGGCCTGAGCGGGCGCGGCGGATCGGGTCGGCGCTGTCTTCAAGCGGGGTGTTGCTTTCACTGTCGAGAAAATAGATATCCTGCGGCCAGGCGAATGGCACCGGTTGCGAGACACCCCCCAACATGCGACGGGCGCGGCGGTTGATGCGAATGATCTGGCCGTCGCGATCCAGTGCGACTATACCGCTGGTGGCGGCATTCAGCACGGTTTCCAGCTCGTCGCGGATCTCGGCCACCTCGGCGGCTTGTCTGGCCTTTTCAGCGGCGGTACGGCGTCGGGCGCGCAATTGGCCGGTGCCAAGAATACCCAGCAGGCCCAGAACACCGCCCACAAGGCCATAGCCCAGCAGCGCAAGCCGGTCCGAGGTCCAGAACACTGCCGGTTCAAAATACTGGCGGCGCAGCTCGGCGTAATCGGCGGACACCAGATATTGCGGCAGGGCCAGATCCAGCTTGTCGCGGATTTCGCCCAGACCAAAGCGCAGCGCGGCAGCGCGTTCCGTGGTCAGCAGCGCGGGGAGCGCCTCGGTTATGCTCTCAGGATCGCCCCATCGCGCCGCCGCCAGGGGCAGGGTGTCAGATTGATAGATCACCGCGTCGATCCGCCGATCCTGCAACGCCGCCAGCAGGTCCCTGGCCTCTGCCATCGCAACGATGGTCCAGCCATTGGCGGTTGCCAGCGCGATCGCGGCTGCGTTGTCTGAGCGCAGGCCGATGCGGCGCCCTTGCAAATCCTCGGGCCGCCTCAGCTCTGCGGCATCCGCCGGACGGGTAAATACGGATTGATCCGTGGCCAGGATGGGATGGGCAAAATCCATCCTTGCAGAACGTTCGGTCGTGATGCTGGCGGCGGGCAGGATATCGTAGGTGTCCGACTGCGGCCCACGCCGCCAGTCGTCGTCGCTGATGCTGTGGAATGCCAGTTTCAGCCCGGTGCGCCCTGCCAGATCGCGTAGGGTCTCGATGCCAAAACCCGAAAAGCTGCCATCCGGTTCGATCACCTGATAGGGCGGCGCGTGGCGCACGCCGACGCGAAGCACCTCGGGGGCGGGCAGTGGAATGTCCAGAAAATACTTGCGCAGCAGATTATCTAGTCGACGGTCGCCTTCGATCCGGTCCAGCGCGGCTTCGATGTCAGGCAGCAGGTCGGCACGGCTTTGATGCAGGGCGATGAACCTCTCGAACTGCCGCAAGGGCGGATTCAGGAAGCTGACCCGGCCATCAACGGACGCCAGTTTCGCGATGTTGAAAGCGACGGGCTCCGGGATCAGCACGGCGTCAACCCGCTCTGACAGCAGCGCCATGATTGCGGCCTCGGGTGACTCGAACTCCACGGCCGTGTTGCGCGCGAGAAAGGCCTGCTGCTCCGATCCGACAGCCGGGGGCACGATGCCCACCCGCCTGCCGCTGAGCGAGGTGGTCGAGAGGGATTGCGCCTGTGCGATACGGACCATCGGGCGCAGGGTTTCACGCGAAATGCTGCGGGAAAACACATTGGTGTCACGCAGTGCGGGCAGCTGTGCAATGCCCGCGATCATATCGGTTCGCCCGGTGGCCTGTGACTCGACGAACTCGCGGCTGGTGGACAGCGGAACCAGCGTGATGCCGGTGCCGAGTTCGCCCGCGATCTCCTCGGCGAGCTCAACCAGGAACCCGTTTGCCTGCGCATCAGGATCCAGCTGCGCGAAAGGCGGGATCGGCAGCACACCGATCCGGAACGGCTCCGGGGCCTGCTGCGACCACACGGGCGGGGCTATGGCAAGAACCGCCAGCAAGGCCACGCCGCGCCAAACCTGTCTGATCATGTCTCGAACGCTCCGCCTTGCCTCTGCCCGCCTGATATCGCCGGTCCGATGCCGTCAGGCTACCGCCTGTCCGGGCGCAATGTCGGATCAAACCGACCAACAGTTGCAATCAAAACGAATTGTCGCAGCCAACACAATTGATCAATCCCGGGCTGGCCGTTAAAACTGATGCGGCACGGGAAACATCAGCAATCCGGTCGGCGTTTCGGCGCAGTTATGTGGTACTGGTCCGTTTGAAAAGGGAATGCGATGGCAAATCTTCTGGTTCTCGAAGACGACGAGGTTTTTGCCGACCTGTTGCAGGTCTCGCTGGAGCGGGCCGGGCATTTCCCGATCTTCTGCGCGGACGCAACTCAGGCCATTGCTCAATACGATGAATATGACTTCGATCTGGTAATCGCCGATCTGATCGTAAAGAAAAACAACCGTGCGGTGCCGGATGGCGGCGTGATCCTGCTTGCCTTCCTGCAGGGGCGTGCCCGAGAGGGCCACAAGATCCCGCCGGTTATCTCAATGTCCGGTGCAACCAAAGCCCCGGGGCTGGAGAATCTGTTGGTCACGTCACGTGATCTTGGGGCCACGGCTTCGCTGACCAAACCCTTTGAACCAATCGAACTGCTGTCCCTGATCGACGAGCTGCTGGAGAGCGAAGTCTGATCGGCGCCACCAGAAACCGGGGCGCCGACCGTTTTTTCGGAGCCTGATCAGTCAGCGCCGCTGCATGCTGCGGGGCATCTCTGACAGGATCTCGGCGCCATCTTCGCGCAGGATCACGATCTCCTCCAGACGCACGCCAAAACGGTCCTTTAGGTAAATCCCCGGTTCGATCGAGAACACATTGCCTGCGCGCAGCTCAACCTCCGATGTCGCGGTGATATAGGGCGGTTCATGCACGTCGATGCCCAGCCCGTGGCCGGTGCGATGCAGGAATTGCGCCCCATAGCCGGCGGCGGCAATGGTATCGCGGGCGGCACGGTCGACCTCACTGGCGCGAACGCCGGGTTTTGCCGCCTGAACAGCTGCCTTTACCGCGGCCTCGACCACTTCGAACACCTGCTCATATTCCGTTTCCGGTGTGCCGAACCAGCCGCAGCGGGTCATGTCAGAGGGGTAGCCATTCAGACGGCATCCCGTGTCGATCAGCACAGCCATATCGCGGCTCAGCCTTGTGTCCCCGGTGTGGTGATGCGGGAAGGCGCCATTGGCGCCAAAGCCGACGATAGTGAATTCCGCGCTGGCGCCATGGGCCTTGTAATATTCATGCAGGATGGCCTGCACATCCAGCTCGCTCATGCCTTCTTCGAGACGGGAGAACGCTTCGGTCACGGCGGCATCATTCAACAGATGCGCGGCCTTCAACGCGTCATATTCTGCGGCGTCCTTCATCGCGCGCAGCAGGCCAACTGTATCATCGGTAAAGCGGCGGCTGGGCGCGTCCATCGCATCCAAAACCCGCAGGGCAAAATCGGCGCGCATGGTTTCATCCAGCACCACCGACAGGCCGCCAGCTGTGGCATCGCAGTCGCTCAGCAGCGTGGCAAGGGCCGCATCCGGGCCTTCGTCATCCGACCAGCAGCGAAATGGCAGGTCGGTTGCCGTGCGCGCGGCATCAGCATTAAGCGCCGGCATCAGAAATCCCGCATGGCTCTGGCTGACCATCAGCATCACCGGGCGTTCGTCGCCATGGGGGTTCACACCCGACAGCCACATCATATGGCTGGAGGGGCCTAGCACCACCAGATCGGTGGCGGTTTCTGTCATGCGGTGACGCAGCCGGTTCAGCCGGTCTGCATAGGGGGGCGTTGTCATCTATCTGGCTCCTGCCGCGCGCCCGGTTGTGAGGGGCGGGGCGTCTTGATTGCGGTCGACATTGGAAAAAGGGGGCCGGCTCATGTCAGCACCGGCCCCGAGCGGCCTGCCCCCGTCAGGCAGGGGACAGGCCTAGGCACCAGGGGGCGCCTGGATCAGTTCTTTTCCACCAGACGGTAGAAAACAAAATCAGAGGTCGCACCGTTCACATAGCCGGAGACATCCGCGTCCATCGCCACCTGATAGGCCGCCTGGAACATGATCACGATGGGGGAGCTTTGCTGTACCTCGGCCTGCAATTCGCGGTACATCTCCAGCCGTTTTTCAGGATCTGCCTCGGTGAGGGCAGCCTTGGTCTTGGCGTTCATCTCCTCCGGCACAGCCCAGGCGTTGCGCCAGGTGGTGGTCGCCGCATAGCTGTCGTCCGAGTTGTCGGAATTATAGGCAAAGGCCTTGGCGTTGGAATGCGGGTCCATGAAATCCGGGCCCCAGTAGAGCAGCATCGCCTCATGGCTGCGCTCGCGATATTTGGTGATCACCTGGCTGCCGGTGCCGGGGAGGATTTCAAAGTTGATCCCCGCGTCGGCAAAGCTGGCCTGTAGGGACTGCGCCATATCGGTAAAGGGGGCTGCGTTGATCACATCCAGCGAGACGGTGATCGGGGATTTGATCCCCGCGTCGCTGAGGATGGACTTGGCCCGCTCCGGGTCATAGCCGAACGGGGTCTCATCGTAGGAGCCGGGAAAGCCCTTGGGCCAGAACGCCTGATGGATCTCCATCTGGCCGTTGATGATGGTATCGGTCATCCCCTTGTAATCCACCAGATAGCGCGCGGCCTCCCAGACAGCCGGATCGGTCAGACTGTCGGTTTTCTGGTTGAAGGACAGGAAATGCACCGCGGCCTGCGGGTAGGTCTCCACCTTGATGGCGTCGCTGTCAAAGCCGCGGATCTGATCGGGCGTCAGGTTGCGGGCCATGTCGATATCGCCGGATTCCAGCAGCAGTTCCTGCGTCGCCGCCTCGGCCACATGGCGGATGATGACGCTCTCCATCTTCGGCGCGCCTTTGAAATAGGCGGGGTTTGCCGCCAGCCGCACCATCTGCGCCGGGCGGTAGCCCTGCAGCTTGAACGGGCCGGAGCCTGCGGCGTTTTCATTCAGCCAGCCATTGCCCATGTCGCCGTCCACGGCATTGGCCATCACCACCTCTTTGTCCACCACCGAGGCGGGGCGGGCGGCCAGTACGTTCATGACAAAGGCGGGTGAGAAATCGCCTTCGTATTTGATGGTGATGCTATTGCCATCTGCGGTGACCATCTGATCGACATTCTCCGCCGTCCAGCCCAGCTGCGCCAGAATAAAGGCGGGGGTCAGGTTCAGCTTGATCACCCGGGCAAGCGAGAACACCACGTCCTCGCTGCGCACCGGATTGCCCGAGTGGAACACCGCATCATCGCGCAGAGAAAAGCGGATGGTCTTGGCTGCCGCGTCGATGTCCCAGGCGCTGGCAAGGCCCGGCGCCAGAACGGTGGGATCCTCGGCGTCATATTGCACCAGCCGGTCGTAGAGGTTGGTCACCAGCTCGCCCGAGGTGAACTCATAGGCCTGTGCGGGGTCAATGGCGACGATATCGTCGATGTTCTGCGCCACGATCAGCGCATTGGCGGGCGTATCTGCAACAGCGCCGCTCGCCAGGGGCAGGGCCATCACGCTGGCCAGCAAGGCGGATTTCACGAGGTTCATGTCAGTCTCCCTGTTTTGATGTCTTGTTGTCTGCCGCATCGGCTCTGCCCACTGGGGAGCGATCCCGGTCACGGCAGGTTGGGGGTATTCTTGCTGTGCAAAACGCTGAGCGTGCCGGTCCACAACAGCCGCGCGGGCTGTTCGGTCGGATTGCTCCAGGAATGTGAGGTAAGGCCGCTGTAATGCAGGCTGTCGCCGGCGGTAAGGCGGAACACCTGCCCGTCCAGCGACTGGTCGATCTCGCCCTCCAGCACATAAAGCATCTCTTCGCCCTCGTGGCTGACCTCTTCGGAGACGTATCCGGGCGGGACATGCAGGATGTAGCTGGACAGCTCCGCACCCGGAAACTGCGCGCCGAGCGCCTCATAGGTGAGTGACGATCCCGCCAGTGAAAACTGCGTGCGCGTTGCCGCCCGGGTCAGCGCATCCGACGGCTTGGGCGTGGCGATGAAATACTCCAGCCCCACCTCCAGCGCAGCGGCAATCTGCGCCAGCGTGCCCAGCGTCGGGGTGGCGTTGTCGCGCTCCACCTGGCTCAGATAGCCCACCGACACCCCGGCGGTATCACCAAGCGCCTGAAGCGTCAGCCCCATCTGCTTGCGCCGCTTGCGGATCAGCGCGCCCAGCATCGGCCCCGTGCTGCTGCGGGTCTTGGCGGGTTTGGCGGCAGGGCTGGCAGGGGTCATCGGTGGCTCTCGGTTTGGGCTTGCTTCGGGCAGCTTAGGAAAAAAATTATTGTGAAGCAAAAAAATTTTGCTATCGAGAAAAATAATATTTATTCCTGATGGTGTCGCGCCGACCGTCCGCCGATCGGATGCGGTGCGGATCGACCATGTGGAGGGCAGGATATCTTGACCAGAGCAGCACAGAGACGGCGCGCAATTCTGCGCTGGGGGCAGGGGCTTGCCGGTTTTGCCATCGTGTCGACGCTGACCTTTCTCGGGCTTCTGGCGATCACGTTTTTCATTGGCCGTGTGGTGCCGATTGATCCGGTTCTGTCCGTGGTCGGCGACCGCGCCACACAGGACCAATATGACGCGGCGCGGGTTGCCATGGGGCTGGACCGGCCGCTGGTGATCCAGTTCCTATCCTATGTGGGCGATGTGTTTCAGGGCGATCTGGGGCGTTCCGTCTCCACCAACCGGCCCGTCGTGTCCGACCTCGCGCGGGTGTTTCCCGCCACGCTGGAGATGGCCACGCTGGGCATACTGATTGGTGTGATGATGGGCGTGCCCATGGGCGTCTGGGCCGCCGCCCGACAGGGCACCTGGGTCGATCAGATCATCCGCGTCTTTGCGCTGCTGGGCTATTCGGTGCCCGCCTTCTGGCTGGGGCTGGTTGGTCTGGCGGTGTTTTATGCGGGTCTGGGCTGGGTCGCGGGACCGGGGCGGGTCGATATCTTCTATGATGGGCTGATCGAGCCGGTCACCGGCCTGCTGCTAGTGGACAGTCTGCTGGTCGGCGACACCGAGGTGTTCTGGAACGCGCTCTCGCATCTGGTGCTGCCTGCGGCCATCCTCGGGTTTTTCAGCCTCGCCTATATCGCGCGTATGACCCGCAGCTTCATGCTGGACCAGCTCAGTCAGGAGTTCATCACCACCGCCCGCGTCAAAGGCGTGCCGGAATGGAAAGTGATCTGGGTGCATGGGTTCAAACCGATCCGGGTGCCGCTGATCACCGTAATCGGCCTCTCCTATGCCGCTCTGCTGGAAGGGTCGGTGATGATTGAGACGGTGTTCAGCTGGCCCGGCATCGGCAATTACCTCACCGTGGCGCTGCTCAATGCGGATATGAATGCCGTGCTTGGCTCGACGCTGGTGATTGGCGCGGTCTTCATCTTCATCAACAAGATCTCGGATGTGCTGTACCGGGTTCTTGATCCAAGGAGCCTGTGATGCTGAGCCGCGACTGGTTGCTGGACGACTCCCCCACCACACGGACCCAGGCCACCGCAGGGCGCGCCTATCGCATGATCCTTGCGCTGATGCGCAACCCGCTGGCGGTGCTGGGGGCACTGATCATCACGATCCTCATTCTTGCAGCCGCGCTGGCGCCCTGGATCGCGCCGCATAGCCCGGTGGGGCAGGACCTGTCCTCCCGTCTGTTGCCGCCCTCCTGGGCCAATTGGATGGGCACGGATGAGCTGGGGCGCGATATCTTCTCCCGCGTGGTTTACGGCGCGCGCATCACGCTGATGATCGTGGCGCTGGTGGCGGTGATCTCGGCGCCGCTGGGGCTGATCATCGGGGCGATTTCGGGCTACTTCGGCGGCTGGATCGACCGGATCCTGATGGGGATAACGGACGTCTTCCTGTCGATGCCCAAGCTGATCCTGGCGCTGGCCTTTGTTGCCGCCTTGGGGCCGGGGATCGAAAACGCGATCATCGCCATCGCGATCACCGCATGGCCTGCCTATGCCCGCATCGCACGGGCCGAAACGCTGACCTTCCGCAACGCTGAATTCATCGCCGCGACGCGCCTGCTGGGGGCCTCGCACAGCCGGGTCATCCTGCACCACGTGCTGCCGCTCTGTACCTCCTCGATGATCGTGCGGGTGACGCTGGATATGGCCGGGATCATCCTGACGGCAGCGGGTCTTGGGTTTCTGGGTCTGGGCGCGCAGCCGCCGCTGCCGGAATGGGGCGCGATGATCTCGCGCGGGCGGGTGTTCATTCTGGACCAATGGTGGGTGGCGACCATGCCCGGCATTGCCATCATCGTTGTCAGCCTCGGCTTCTGTTTTCTTGGTGACGGGTTGCGCGATGTGCTGGACCCCAAACAGGGGGGCAAGTCATGAGCCAATCCACGTCCACACCCCTGCTGGAGGTCGACAACCTCCGCGTCAGCTTCCCGACACCCCAGGGGCGGGTAGAGGTGGTCAAGGGGCTGAGCTTCACATTGGGCCGCGAACGCCTCGGTATCGTCGGCGAGAGCGGATCGGGCAAATCCATGACCGGCCGTGCGATCCTGCGGCTGATCCGCCGCCCGGGCCAGATGACGGCGGACCGGCTGGCGCTGGAGGGGCAGGAGCTGCAAACACTCAGCGAACGCCAGATGCGCAATATCCGCGGCGCGCGGATTTCAATGATCATGCAGGATCCGAAATTCTCGCTCAATCCGGTGATGACCATCGGCGCACAGATCGCCGAGGCGCTGGATGTCCACGAACGTCTCAGCCGCCGCGACACCCGCGCCCGCGTGCTGGAGATGCTGGAGGCGGTGCGCATCAACGACCCCGAACTGGTGGCGCAGATGTATCCGCATCAGGTCTCGGGCGGCATGGGGCAGCGGGTGATGATCGCGATGATGCTGATCCCGCGCCCGGATCTGCTGATCGCGGATGAACCGACCTCGGCGCTGGATGTCTCGGTACAGGCGCAGGTGCTGGATCTGATTGACGATCTGGTGCGGGACAAGGGCATGGGCTTGATCCTGATCAGCCATGATCTCAATCTGGTGGCGCGCTATTGCGACCGGATCATGGTGATGAATGCAGGCCGCGTGGTCGAAAGCTGCGCCGCTGCCGATCTGCACAAGGCCAGCCACCCCTATACCCAAGGTCTGCTGGCAGCGGTGCCCCGGATGAAGGAAACCCGCGACACGCTGCCTGTGCTCGACCGGTCAAGCTGGAGTGGCACATGACAGCGATATCTCTGAGAAACCTCGATATTTCCTACGGCGACACGAGGGTGGTGCAGGGCGTCACCCTGGATGTGGCCGAGGGGGAGAGCTTTGCGCTGGTCGGCGAAAGCGGATCTGGCAAATCCACCGTGCTGAAGGCGATTGCCGGGCTTGCGCCTGACTGGACCGGCGAGATCTCGGTTCTGGGTCAGCCGCGCAGCCACGGGATTGATCGCGCGTTTTCGCGAAGCTGCCAGATGGTGTTTCAGGATCCCTACGGCTCATTGCACCCGCGCAAACCGGTCGACTGGGTGCTCCGGGAGCCCCTGCGGGTGCATGGCATCGGCGCGCGCGACGCCCGCGTGGCAGAGATACTGGCCGCTGTCGGCCTCGACCAGCGGTTCCGCTTTCGCTATCCGCATCAACTGTCCGGTGGGCAGCGCCAGCGGGTCGCGATTGCGCGGGCGCTGATGCTGGAGCCCAAGGTGATGCTCCTGGATGAGCCGACCTCGGCGCTGGATGTTTCGGTGCAGGCGGAGATCCTGAACCTGCTGAAGGCGCTGCGCCATGCGCAGGGGCTGACCTATCTGATGGTCACCCATAACCTGCCGGTTGTCAGCTTCATGTGTGACCGTATGGCGGTGATGAACAAGGGGCGCATTGTCGAGATCGCCCCGGCAGAGGCGCTGCATGACGGCGCCTTTCGCGATCCCTATACTCAGGCGCTCTATGCCGCCAGCGGTGGCGCGGAGCTGACCGTGTGACAGCTGCTGGACTGACCATCAATCAGGACAGCAGACCCGACCCCATGCCAAAGGACAGACCCGATGCCCGACGATAACATGCGCAGCCGCCGAACAGACGATGCCTCCGCCGAGGCGCTGCGCCATTTCACCAACGCGCTGGCCGCCGCCACAACGGCCGAGGCTGCGTACGATGCACTCTGCGCGCTGACCAAGGCCACCGTTGGGGCAAAGCTGTTCACAGTGATGACGGTGGATATGGGCGCGATGCTGGCCTGTCGCACCTATACCGACGACAGTGTGAATTACCCGACCTCCGGCACCAAACCGATCGAGATGAACAGCTGGTTCGATATCGTCCACGGTCAGCACCGCAGTTTCGTTGCGAATACGCTGGAAGAGATCGACGCGGTGTTTCCCGACGCCGAGCTGATCGGCGCGCTGGGCTGTGGCGCGGTGATCAACCTGCCGGTTCTGCTGGAGGGGGAACTGGCCGCGACCATCAATATCCTGCACGAGCCGGGGTACTACACGCAGGCGCGGGTTGCGCAGGCGAAAGAGCTGTTGACGCTGCCCGCCATGGCAACGCTGTCGATTGCGCGACAGCTCTGATCGCCGCTGAAGGCCGAGGCGGTCCTGCCCGCCGACCCGCAGGCTCTCATGGATAGACAACACAGAGAGCCGCGCGGCGGCCGACTCTCTCTTGTCGGCGGTATGATGCGCGCGGCGCCGAGAGGTCCCCGCCCGGATCTGCCTCCCTGCACCGGGCTGGACGTCGGGCTTGACGCCGGGCTGCCCGGGATCGCTGCCGTCAGTCTTCGAGGCTGTCCTCGCGTTTTTCGTCAATCAGGCCGCGTTCCTCTTCCTTGCGCTTCTGGAAACGTGTGCCATAGCCTTCGATCTCCTCATCGGAGATGATCTCCTTGGCCCGGGTAAACACCTCGTTTTCCTCTTCCTCCATGTGGTGTTCGTAGTCGTGCTTCAGCTGCTGGAACTTGCTCATCCACAGGTCGGAGGACATTTTCATCACGTTGAGCTCTTCCATCAGATCGTCGAGCTGCTGGTGCTCATGCACGGAATGGCGGGCCGCATCCTGACCCCAGGTCTGGCTGATCAGCTTTGAGTAGAAGGTTTCTTCCTCGGCGGCGGCGTGGCTTTTCACATCCTCGTAGAAGCGTTTCCAGAGGGCGCCGCGTGCCTCAACCTTGCTGTCCTCGATCGAGGCGAGCAACTCGCGGTGGGCGTCGTGGTCCTGTTTGATGGCGTCATAGATGGATGGCATAGCGGCTCTCCGATTGATTGACCTATCTGGGCTGAGCCTCCCCGCCAGGGCTCTGGCCGCCGGGAGACAGGGGAAGAACGCCGCAGCCGGGCGGAGTGTTCCCGCAGACCGCAATATTATGCGCAGGATCCGGGTCGCGACCCATGGCCGGTGCAATTAGGTCAGGATCAGCATTGCCATGTGAGGCTGATATGACCCTTGAGACGACGCTTGCCCTGCTCGTGTTTCTGTTCCCGCTGGCCTATAGCCCGGGACCGGGCAATCTGTTCTTTGCCGCCAACGGCGCGCGATTTGGGATGCGCGCCACGATCCCGGCCACGGCCGGCTATCACATCGCCACGGCGCTGGTGACCCTCTTGATCGGATCCAGCGCCCTGCTGGCTCAGGCGGTCTCGCAGGAGGCGTTTCGATGGCTGACGCTGGCCGGGGCGGCCTATGTCCTGTGGCTGGCCTGGGGCATGTGGGGCGCCGACGGGGCGGCCTCAGGGGCACAGGCGCGACCGGCGCGCTTTGGTGATGGTGTGGTGTTGCTGCTGCTGAACCCGAAGGCCTATGTGATCATTGCGGTGATGTTCAGCCAGTTTCTGGCGCCCGCTGATCCTGCGCGCACCGCCGATGATGCAGCGTCCCTTCTTTTTTCGGGACAGCTGGGGCTGGTCATGATCATCACGCTGATCTTCACGCTGAACAATCTGGTGGCGTTTTCGATCTGGACATGGATCGGCGAGGGGCTTGCACGATGGATCTTCCGCGATGATCGGGCGCGCCGGATGAACCGGGGGTTTGCCCTGCTGCTGGCGGCTGTCGGCCTCTGGATGCTGTTGATCTGACTGCTAATCCGACGGGGCCTGTCTTGCCCGCGGCGGATTTCGACCGATCGCCCGATCAACAAAGCAGCGTAAAAAACGTGAGAGGATCCTGCCCGCGCCCGCAGGGGTGGAACATTTTTGCATCGGTGACGTTGGGTCTGTGAGCGAGCACGGAGCCCATTATGTTGGAAAGTGATCTGAGTACCGAGGCGGGTTTTGCCTCTCCCCTTGACGGCCGGTCGGCGGGACGCGCGGATGCGCAGGACGCTGTGAAATCGCTGCCGCAGATGTCTGGGGCCCCCACCGCCGCCGATGATCGCAAGGTCGGCGTCGAGATCGAGTTCGGTGGCCTCTCCGCCGCCGAGGCGCAGGGCATCGTCCAGCGCGAACTTGGCGGCGACATCCATGCGCAGGATGACACCGACGGCCCGAAACCGCACGTCAAGAACACCCGGCTGGGCGATGTCGAGGTCTATCTGGACAGCCGCTACCGGACCGAAGTCCACGGGCTGGGCAAGGCGCTGTTCTCCCTCGCAGAGCCGCTAATCCCTGTTGAAATCGTGACCCCGCCGCTGGCGCAATCGCAGCTGCCGCAGCTGGACCGGCTGTGTTCAAAACTGGCAGAGGCGGGGGCCACGGGCACCCAGGACGGTGTGCTGAACGGCTTTGGCGTACATCTGAATGTCGAAGTAGCGGATATGACGGCGGATCACATCGTCCCGGTGCTTACCGCCTTTGCTCTGCTGGATCCGGTGCTGCGCCGCAGCCCGGGCATCGACGTGTCGCGCCGGGTGCAGCCCTTTATCGCGCCCTATCCGGCGGCGCTGATTGATGCCCTCTGTGAGCACCCGCCAAAGACGATGGAGGCGCTCTGCGACCTCTATCTCGACCATGCGGCGGATAGAAACCACGCGCTGGATCTGCTGCCACTGCTGGCCGATTACGCGCCCGATCGCGTGCGCGCCGCGCTGGGCGAGGATGACAAAACCGCCGCCCGTCCGGCCTATCACTACCGCCTGCCGGATTGCCGTCTGGGGCAGCCGGGGTGGTCCATCAGCCAGGAATGGAACCGCTGGGCCGAGCTGGAACAGATCGCCCGCGACGGCCGGCTCGACCAGCTGATCAAGGCCTGGCGGAGCCGCCCGCGCAGCGAACAGCTGCTGAACCGCGAATGGGCCAAACACGCGGCCGACGTCCTGAACACCGCAGCACGAGGAGACGCCGCATGAAACCGGTTATTGCAGTCACCGTCTCGCGCCGCAGCGGCTGGCGGATCTTTCCGCTGATGGCCCTGAACATCTGGCTGGCCGGTGGCCGCGCCGTGCGCTGGCAAAGCGGCCGCGCCGCCGATCTGGCGCAGGTGGATGGTGTGGTCATCGGTGGCGGAGACGACATTGCCCCAACGCTCTACAAGGGGCAGATCATGCCGGAGGTCCGTCTGGACGCCGAGCGCGACGCGCTTGAGGCTGATATCGTGCGGCAGGCAACCCAACGGGATGTTCCGCTTCTGGGGATCTGTCGCGGGGCGCAGATGCTGAATGTGGCGCGCGGGGGCGAGCTCCATCAGGATGCCTATGCCTTTTACGGGTTGGAAAACTATAAGACAGTGCTCCCCCGCAAGAAGGTCACGATCACCAACAACAGCACACTGCGGCGTATCCTCGGGGTGCCTGAGCTGAAGGTCAACGCGCTGCACAGCCAGTCGGTCAGCAGCCTCGGGCAGGGGCTGCGCGTCACCGGGCGCGATCAGTCCGGCATGGTGCAGGCGATCGAGGATCCGGGCCGTCGGTTTGCAGTCGGGGTGCAGTGGCATCCTGAGCATCTGTTCTACCAGCCCGCCCATCTGAACCTCTTTCGCGCGCTGGTCGAGGCGGCGAGATCCAAACGCGACGACCCGGTCGAAGCGCTGGACATGGTCGGCTGATCCGCCCTGACACGTTCCCCCGAGGCTTTGCAGTCTGAACGAAAAAAACGCCCGGAACACTCCGGGCGTTTTCTATGGTCTAGGGGCAGCATGTCGCCCGAACACGCCGATGCGTGATCAGCCGATAATGCCGTTCAGCGTGGCGCTGGGGCGCATGACGGCGGCGGTTTTCACCGGATCGGTGTGGAAATAGCCGCCCAGATCAACCGCCTTGCCCTGAACCTCGGCCAGCTCCGACAGGATCTGCTCTTCCTTGGCCGCCAGCTCTGCGGCGATGGGCGCGAAATGCGCGGCCAGTTCGGCGTCATCCCCCTGCGCGGCCAGCGCTTCGGCCCAGTAGCGGGCAAACCAGTAGTGGCTGGCGCGGTTGTCCGGCTCACCCACCTTGCGCGAGGGCGAGCGGTTGTGATCCAGAATGCCCTGCGTCGCCGCCTCGGCAGCGGCACCCAGTACGCCAGCCTTGGCGTTGCCCTTGCTGTCGGCGAGGAAGTTCAGCGATTCACCCAGAGCACAGAATTCGCCCATCGAGTCCCAGCGCAGGTGGTTTTCTTCAACCAGCTGCTGCACGTGCTTGGGCGCAGAGCCGCCGGCCCCGGTTTCAAACAACCCGCCACCGTTCATCAGCTTCACGATCGACAGCATCTTGGCCGAGGTGCCCAGCTCCAGGATCGGGAACAGGTCGGTCAGATAGTCGCGCAGCACGTTGCCGGTGATGGCGATGCTGTCCTTGCCTGCGGTGATGGTTTCAAGGCTCTGGCGGGTGGCTTCGCGCGGTGCCATGATCTGGAACTTATCGGCCACGCCAGCTGCGTTCAGCACGGGCTGCACGTATTTGATCAGCTCGGCGTCATGGGCGCGGTTGGCGTCCAGCCAGAAAATCGCCTCGGAACCGGTCAGCCGCTGACGGTCCATCGCCAGCTGGATCCAGTTTTCGATCGGGGCCTTTTTCACGGTGCAGGCGCGCCAGATATCACCGGCCTCGACCTCGTGCGAATGCAGCGTCTCGCCATTTGCCAGCACGATACGGATGGTGCCATCTGCGGCCGCTTCGAAGGTGGTCGGGTGCGAGCCGTATTCCTCTGCCTTCTGCGCCATCAGACCGACGTTGGCGACGGAGCCTGCGGTGGTCACGTCGAGCGCGCCGTTGGCTTTGAAGAAATTGATGCTCTCGTCATAGACGGTGGAATAGCAGCGGTCGGGGATCACGCAGTTGGTGTCGCCCTTGTTGCCCGCTTCGTCCCAGCCCTTGCCGCCGGCACGGATCACCGCAGGCATGGAGGCGTCAATGATCACATCGGAGGGCACATGCAGGTTGGTGATGCCCTTGTCGCTGTCCACCATATACATGGACGGACGGTCCAGCGCGGCGATCTCTGCCTTGATCGCATCGCCATTGGGCAGGCCGTCGATGGTTGCCAGAACCGCACCAAGGCCCGAGTTCGCCGAGCCGCCAGCCGCTTCGATTTCAGCGCCGAATTTGTCCCAGACCGGACCCAGCCATGCCTTCACCGCGTGGCCAAAGATGATCGGGTCGGAGACCTTCATCATGGTGGCTTTCATGTGCAGCGAGAACATGGTGCCATCGGATTTGGTGTCTTCAATCGCATCCGTCAGGAAGGACGACAGCGCCTTGGCCGACATGAAGGTTGCATCGGCAACGGTGCCCTCTTCCAGCGGCCAGCTGTCCTTCAGCACGGTAACGGCGCCGTCCTTGCCGACAAACTCGATCTTCGCGGTCCCGGCCTGCGCGGCGGAAATGGTGGCGGAGACTTCGTTGGCGTAGAAATCATTGCCCGGCATCGAGGAGACTTTGGTCTTGCTGTCAGCGGACCATTTGCCCATCGAATGCGGGTTGTTCTGGGCAAAGTTCTTCACTGCGCGGGCAGCGCGACGGTCCGAGTTGCCTTCGCGCAGCACCGGGTTCACAGCCGAGCCCTTGATGGTGTCATAGCGCGCGCGGATCTCTTTTTGCGCATCGGTCACCGGGTCCGCCGGATAGTCGGGGATGTCGAACCCCTGCGCCTGCAACTCGGCAATCGCGGCGGTCAGCTGCGGCACCGAGGCGGAGATATTCGGCAGCTTGATGACATTGGCTTCGGGGGTCTTCACCAGTTCGCCCAGTTCGGCCAGATCGTTGCTCTGACGCTGGGTGTCGCTCAGCGCTTCGGGGAAGGTCGCAAGGATGCGGCCCGCCAGCGAAATGTCCTTGGTCCCGACGGAGACGCCCGCCGCATTCGCAAAGCTGCGGATGATCGGCAACAGAGAGGCGCTGGCCAGCTCGGGGGCTTCGTCTACGATGGTATACAAAATGTCGGGGGTCGAATTTTCTGCCATATTCCACAACCTTTTTTCAGCGATATCGGAAACTTGGGTGAGCGGTCGGCGCTGCACCTGATGGACGGGGTGCTGCTGCCCGGTGAGGATGCGGCGGGCGGTCATCTTGGGTCAGAACTGGTCTGACAGACCGGCAGCCCGCAAGGACAACAGCCATTCATATGGCCCCCGTGTAAATCAGGTCGCGCGCGGGTGCAATTGCCGGCATGGGCTTTGTGAGGCGCAGATTGCCGCGCTTTTGAGATTATTGGCGCGTTTTGGCGCCATTGGCCTCGATTCTATGCGATTGCGACAGGCAGGGGCGGGTCACATGCGCGACTCGGTCGCGCTCAGCTGCGCCAGCGCAGCAGGTGGCGTTCGATCAGCCCGATCAGGCTGCTGACCAGCACCCCCAGCACCGACAGGATCGCCACACCGGCAAACAGCCGCTCCAGATCATAGAGCGACCCGGCCTCCAGAATATACGCACCAATGCCATGCTCCGCCCCCAGCATTTCAGCGGCCACCAGCAGGATGATGGCAATCGCCAGGCTGATGCGCAGGCCGGACAGGATACCGGGCATCGCCCCCGGCAGCACGATCTTGCGGACAATCGACAGCCACGACAGGTTGAAACTCTGCCCCATGCGGATCAGCGAGCGGTCGACATTGTCCACCGCGCCATAGGTGGCCACGACGGTGGGCGTAAAGGTGCCAAAGGCGATCAGCGCATATTTGGACCCTTCATCAATGCCGAACCAGATCACAAACAGCGGCAAAAGCGCGATCTTCGGGATCGGAAATAGCGCCGCCACCAAGGGCACCAGCCCCGCGCGCACATAGGAAAACAGCCCGATCATCAGCCCGACGCCAATACCGACGCTGGCCCCCAAGGCCGCGCCCACGATCAATCGCGACAGCGAGACGCTGACGTGGGTCCACAGCAGGCCGGTGGCATAGAGCTCCTGCAACGTCGCCAGCACATCGCTGGGGCGCGGCAGGGTGAGGTTGGAAATCCAGCCCTGGCGGGTGCCAAGTTCGGCCAGAAGCAACAGCAGCACAAAGACCAGCCCGCCCACCCAGCGCCCGCCGCGGGGGGCGAAGCCGCCGCCGCGAAACTGAACCGGGCGGATCGTCGGTGTTGCGGGGGTGCCCGCCGTCTTGCCGGGCTGCGCCCCGGCCAATTGGGTGTCAGACATTCATCAGCTCCGCATCCGCCGCCCGCGCCTCGTCACGCATCAGCTGCCACAGGTATTTCTGTTTCTGTTCAAGCTCAGCATCGCCAAACTCGCGCTCGGCCAGCGGCGTGTCCAGTTCCACGATCTCGCGGATCTGGCCAGGACGGCGGGACAAGACCACGATGGCATGACCCAGCCGCACCGCCTCGGCCAGATTATGGGTCACATAGACGGCGGTGAAGGGCGTGCGCGTCCACAGCGCGACCAGATCATCCATCAGCAGTTCGCGGGTCTGGCTGTCCAGCGCCGACAGAGGCTCATCCATCAGCATCACTGCCGGGTTCACGGCAAGCGCCCGTGCTATTGCCACCCGCTGTTTCATCCCGCCCGACAGCTGCTTGGGCAGCGCCTCGGCAAAATCACTCAGCTTGGTGCGCGCCAGAACATCGTCAATGATCCGTGCCGCTGCCGCGCCGCGAATGCCGTGATCCTCCAGCACCAGGCTGATATTGCCCCGGACCGTGCGCCATGGCAGCAGGGCAAAATCCTGAAACACATAAGTCAGCGGATTAAGACTGCCCTCGGGCGGCTGCCCCACCTGCAGGACCTCGCCTTGGCTAGGGCGTTCCAACCCGCCGATGAACCGCAGGAGGGTGGATTTGCCACAGCCGGAGGGGCCGACGATACAGACGATCTTGCCGCTGGGGAACTCCAGCGTGATGTCCCGTAGGACCGGGATGTCGTCATAGGCATGGCCCACCCCGGACAGGCGAATATCCATAGTCTTGCTCCACGCATGAGAGGGCCGGGGCAGGCCGCCCCGGCGCTGGTGCCGGTCTGGGTCACCGGCACAGTCAGTTGTGCGTCACCGGTCCGGTGATCAGCCGATGGTGTCGACGTAGCTGGAGTCGATGATCGTCTCCAGCGTGATATCCGCATCCACCAGCTTTTCGGCCTGGAACCATGCCAGCTGATCCGCCAGCGATCTGGTGTTCATCGCCGCCCCTTCGTTCAGACGCATGGTGCCATTGATGATCGACTTGGCGGCTTTCTCGCGGGGGCGATCTGCGTAGACATATTTGTGGATCAGATCGACCATCTGGTCGACGCCTGCATCACCGCTGGCCCGGTCGATCATGGTGGCGTTGTAATCGGAGACACCGCGGCTGTAGGCGCTCAGGAAATCGCGGGTCATCTGCTGCTCACCGCTGGCATTGCTGGCCGAGGTGAACACCGTCGTCACCTGATAGTCGGGCAGATAGTCCGCCACATCACCGATGATATGCACAGCGCCCGATCCTGCCAGCGGCTTGGCGATATGAGGCACGATCGACCAGGCATCAATCTGCCCTGATTTCAGCGCGCCGATGATCGCACCGACCTTTTGCAGCGGCTTGAAGGACAGCGAGACACCTTCCTTCTGCGCCATCCGCGACCCCATATAGTGGAACGAGGAACCGGCGGTGGTCATGCCAAAGCTCTTGCCGTCCAGCGCCGCCGGGCTGGTGATCCCGGCCTGATAGGCGGCGTCGGAGACCAGAATCTTCTGCCCGTCGATACCCGGCTCCTCCGACAAGGCGCCACCGATCACCTTGATTGCACCGCGATCGGCCAGCGAGATCAGCCCGCCCGACATCGCGGTGATCGCATAATCCACATCGCCCGAGGCAATCGCCACCGACATCGGCGAGGCCGCCTGGAAAAACCGCAGCTCCACGTCAAGGCCCGCATCAGCGAAATATCCGCGCTCCTGCGCGATGAAGCTGGCTGAATGGCTGGTAAAGCGCAGCGCCCCCAGCACGATCTTGCGATTGCTTGCCAGCGCCGGTGTCGCCAGCCCCGCAGCTGCGGCAGCACCGCCAAGTGCTGCAAGCGTGCGGCGGCGTGTCCAATTGGTCATCTCTCAAATCCTCCCTCTTATGTTGGTGTCCCATCGGGTCCGTCAGGCCCGCTGATATCTAGTCTCGGTTTCCGGCGCACGTTGACCGCAGCCCGTTGTTAGCCGCCCATATCGCCGGTCACATAGATCTCCAGCGCCGCAATGGCGGCCTCGGTATTGCGGGCCAGCACAGCCTCGACCAGCACCTGCTGCTGTCGCGCGCGGGTGGCGAAATCGAGCCGCCCCTCGCGCAGTTGCGCCAGTCGGAACCGGCGGGACTGATCGTAGAATTTCAGCTGCATATCCGACAGCCGGGGCGATTGCGCGGCCTCCACCAGCACCGCGGCAAAGTTCCGGCAGGCCATGTCCCAATCCAGCGCCAGCGCGTCATTGGCCTCCTCAACCAGCGCTTCCTCGGTGCGGCGCAGCGCGTGATGCGCCGCCAGAACCCGGCCCTCCCACTGGACGTTGCCGCGCTCCAGCCCCATCCTCAGGCCCAGCCGTTCCACCTCCAGTCGCATGAACAGAATGTCCCGCAGATCATCCTCGGTCGCCGAGGTGACGCGAAAACCGCGCTGGGCGGTGGCCTCCACCAGCCCCTCGGCGCTGAGCATCCGTAGGGTCTCGCGCATCGAATGGTTGGAGCCGCCATAGCTCTGGCGCAGCGCTTCGATCTTCAGCTTCTGGTCCGGTCGCAGCACGCCAAAGGAAATATCCCGCCGCAGCGCTGCCGCCAGCACGGCGACAACCGTATCTTCCTCCGAGCGGGGGCGCCGACCAAACATGCTTTGATCCCTATTTTGGAAAATCTCCAATATTTTTGCCGGGCGATTGCGGGTCTGTCAATCCTTCTGCCCGCCGCGTGGCTGCCCGACGCCAGCCTGCCGACCGCCCGGCACCTGCCCTGAGCCGGCCGTGCAGACCCGCGTTGACGCCCCGGCGCGGCTCTGTCACTTCTGCACGTCACTCACCTGTGAAGCCCACCATCAGAGGACCCATTCCGCATGACCAGCCTGCGCCTGCTGCACACCTCCGATCTGCACCTGGGCAAACGCTTTGGCCAGTTCGATGAGGAAACCCGCGCCGCGCTGCAACAGGCCCGGCAGGGGATCCTGCCCCGGCTGGCGCAGACGGCGGCAGAGCAGGGCGCGGAACATGTGCTGATTGCGGGGGATCTCTTTGACACCGAAACCCCCTCGGCGCGGGTGATCCGGCAGGCGCTGGCCGCGATGGCCGCCGCCGAGCCGGTGCAGTGGTGGATCATCCCCGGCAATCACGACAGCGGCGCGGCCGAGCCGCTCTGGGCGGAGATGGCGCGCCATGCGCCGGACAATGTCCATCTGCTGATGCAGCCCGACCCGGTCGAGATGGCTCCCGGTGCCACGCTGTTGCCCGCCCCCTGTCAGCATCGTTTTGCCGGTCAGGATCGCACCATCTGGATGGAGAGCGCCGAGACGCCCGAGGGCCACCTGCGCATCGGGCTGGCCCATGGCGCAGTGCTCGATTTCGACCGCGACCAGAACGGTGCCGAGACCATCGCCACCACCCGCGCCAGCAGCGCGCGGCTGGATTATCTGGCGCTTGGCGACTGGCATGGCGATTTTACCCTCAATGCCCATAGCCGCTATCCCGGCACGCCGGAACGGGACCGCTTCAAACATCCGGGCCGCGGCAGCTGCCTGCTGGTGGATCTGCCGGGGCCGGGTCAGCCACCACAGCTGCGCCAGATCGAGATCGGCCAGTACCACTGGCAGGAGCTGGCGCTGGACCTGGCTCCGGGGCAGGATATCACCGCCCTGATCAGGGCCGCGCTGCCCGCCGACCCGCCGGACTGGCCCGACTGTCTGATCCGCCTGCGCGCGCGGGGCTGGGTCACCGCCGATCAGCATATGCAGCTGCGGCGTTTCGTGGCCGAGCAGGCCCCGGCCTTCTGCCATCTCAGCCTCGACGAGGAGGCGCTGCGGATCGAACACCGGGCCGAGGATCTGGACCAGATCGCCACCGCCGGCGCGCTGCGGGTCGCCGCCGAAACCCTGATGGCGGAAAGCCGGAACAGCACGCTGGCGCAGGACGACCGCGACGTGGCCGCAGCGGCGCTGAACCGGCTTTATGCGGCGGTGCAGGAGGGCGCGGAATGAAGCTGACGGCCGTTCGCCTGACCAATGTGCGCCGCTTTGTCGATCCGGTTGAAATCACCGGCATCGGCCCCGGTCTCAACCTGCTGAGCGCGCCTAATGAACAGGGTAAATCCACCATCTTCGACGCGCTTCAGGCGCTGTTTTTCAAGGATGCGAAATCCTGGGACAAGGACGTGCGCGCGCTGGCTCCCTATGCCGGCGGCGACCCGGAGGTGGAGGTCGAGCTGACCCATCAGGGCAGCCACTACCGCATCGCCAAGACCTTTACCAAAGCCTCCGGCAAGGGCACCGCGCGGATCTGGCGGGAGGGCGCGCTGCTGCATCAGGCCGATGCCGCCGAGGCCTGGCTGCGCGACCTCATTGCACCGCCAAAGGACGGCCCGGTGGGGATGCTCTGGCTGCGACAGGGGCTGACCGATTTTGCCGATGCCAAGGACACGCTGGAGGCGCGACGCGATCTGATGTCTTCGCTCAGCGGCGAGGTCGAGGCGGTGACCGGCGGTCAGCAGATGGAGAGCCTGCGCCGCCGCCTGCGCGCCGATCTGGACCGGATGGTGACCAGTCGCGGTGCCCGCAAGGGCGGCCCGCTGGCCGAGGCCGAGGCCCGCGTGGCGACGCTGGCTGAACAGCGCGACACTCTGGCAGGGCAGGTCGCGGATCTGCGCCAGCTGCTGGACCAGCGCCAGCTCCTGCGCCGCGAACAGGCCGATCTCTCGGCACCACAGGAAACCGCAGCCCGCCAGTCCCGGCTGAAAGCTGCCGAAGCCGCACTGGTCGCCGCCAAGCGGCACCGAGAGCAATGCGAACAGGCTCGCCGCGCGCTTGATCTGGCGCTGTCGCGCCGCGACGGGCAGGCGGCGCGGATCGAAACCCAGACGGCGCGCCTCGCGGATCATGCCCGCGCCAGCAAGGCGCTGACGCAGGCAACGGAGCGGCGGGAGGACGCCGCCCGCACCGCCGAACAGGCCGCCGTACAGTTGAACTCCGCCGAACTCGCCGCCGCCAAGGCGCGCGATGCCGTTGCCGCGATCCGCAAATCCATCGCCGCCGCCCTGCGCGCCGAGGCTGTGCAGCAGGCTCAATTGCGCCGTGCCGAGCTGACCGAGCGTCTGTCCCAGTTCGATGCGCTAGAGGCAGATCTGGTGGGCGATCGCCAGCTGGCCAAGGAGGCTGTCACAGCCGCCGCGATGGCCCGGCTGGAAGATCTGGCACAGTCGGTTGCTCTGGCCCGCCACGCCCGCGCCGCCTCCGCTGCCGCACTCAGCGTTGCCTATCTGCCCGGCGCCGAGGCGCGGCTGAGCCTTGACGGTGAACCGCTGCACGAGGGGGCAGAGGTGGCCCTGCCCGATGGCGGCAGGCTGGAGATACCGGGCCTTGCCACCGTGACCCTGCATCCCGCGCGCGGCAGCGATAGCGGCGCATTGTCCGAGGCCGAAACCGCCCTGGCGCGGGCTCTGGCCGACCAGGGTTTCGAAACGCTGGAACAGGCCCGCAGGGCGCATCATGCCCGCAGTGCCGCAACGGCCCGCCTGAAAGAGGGCGAGGCCACCCAGCGAGCGCTTGCGCCGGAGGGGCGCGAAGCGCTGGTCGCGGCGATCGCAGCCTTGCCGGTTGGGTCGGATGGGCAGGCCGATGCGGAGGGCGAGGCCCTGCCGGACCGGGCCGACCTGGACGCGGCGCAGGCCGGGGCTGAGGCTGGCGAACTGGCCGCAGATGCCACACTTGCACAGCGCCGCACCGAGGAGGCCGCCGCTCAGAAAGAGGCCCATGGCGCGCTGGCCCATGCCGAGGCTGCCGAGGCCGAGCTGGCCCGCGCCACCGTGGCGCTGGGAGATGCCGAGGCGGCCACGGCAGAGCTGGCAACCCTCCGCTCCGGGCTGCCCGCGCTGGAGCAGGCCGTGGCCGAGGCCCGCGCCGAAGAGGCCCGCCTGACCGCCGAGGCCCCGGATCTGGAACAGGCTCAGGCGGCCTGCCAGCGTGCCCGTTCGGTGGTCGAGACGGCGCAGGCTCGCCTGCAGGCGCTGGCGCGCGATCTGGCGGTTCTGGACGCGCGTGTCAGCGCCCATGCCAGCCACGCGGTGGAGGAAGAACTGGCCGAGGTCACCGATCAGCTGGCGGTTGCCGAAACCACGCTGGCGGCGCTGCATTTCGAAGTGGCCACCCTGCGCCGTCTGGATCAGGCGCTGGAAGCCGCGCAGGCAGGCGCGCAGGCGCAATATCTGGGGCCGTTGATGGCCGAGCTGACGCCGCTGCTGCGTAGGCTCTGGCCGGAGGCACAGGTGCAGGTTGATGCCGACAGCGTGCTGCCCAGCCAGCTGGCGCGCGGCGCCGCAGAGGAGCAGCTGACCCAGCTCTCCGGTGGCACACAGGAACAATTGGCGCTGATGGTGCGGCTGGCCTTTGCCCGGCTCCTGGCGAAATCCGGGCGCGGCATCCCGGTCATTCTGGATGATGCGCTGGCCTATACCGACGATGCCCGCATCGAGGCGCTGTTTGACGCGCTGACACTACAGGCCAATGATCTGCAAATTCTGGTGTTTTCCTGCCGTCAGAAGAGCTTTCGCGAACTGGGCGGCACCAGCCTTGCGATCCGCCCCGCCGACCGCCGCGACTGACGGGCTGATGGCTCAGTCGCGCAGCTCATCCGGGGCCACCCCCCACAGCTTTTCCTTGGGCGCCCAGCCGCGATAGCCACCGGCGGAGATTGAACACCAGCTGATGTCGCATTTGCCCAGCCGCGCCACCACGCCGAGCTCAAAGGCGGCGGTCACAGGGGCGTTGGGGTCCGGGCGGGCATGGACCGTCAGCATGTCCTCTTCGATCAGCACGGTGCGTGACCCTGACAGCAGCGCATAATGAACCCAGCCGCCGGCCCCGTCGCGATCACGCACGCGGCGCCAGTGCCCGTATTCGGCGGTGATCTCCAGCGGCATCCCGCGCCGCTTGAACACCCAGTCGATCTTATGCGTCAACGACGGACCCCGGCGCACGTTGCCCTCGGCAGCCTTCATCGACACGAACCGGGGCAGGGGCAGGTTGGTCACCGGCCCGCGTTCGTCACGGGCATGGCCGGGGGCAGGGGCCACCGCACCGGTCACGCCAATCAGGATCATGCCGACCACGGCCAGCCGGGACCGCAGATATGATGCCGAAATTTTCACTGCCTGCTCGCTTCTTATTGTCGCTGCCTGTTACCTGCCTGACCAATCCAAAAGCGCTGCGTTTTTTTGCCGACCTGCCCCTGATCTGATGTCCGGGTGCCGATCATCTGGAAAAAGAAAGCCGCGTCAGAGAGGCCGGAGGGCGGGATGGGTTCTTGTGCCTGCCCGCGTCCTGCGCCACGATGCCATGAGGCCAGAGAGATTGCAAAGCCGAGGGAGAGCAGCAGTGGCAAGAGAACGTCTGAGTGTTGTCGTTACGCGACGGTTGCCGGAGCCGGTCGAAACCCGGTTGAGCGAATTGTTCGATGTGCGTCTGCGCGAGGACGACACGCCGATGACCCGCGCCGAGCTGGCCACCGCGATGAAGGACGCCGATGTGCTGGTTCCAACCGTGACCGACACCATAGATGCCGCCTTGCTGGCGCAGGCCGGTGAGCGTCTGAAACTGATCGCCAACTATGGCGCGGGGGTCGATCACATTGATGTGGCCACTGCGCGCCAGCGGGGAGTTCTGGTGTCCAACACGCCCGGCGTGCTGACCGATGATACCGCCGATATGGCAATGGCGCTGATCATGGCGGTGACCCGCCGAATCCCCGAAGGGCTTGCGATCATGCAGAAAGGCGACTGGCAGGGCTGGTCGCCCACCGCCCTGCTCGGCGGGCGGCTGGCCGGGCGGCGTCTGGGCATTCTGGGCATGGGCAGCATCGGGCAGGCGGTGGCCAAACGGGCCGCGGCCTTTGGTATGCAGGTCCATTACCACAACCGCCGACGCCTGCGCCCGGAGATCGAAGAGCGCTTTGAAGCCACCTATTGGGAGAGCCTCGATCAGATGGTGGCCCGCATGGATGTGCTGTCGATCAACTGCCCCTCGACGCCCTCGACCTTTCATCTGATGAACGCACGGCGGCTGAAACTGATGAAGCCCGATGCGGTGATCGTGAACACCTCGCGCGGGGAAGTGATCGACGAACACGCGCTGACCCGTATGTTGCGCTCCGGTGAAATCGCCGGCGCCGGTCTCGACGTCTATGAACATGGCACTGACATCAACCCGCGATTGCGCGAGTTGGAAAACGTCGTGCTGCTGCCGCATATGGGCTCCGCCACGCTTGAGGGACGTCTGGAGATGGGCGAGAAAGTTCTGCTGAATATCAAGACATTCGAGGACGGCCATCGACCACCAGATCAGGTTGTCCCCTCCATGCTGTAGGGATATCAGGAAGGAAATATGTCCACCTGCAACTATCGGGGTGGATCAACGTTCTTAATGAAGTTCAGCTATTGGAATAGTGTTCCGGTTTATCTTTTAGTTTCGGAACATTATCCCCATGTCAATATGTCGCGGACGCACAGGCATCTGTGCGCCGATGGCGGTATCTCAGCATTGCCGGGTTGCTCTGTGAAATGCCAGCATGCGCAGAAGATCACCACAGACGAGAGGAGAGGGACGATGAAACGAACACTGATTGCAGGGGTTTGGATCACGACGTTGGGCGCTGCCCTGCCGCTTATGGCGCAGGAAGCGGCGGATGCCGTGGCGCCAGAGGGCGCGGCAGAAACCGCCGATGCCGGCTTTGCGGCCATCAGCGCCGATGTCGCCGCGGCCCTTGAGGCCAAATCCGCAGGCACCCCGGTCGAGTCCGAGAACTGGATGATTGCCGCTGCCAACCCCCATGCGGTGGCTGCCGGTGCCGAGGTGCTGCGCGCAGGCGGCACCGCTGCCGATGCCATGGTTGCGGTGCAGACCGTGCTGGGGCTGGTTGAGCCGCAATCCTCCGGTCTGGGCGGTGGCGCGTTCCTGGTCTGGTATGATGCGGCCAGCGGCGAGGTCACGACATTGGACGGGCGCGAAACCGCGCCACTGGCAGCGACGCCGACCCTGTTTCAGGACGACGCGGGCGAGCCGCTGAAATTCTACGATGCCGTGGTCGGGGGCCGGTCCGTGGGCACACCGGGCACGCCTGCCTTGCTGGAGGCGGCGCATCGTCGCTGGGGCCGTGCCGCCTGGCCGGGCCTGTTCACCGCCGCGATTGATCTGGCCGAAGAGGGCTTTGCCGTCTCCCCCCGGTTGGCCGGCCTGATCGAAAATGACGCCGACCGGCTGTCGCGCTGGTCGGATACCGCCGATTACTTCCTGCCCGGCGGCACGCCGCTGGCGGTGGGCAGCACGCTGAAGAATCCGGCCTATGCCGATACCCTGCGCCGCCTCGCGGATGAGGGCGCGCGCGGTTTCTACACCGGCCCGGTGGCCGAGGCGATCACCAATGCGGTGCGCAACGCCGAGGGCAACCCCGGCGTGCTGTCGGCGATGGATCTGGCACTCTATCAGGTAAAGGAGCGCCCCGCGGTCTGCGTCACCTACCGCGCGTTCGAAGCCTGCGGCATGGGGCCGCCGTCATCCGGGGCGCTGACCGTCGGGCAGATCCTCGGCATGTTGGGCAACTATGACCTGGCGGAACTGGGCGCCGACAACCCGCAGTCCTGGCGCCTGATCGGCGATGCCTCGCGCCTCGCCTTTGCCGATCGCGGCCGCTACATGGCCGACAGCGATTACGTGCCGGTGCCCACGCAGGGTCTGGTGGCGCCGGATTACCTCGCGACCCGCGCAACCCTGCTTGAGGGCGATGCCGCCCTGCCCGCGGTGAACGCAGGCGCGCCGGAGTTCGATCACGCGCTGCTGCTGGCCGATGATGAGTCGATTGAGCTGCCCTCGACCTCCCATATCTCCATCGTCGACCAGTATGGCAACGTTCTGTCGATGACCACGACCATTGAAAACGGCTTTGGCTCGCGGCTGATGGCGGCTGGGTTCCTGCTGAATAACGAGCTCACCGATTTCTCCTTCCGCACCCACAGCGACGGCGTGCCGATTGCCAACCGGCTGGAACCGGGCAAGCGCCCACGCTCCTCGATGGCGCCCACCATCGTGCTGAAGGACGGCAAGCCCGCTCTGGCCATCGGCTCCCCCGGCGGCAGCCGCATCATCGGCTATGTCGCCAAGACCATCGTCGCCTGGGCGGATTGGGGCATGGATGTGCAGCAGGCCGTGGCACTGCCCCATGCGGTGAACCGCTTTGGCACCTATGATGTCGAGGCCGGCACCAGCGCCGAGGAGATGGCCCAGCCGCTGATGGATATGGGGTTTGAGGTCAACGCCCGCGATCTGACCTCCGGCCTGCATGCCATCGAGATCGGTGACGGGCTGAAAGGCGGCGCAGATCCGCGCCGCGAAGGCATCGCGCTGGGGGGCTGATCGGCTCTCCGGGCCTCAGCTCAGGGCCGCACACTGCGCGCCCGCTCCGGACACCGGGGCGGGCGTTGTCTTTTGCGGATAATCCCGCACCTACCCTGTTCTGGGTATTGTCCGGGCCCGCGCGCCGACCTTAGGTTGACAGGTGACAGGTTCGGGCGTCAGCCCCGGCCGCTGAACGGGGGAGACTGAACCATGGTGCAAGCCACAAGACTGCCGCGCAACGGCGCCGGGATTGCCGCCGTCATTGACGCGTTGAAGGCGCGCTTTGGCACACAGCTACAGACCGGGCAGGCGATCCGCGAACAGCACGGCCACACCACCACCTGGATCAGCAATCAGGCGCCGGATGCGGTCGTCTTTCCCACCTCCACCGCCGAGGTGGCCGAGATCGTAAAGATCTGCGCGGACCACGGCGTGCCGGTTATCCCCTATGGCACCGGCACCTCGCTTGAGGGGCACGTAAACGCCCCCGCCGGGGGCATCTGCATCGACATGATGCGGATGGATCAGATCCTTGCTGTCCATGCCGAGGATCTGGATGTGGTGGTGCAGCCCGGCGTCACCCGCGAACAGCTCAACACCTATCTGCGCGATCAGGGCCTGTTCTTTCCCATTGATCCCGGCGCCAATGCCTCGCTCGGCGGTATGGCCGCAACGCGCGCCTCGGGCACCAACGCAGTGCGCTATGGCACCATGAAGGACAATGTGCTGGCGCTTGAGGCGGTGATGGCCGACGGCGGGGTGATCCGCACCGCTCAGCGCGCCAGGAAATCCTCGGCCGGCTATGACATGACACGGCTTCTGGTTGGCTCCGAAGGCACGCTGGGTCTGATCACCGAACTCACCCTGCGTCTGCAGGGCATCCCGGAGGCGATCCGCTCGGCCCGCTGCGCCTTTCGCAGCGTCGATGATGCCTGTCGTGCGGTGATGATGACCATCCAATACGGCATTCCCGTCGCCCGCATCGAACTGCTGGATGCGCTCAGCGTGCAGGCGGCCAATGCCTATTCCGGTCTCGACCTGCCGGAAATGCCGCTGCTGTTGCTGGAATTCCACGGCTCCGAGGCCGGTGTGGTTGAGCAGAGCGACATGTTTGCCTCCATCGCCGAGGAGTACGGCGGCTTTGACATCGCGGCCACCTCAACGGCGGAGGACCGCAGCAAGCTCTGGCAGGCGCGCCACGATATGTACTGGGCCTGCCTGCAGCTGCGCCCCGGTGCCAAGGGGATCTCCACCGATGTCTGCGTGCCAATCTCGAAACTGGCGGAATGTGTCAGCGCTGCGCGCTCAAAGGCCGAAGAGATGGGGCTTCTGGCACCGATGGTGGGCCATGTCGGCGACGGCAATTTCCACGCGCTGTTGCTGATAGATATGGACAGCGCAGAAGAACGCGAAAAAGCCGATGCCTATGTGGGCTGGCTCAATGAGCTGGCGATCTCGATGGAGGGTACCTGCACCGGCGAACATGGCATCGGACAGGGCAAACGCCCCTATCTGACGCAGGAACTTGGCGAGACCACCCGCTATATGGCTGCGATCAAGGCGGCGCTGGACCCGGAAAATATCCTCAATCCCGGCAAGATACTGGAGATCTGAGGACCGCCCGCCGCCGCCACCGCGCCGGGCTGGCGGCGGAATTTGAGTATTTGGAGAAAGGTGACGGGATGGACCTCGCTCTGTCACCTTTCCTGAAATACTCACGGCGCTGCCCTCGCAGGGGCAGAAGTTGGCCCGTTGCGAAGCCGCCGCACGGTCGGCTTACCTTTGCTCAATGGCGCAATGGCAGGATCTGAGCTGATCGCGATCACCGCCGGGCCTGACACCCCCGGCACCATGGAACAGGGCCCATTGGCATGGGCACGCACAGACGACGTTTTGCGTGCGGGGCAGAGTGCTCCGTCCCGCCTCCGCTTCTGGCGGCGCCGCCACTTGTTATTGCTCTTTGTTCTGGCCGGATATCACCACCGACCAAACAGCCGCAGCAGAGAACAAGAAAAGGACACTCCGGCAGGGCAATGCCCCGACCGGACCATATCCATGCGCATCGCGGCCTGTGCAAACCCAAAGAGGCAAATCGCGGCCAGGACCGCGAAAACCGACAGGGGGTGGGCAGAAACCTGCATTCAGGGCGATGCTAGGTCGGTTTTGTTATGTTTTGGGTCGGATGGATTTGGCGCGGAATTTGCAGGCGGGGCATAACTCCCTGCAAACGATTCATCATTTTCCGGAGAGCGGGCCCATGAAAACCCAAGTCAAAGCATTGGTCGTCGGCGGTGGTGCCGTCGGGACATCCATTGCCTATCACCTCGCCAATGCAGGCTGGGACGATGTCATGCTGATCGAGCGGGATGAGCTGACCTCCGGCTCGACCTGGCACGCAGCCGGCCTGCTGCCGCTGTTCAACATGTCCTATGCGACCACCCACATCCACAAGTACTCGGTCGATTTCTACAAGACCCTGGAAGAGGAAACCGGCCTGAACGCGGGTTTCGCCGTGGTGGGCAACCTGCGCATGGCGCAGACCCAGGAGCGCATGGACGAATACATGCTCTATGCCTCTACCGCAGAGACCTGTGACGTGGCCTATGAGTGGCTGACCCCGGATCAGATCAAGGAGCGCTGGCCGCTGATCGAGACCGGCGACCTGAAAGGCGCGATCTACCACACCGAAGACGGCTACATTAACCCGGCAGACGTGACCCAGGCGATGGCCAAGGGCGCCCGTCAGCGCGGCGTCGAGATCCACCGCAAGCTGCAGGCCGATGCCTTCCACTGGACCGGCACCCACTGGGAAGTCACCTGCACCAAGATGATCGAAAAAGGCGGCAACCTAGTGGAGAGCGACGAGCAGGTCGTGATCACCGCCGAGCATGTCGTGACTGCCTCCGGCAACCACGCGCAGCGCACCGCCAAGATGCTGGGCATCAAGATGCCTGCGATCCCGGTTGAACACACCTTCATCGTCATGGATCAGGACCCCGAGCTGGTCAAATGGCGCGAAGCCGGCAACCCCGAGCACCCGGTGATCCGCGACGCCGACAATGAATCCTACGCGCGCGAAGAGCGCGGCGGCTGGATACTTGGCATCTATGAGCACGGCGCGCCCGCGCGCTTTGAGCATGGCGTGCCCGACAGCTTCCGCGCCGACCTGTTCCCGCTGGATCTGGACCGGATTGCCGACCAGTATATGGCGATGGCGGAACGCGTGCCCTCCTGCGCCGAGAGCGGCCTGAAGGACGATTTCAACGGCCCGATCTGCTACACCCCCGACGGCAACCCGCTGGTTGGTCCGGCACCGGGCCTGCGCAACATGTGGCTGGCTGAGGGCTTCTCCTTCGGCATCACCGCCGCAGGCGGCACCGGCTACTATCTGGCGCAGATGATGGTGGATGGCGAAGCCGAGATCGACATGGCGTCGCTTGACCCGAAACGCTACTCCTCCAACTGGATGACCACCGAGTTCGCCGCGCGCAAGAACGAAGAGTGCTATGAGCACGTCTACATCCTGCACCACCCGGATGAAGAGCGCCCGGCAGCCCGCCCGCTGCGCACAGCGCCCGCGTATGAGCGCCAGAAAGCGCGCGGCGCACAGTTCGGCTGGGTCAACGGCTGGGAACGCCCGAACTACTTCGGCCCGCTGGATGCACCCGACAATTTCGACGAGGAAAGCCGCTCTTTCCGTCGTGGCAAATGGTGGCAGCACGCTGTGGACGAAGCCAAGGCCATCCGCGAAGGCGTTGGTCTGGTGGATGCAACCGCCTTTACCAAGCATGTCGTCAAAGGCCCCGGTGCGACCCAGTTCCTCGACTGGTTCACCTGCAACAAGCTGCCGAAGATCGGCCGCATCAACCTGACCTATGCGCTGACAGCTTTCGGCACCACCCGCACCGAATACACCATCGTGCGCAACGGCGAGAACAACTACTATCTGGTCTCCGCCGGCGCCTGGTCCGAGTATGACGCCGACTTCCTGCGTAAGGCGGCTGAGGACAAGATGGAGGAGTTCGGCTACATCGAGATCCAGGACGTGACCACCCAGTGGGGCGTCTTCGCCATCGCAGGCCCCAAGTCGCGCGATGTGCTGAAAGAGGTGATCGTCGACGCCGATCCGGAAACCGCGCTCTCCAACAAGCGCTTCCCCTGGCTGTCGGCCCGTCAGATCGAATTGGGCATGTGCCCGGTCAATGCGATCCGCGTGGCCTACACCGGTGAGCTGGGCTGGGAGCTGCATCACCCGATCGAGATGCAGAACTACCTGTTCGACCTCTTGGAGAAGGCGGGCGAGAAGCATGGCATGAAGCTGGTCGGCGCCCGCGCCCAGAACTGGCTGCGTCAGGAGAAATCCTACCGTGCCTTCGGCAACGAGCTGGGCCGCGACGCGACCCCGCTGGAAGCCGACCTGCCGCGCTTTGTCGATCTGGAGAAGGACTTCCACGGCAAGGACAAGCTGGTTGAGACCGGCGTCCGCGTCAAATGCTGCACCCTGCTGATCGACGGGCCGGAAGATGCCGATCCCTGGGGCCGCGAGGCGCTTTATGCCGAGGACGGCACCCGTGTAGGCCGCCTGACCTCCGGCGGCTACTCGGTGGCCTTCGAGAAATCCATCGGCATGGGCTACGTAAAGCCTGAGCACGCGGTGGAAGGCACCAAGCTGAAGGTGAAGATCCAGGACAAGTTGTGGGATGCGGTTGTCACCTGCGACAGCCCCTATGATCCAAAGAACGAAACCATCCGCATGAATGGCTAAGGTCTGACGGAAGAGATGAGAAAGCCCCGGCCATTGTGCCGGGGCTTTTTTTCATGTGTACCGGACCCAACAGCGCGATCCTGACAGGGCTGACAAACCCCGTCAGATACGTCCCTCCATGATCGCCTTGACCACAGTTGGATCGGTGATCCCTTCGGAGCCGATGATCACAACACGTGACGCAGCATCCAGCTTCAGCTCATCACGCAGGTCGTGGTCCAGCGCTCCGCACATCAATCCGATAAGACCGGCAACGGCGCTTTCGCCGACGTCGATGCCGGGATCGCCACATGCTCCACCTGCGAGCAGCCGGACGGCTGGGGCGACCAGGCTTTCGGGAATGGTCATGAAACTATCGACGGACTCGCCCAGAACCTCCCAGGCAATCTGCGAAGGCTCGCCGCAGGACAATCCTGCCATCAGCGTTTCCGAGGTGATCGAAACAGCGGTCGCCGCATTGGCCTTGCCGCTGGCAAACAGACAGGGCGCCAGTTCCGGCTCGACAATGATGCTGCGTGGAGCGGCATTGCCCCATTCCTGATGGAAAACCGCAATCACCGATGCAGCCAGCCCGCCAACGCCGCCCTGAAGGAACACATGGGTTGGCGGTTCAGGCAGGTCTCTCACGATTTCCCGCGCCATCACACCGTAGCCGGCCATGACATCCAGCGGTGGTTGCCTATAACCGGGCCAAGAGGTGTCCGACACAATTTTCCAGCCGTGTTTCTCGGCATCAATACGGGTCTGCGCAACCGTTGCATCATAGTCGCCATCGACGCGAATAACCTCGGCTCCCAGCGCCTGCATCGCTTCGGCGCGAAAGCGGCTCACTTCGGCATGGATGTAAATTCGGCACGTCGCCCCAAACCGCTGCGCGCCCCAGGCCACCGACCGGCCGTGATTGCCATCGGTTGCCGAAATCACGGTGATCTCCGAAATCTGACCTGCGAAACTGCCGCTGTGCAGGTCTTCGACGGTGATGGCCCGGCCCGTGGTCTCTGACAGCTCGCGCTGAAGCACGCGCAGAACAGCATAGGCCCCACCCAAGGCTTTGAAACTGCCCAGACCGAACCTCGGTCCTTCGTGTTTGTAGTGGATCGCCTGAATGCCCAGCCTGTCCGCAAGGCTGATCAAATTTGGCATCGGGGTCGGCTGGTAGCCGTCCCAGGTGCCGATTTCGCGGGCAGCCTCGTCAAATCCGCGACGTGGCAGAGCGTCCTGAACCTTCGGCCCCAACCTTGGTTGGGTGGTAAAGACATCTGGTTTGGTGGTTCTGAATATGTCTAGCATCATACGATCCTTTTTTTCGCCTGCGCAAAAATACGTCGCTTTACATGGTATATGGCTTCGGAATCATGGACTGCCGTGCAAAAATTGCGCACAGATATGGCATGGGAAAAGAAAATTTATCACAGGGGCTGGATTCCTATGATCTGGCGATCCTGCGGATCCTGCAACAGGACTGCACCAAGCCACAGCGTCAGATCGGCGAGATGGTCAATCTGTCGACCGCATCGGTCCAGCGGCGTATCCGGCGCATGGAGGCGGATGGCGTGATTTCGACCCAGGCCGCCCAGATCGAGCCGAAGACGGTCGGCCTGCCGCTGACCATTCTTGTGGAGGTCGAACTGAGGGCCGAGACAGCAGGCCGGATCGACGATATCAAGCGCAGCTTCCAAGACGCTCCGGAAATCCAGCAATGCTACTATGTCACCGGCGAAGTGGATTTCATCCTTGTGGCGATCGTTGGGGACATGTCGGAATATGAAGCGCTGACGCAACGGCTGTTTTTTCCGAATGACAATATTCGGAAGTTCCGCACCTTTGTCACTATGGACCGCACCAAGTCGACGATGCAGCTAAATATCTGACCGGTGCCTGACGTGGCGCAGGGCCGACGCGGTCACCTATGTGCCAGCTCTCACCTCGATTGACGTATCGCCACCAGCGCCAGATTGTTGGCGGGCATCTCGATCACCTGGCGCATCTCCAGCCCGCTGTCTTGCAGCCAGTCCATCACGTCGAAATCATCCTTGTAACCGACCTCCGGGTCATGGGCGGTCAGCTTGGCGTGAAAGCCGCGGTCGCCCTCGCTGGTCAGCTCACCGCCGCGCATGAACGGGCCGTAGATCAGGAAGTGCCCGCCCGCCGCCAGATGGCGCGCGGCCTCGCGGATCAGGGTCTGGGCCTCGGGCGTACTGATCAGATGCAGCAGATTGCACAGCACGATCAGATCAAAGCGGCCCAGCCCGTCGGGCCAGGGGGCTTCGGTGGCATCGAGCTGGATCGCCGTCGCGATATTGCGACAGCCGCTGTCACCGGTATAGGCATTGATGCTGGTCAGGCGTGCCGGGTTCACATCGCTGGGCTGCCAGTCCAGATGCGCGCAGCGGCCGGCAAAGCCGACCACATGCTGCCCGGTGCCGCTGGCAATTTCCAGCGCGCGGGGGCGAGGGCCATCCGCACTGTCGGGTTGCGGGGCAATCCGGGCCAGAAGATCCGCGATCGGCTCCAGATTGCGCGCCGCCGACGGAGCAAAGAGTTTTGCCCCTGCATCCGGCAGCGTGACGGAGGCCTCTCCGGGCACCGTGCGCACAACCATCAGCGCAGCCTTTCCGGGCTGAGCGCGGCCACGTTCGTGGCGTCGATGTCCGGTGTCTGCCCGGTGACCAGATCGGCAATCAGCCGCCCGGCGGCGGGGGAGCTCTGCACGCCATAGCCGCCCTGACCTGCACACCAGACAAAACTGGCCACCGCCGGATCCGGCCCCAGCACCGGCACGCCATCGGCTACAAAACTGCGCAGGCCGGCCCAGTTGTGCTCAACTCGGGTGACCGGGGTTGTCACCATCTCCTCATAGCGGGCCAGCCCCTCGGCAAGCACCATGTCATCGGCATAGGCATCCTGCGGCGGCACCGGATCGGCGTCAGCGGGCGAGACCAGCAGCTTGCCGGCATCGGGTTTGGCATACCAGCTCTCACCGACGCCCATGATCATTGGCCAGGTGGTGACATCGTGGCCACCGGGCGCGGGCAGCCGCGCCATGGAGCGGCGCTTGGGTTGCAATCCGATGGGCGCGATCCCGGCCATCTGCGCCAGCTCATCCGCCCAGGCCCCGGCCGCATTGATAATCGTTGTGGCGGTGATCACATCGTCACCGCAGCTCACCTGCCAGCCCGCGGTGCTGCGGTCCAGACCGGTGACAGCGGCGCGGGTGCGGATGTCACCCCCATGGGCGCGCAGCTCTCTGGCAAAGCCCTGCAACAACAGGTCCGCATCCAGATCCTGCGCCGCATCATGGCTGGCCGCAAATTTGACCTGCTCGGGATCAAGCACCGGCACCATCTGGCAGACCGCCGCAACCGAAATCTGCGTCAGATCCAGCTCGGCGCAATCGGCCTCGAAACGCGCGGCCTGATCGGCGCGCCCGACCAGCAGCAGCCCGCGCGGGTTGAGACAGCCATGGGCGCGGTGGTGGGCCTCACTGGCCCGGCTCAGCGCCTGTACCGGCGCGGGGCCGTAATTGGCCTCAAACATCGCCGCAGAGCGCCCGGAGGAGTGATAGCCAAGCGCCTCTTCCCGCTCCAGCACCAGAACACGCCCCCGTGGCGCAAGGGCGGCGGCGGCGCTCAGACCGGCAAGCCCGCCGCCGATGATCAGATAGTCGACCGCTGTCATTGCTGTTCCTCCAGCCGGTCTGTTGCGGGCGCCGGACGCGGTGACAGCGCCGACATGCGGGCGTAGAGGTCCGGCGTCATCTCGATCTCCAGCGCCGCCAGCGACGGGCGCAGCTGTGCGAGTGACCGGGCCGAGATAATGGGGGTCACATTGCGCCCATAGGCGGCGGCCCAGGCCACGGCGAGGCTGGCCGGATCAACCTCCAGTTCGGCGGCAAGATCGGCCAGGGCACGGGCGCTCTCCTGCATCCAGGGCTGACCATAGCGTTCGGCGTAACGCGGATCCTCGTCCAGCCGCCCCCGGCTGTGGCCCGCCTGCTGGGCACTGCTGTATTTGCCCGTCAGCATCCCGCCGCCCAGGGGCGAATAGGGGGCCACATGCAGGCCCTGATCAGCGCACATCGGCAGGATCTCCACCTCGACCTGACGCTTCAGCAGCGAATACATCGGTTGCAGGATGGCGGGCCTCAGGTCGAATTCCTGCCCGATCATGATCGCCTTCATCACCTGCCAGGCGGCAAAGTTCGACAGCCCCAGATAGCGGATCTGCCCGGCGTCGCGCAGCTCGGCGAGACAGGCAAGGGTCTCGCGCAGGTCCGTCTCTTCGTCGTAGCGGTGCAGGTAGAGGATATCGACCATGTCCTGCCCCAGACGCGCGCGCGACTGATCGAGCTGGCGCCGGATATTGTCAGGGCCTGCGCCGCCGGTATAGGCGACCTTGGTGGCGATCAGCAGGCTGTCACGGTCTTCCCGGATCAGCTGGCCCAGCAGCGCCTCGCTACGGCCCTCGGTATAGACCCAGGCGGTGTCGAAATGGGTCACCCCCGCAGCGCGGCAGGCCTGGTACATTTCGGCCGACTGGGCAGCATCGGCGCGGCCGCCAAATTGCATGGTGCCAAAGGCAAGGGGGCTTGCGGGGGTGCCGTCGAGGCTGATCAGTTCGGTGCTCATGCGGCGGAGGGTGGCACGCATCTGCGGCAATCAAAAGCGCAAAATATCGGCGCGGGGCATAAAGAGATCTGCGCGAGACACCGGCTCTGCCCTATCATAATCGTGAGTGGCAAAGCCCCGGTGCGCAGGGTAGGGGAGAGTATGTTCGATTCAAAAATTCGCCCGCTGATCGACCCGATGCTGAATGCCCAGGGGCAGGTCATCGCGCGCGCGGGCATCAGTGCCAATCAGGTGACGCTTCTTGGGCTGGCGCTGGGGCTGCTGGCGGCCGGGATGATCGCCTGTTCGCTCTTTGCGCTGGCGCTGCTGCCGCTGCTTCTGTCGCGGCTGGCCGATGGTCTGGACGGCGCGGTGGCACGCGCCAGCGAGCCAAGCGATTTTGGCGGCTATCTCGATATCACCTGCGATTTCCTGTTCTACGGTGCGGTCCCCCTTGCTTTTGTGCTGGCGGATCCTGTGCAGAATGGCGTGGCCGGGGCGTTCTTGCTGATGACCTTCTATGTGAATGGCACCAGTTTCCTCGGCTATGCGGTGCTGGCGGAGAAACACAAGATGACAAGCACGGCGCGCGGGGTCAAAACGCTTTATTTCACCGGCGGTCTGCTGGAGGGGGCGGAGACGATCGGTTTTTTCGTGCTCTTGTGCCTGCTGCCTGCGTGGTTTGCACCGATGGCCTGGGTGTTTGGCGCGCTCTGTCTGGTGACCGCCACCTCCCGCGTGCTCCTGGCGCTGCGGGTGTTCCGCCGCGACTGAGGGGCAGCGCCGCTGCCGGTGCGGTTTGAGTATTTATGGAAAGATGACGGGCAGGGCCGCGCGCGCTTTGAGGTTCGGCCCATGAACGGACGCGGGAGCGGACCCGAGATCTGCGGCCGGCATCTGCGCGGGGTTATCGGAGGGTGCGCAGCACCACGTTCGAATTCGAACCGGCAATCCAGTCGCTGGCCCCGATCCTGTCATTGAGCGCCGTCAGCGCGGCGACATCCGGCACGGCACATCTGACGATGGCGTCGATCTCACCGGACAGAGACAGCACCTCCTGCACGCCCTCGAGCGAGGCCATCCAGGTCAGCGCATCGGTGCATGGGCGGACCGCAATTCTGACGAAGAGGACCGCCCGGATCAGGTCGTCCTGAGGCTCCGATAGCTGAACCCGATATCCGCTGATCACGCCACGTGTCTCAAGCTTCGACAGCCTGTCCTGAACCGCGGTCCGGGACAGGCCGATCTGGCGCCCGATTTCGGCAGCGCTGGTGCGGGCGTTCCGTTCCAGAACCGCCAATATCCGTTTGTCCGTCCGATCCACGTTGAATTCCCCGATTGGCAGGCTGATCACGTCGGACCGCAAGTATCCGATCCGTTGCCGCAGCCGTAACATCGCAGTTGAGATGAACCACATCAACCACAGCAGCCGGGGGTAGGGCATGAAGAAGATCACCGCAACGGCGTTTACGGGCGAAAAGGCCTGGGACGCGCTGGATATCGAACGCATAAGCGATGCAACCGTGCGGCTGCATTGGACCGACGCGCCGTATAAATGGCATGTCAACGATGGCCCTGAGGTCTTTGTCGTGCTGGACGGTGAGGTCGACATGCATGTTCGCATCGACGGGGCCGAGCGTATCCTGCGCCTGCTGCCGGGTGACATCTTTCATGCCGAGAGCGGCGATGAACATGTGGCGCATCCCGACGGGCCGGTGCGGGCGCTTGTCATTGAAACGGCGGGCAGCATCTAGACGGCGGCATTTGCCCTGCGGTCGCGCGAGAGGAACAGCGACGGCCGCTATGAAAAAGGCCCGCCGGACTGGCGGGCCTTTCTGCTGCGGGTCATCTGAAGGCGGTGGCCGCTTATTGCGGAATGTCGCCTTCCAGGCCTTCGACGTAGAAGTTCATGCCGGCCAGGGTGCCGTCATCGGCGGTCTCGCCTTCGGCCAGCCAGTCGGAGCCGTCCTGCTTTTTGATCGGGCCGGTGAAGGCGTGGTAGGAGCCATCGGCCAGCGCGGCTTTCAGCTCCAGTGCGGAGGCTTTCACATCAGCGGGAACCGCATCGGAGATTTCACCGATGCCAACCATGCCGGCGCCAATACCGTCCCAGGTGTCGCTGCTTGTCCAGGTGCCGTCGATCACGGCCTTGGTGCGGGCGATGTAATAGGGTGCCCAATTGTCGATGATCGAGGAGACGCGCGGCTTGGGCCCGTATTCGGCCATATCAGACGCCTGACCAAAGGTGATCACATTGCCTGCGGCCTGTGCGGCGGCCTGCGGTGCGGTGGAATCGGTGTGCTGCAGGATCACGTCAGCCCCCTGTTCGATCAGCACCTTGGCGGCATCAGCCTCTTTTGCGGGATCAAACCAGGTGAAGGCCCAGACGATCTTGAACTGGACGTCAGGGTTCACCTTCTTGGCGTGCAGATAGGCCGAGTTGATGCCGCGGATCACTTCGGGGATCGGGTAGGAGCCGATGTAGCCGATGATGTTCGACTCCGTCATATGGCCGGCAATGTGGCCCTGAACCGCGCGCCCCTCGTAGAAGCGGGCGGAGTAGGTCGAGACGTTGTCGGCGCGCTTGTAGCCGGTGGCGTGCTCGAACTTCACGTTCGGGAATTTCTTGGCGACGTTGATGGTGGGATCCATGTAGCCAAAGGAGGTGGTGAAGATGAGATCCGCACCTTCCAGCGCCATCTGGGTCATCACGCGCTCGGCATCGGGGCCTTCTGCGACGTTCTCGACATAGACGGTTTCGACCTTGTCGCCGAATTCCGCAACCACGGCCTTGCGGCCCTGATCGTGTTCATAGGTCCAGCCACCGTCACCGACAGGGCCGACATAGACAAAGCCCACTTTGGTCTTGTCCTCGGCCAAGGCCGCACCGGTGGCCAGGCCAAGCGCCACGGCGGCGCTGGTCAGAAGGTTGGTCAGTTTCATCAGGTTCTCCCCAGTTGCATCTATTGGCCCCGACAGCGGGGCAGTGAAAAGCCCCCCGTCAGCGGGAGGCGTGGAAGTTGCGGCCAAGGGCGGCAGGTGCGCTGCTTTTGTCCGCCGAAAGAATGACAAGCACGATAATTGTGATCACGTAGGGCGACATTGCCAGATACTCCACCGGGATGGCAACGCCTGCCGCTTGCAGATTGAGCTGCACCACGGTGACGCCGCCAAAAAGATAGGCACCAAGGAGTGCGCGCCAGGGTTTCCAGCTGGCAAAGACCACCAGCGCCAGCGCAATCCAGCCCACGCCCGCGGTCATGCCTTCGGTCCATTGCGGCACCCGGATAAGGCTGATGTAGGCCCCGCCGATACCGGCACAGGCGCCACCGAACATGATCGCCATCAGGCGGATGCGGATCACCTTATACCCCAGCGCATGGGCAGCATCGTGGTTTTCCCCCACCGCACGCAGCACCAGTCCGGCGCGAGAGAATTTCAGCAGCGCCCAGACTGCGGCGGTCAGCGCGATGCCGAAATAGAGGATGATGTCATGGCCAAAGAGGATCGGGCCAATCACCGGCAGGTCGCTCAGGACGGGGATGTGGATGTCGCTCATCTGTGGCGGTTTCACACCGACGTAGGATTGCCCCATCAGCGCCGACAGGCCGAGGCCGAACAGCGTCAGCGCCAGACCGGAGGCCACCTGATTGGCCTGCGCCACAAGGGTCAGAAAGCCAAACAGAACCGACAGCGCTGCCCCGGCAACAGCGGCGGCAAGGAACCCGATCAGGGGCGAGCCGGTCTCCACCGCGGTGGCAAAGCCTGCGATGGCGCCGGTGATCATCATGCCTTCGACGCCAAGGTTCAGAACGCCTGATTTCTCCACCACCAGTTCGCCAATGGCAGCGATCAGGATCGGTGTGGCCGCCACCATCAGCGAGGCGATGAGCAGGACCGGGTTGATTGCAGAAAGATCCATGTCACACCACCTCGGGTTTGCTGAGCGCAATGCGGAAATTGGTCAGGAGATCCAGCGCCAGAAGGAAGAACAACAGCATCCCCTGAAACACCTGGATCGCCGCCGAAGGCAGGCCCATGTTGGACTGGGCGATATCGCCGCCGATATATGTCAGCGCCATCAGACCACCCGCCAGCAGGATGCCGACAGGGTGCAACCGGCCCAGGAAGGCAACGATAATGGCGGTAAACCCGTAGCCCACGTTGAAATCGATGGAGATCTGGCCAGAGGGACCGGAGACCTCAAACAGCCCCGCAAGACCCGCCAGCGCGCCAGAGGTGCCAAGGCAGAACAGCACCAGCCGGGTGGGGTTCACGCCCGCAAAACGCGCGGCACGTGGCGCCTCGCCAGTCAGGCGGATGTGATAACCCAGCATGTGACGGTTGAGCAGCACATAGGCAAAGATCACCGCGATCAGCGCCGCCACAACACCCCAGTGCATGCCGGTGCCCGTGATCAGCTCGGCGTTATGGGCGCTGTCCCAGGATTGCAGGTTGCGCGAGCCGGGAAAGCCAAAGCCCTCGGGGTTTTTCAGCAATCCCAGCGAGACCGAGGCGAGAAACTGCTCGGCCACATAGACCAGCATCAGCGAGACCAGGATCTCATTGGTGCCAAAGCGCGTTTTCAGCACTGCGGGGATCATCGCCCAGGCCCAGCCCCCCAGCGCGCCTGCCACCACCATCAAGGGAAAGATCAGTGCCGAGTCTGTAGGGTAAAGGGCAAGGCCAGCCCCGGCGCCACAGATGGCGCCCATGATATACTGGCCCTCGGCGCCGATGTTCCAGATACCCGCGCGAAAGCCCAAGGACAGGCCGATGGCGATCAGCACCAGTGGCGCGCCCTTCACCAACAGCTGCGGGCGGTAGTAAAAAGCAAATTCGCCAAACAGCGGATCCCAGAAAATGGTGCGGATCGCCTCAACCGGGTTCTTGCCAAGGGCCGCAAACAAAAGCCCGCCCGCGATCATGGTCGCCAGCACCGCCACCAGCGGCGTCGCCATCGACCAGACCCGCGAGGGCTGTGGTCTCTTTTCTAGCCGGATCATTGTTGTTGTCCCCCCCGGTCGCAGATCTGTGCCTGCGTGCCTGTCATCTTTCCAAAAATACTCACACTCCCGACCCGGCAGCCCGCGCTGCGGCCGGGATGGGCACGCCCGGCTGCGAGGCTAGACATGCGCGACCTCCATCCCATGTGCTCCCCCCATCATCAGGCCGATTTCATCGACGCTCAGCCCGGTTGTGGGGCGCGGCGCGCTCAGGCGGCCTTCGTTCAGGGCGGCAAAACTGTCGGCAATCTCCATCAGCTCATCCAGATCCTGGCTGATGCAGATTACCGCAGTGCCCCCGGCGGCCAGATCCAGCAGCGACTGGCGGATCGCGGCGGCGGCGGCGGCATCCACACCCCAGGTCGGCTGGTTCACCACCAGAACCTCCGGGTTTTGCAGCACCTCGCGGCCAATGACGAATTTCTGCAGATTGCCCCCCGACAGCGAACGCGCCGCGTTTTCAGGTCCGGGGGTGCGCACGTCGAAATTCTTGATGACCTTTTCGGCAAATTCCTTGGCCAGCCCCCATTTCAGAAAGCCGTTGCTGGACAGGCCTTCGCGGGTGGCGGCGGTCAGCATGGCATTTTCCGTCAGGCTCATATCCGGTGCGGCGGCATGGCCGAGACGCTCCTCCGGCGCGGCCAGAATACCCAGGCGACGACGCGCAACAGGGCCAAGGTGGCCGACCGGCGCGCCATGCATCTTGACCGCATCGGCAGCGGTGGTGGTTTCGCCGGACAGCACGCCCAGAAGCTCGTCCTGGCCATTGCCCGCCACCCCGCCAATGCCGAGGATTTCGCCCTTGCGGACGGTCATATGCACATTCTTCAGCGCCGTGCCAAAGGCCGAGGGCGCAGGCACCGACAGGCCGGTGATATCCAGCGCCACATCGCCCAGATCGCGGCCCGCGCGCTCCGGTGTCTGCAGCGCGGTGCCCACCATCAGCTCGGCCATATCGCGGGCCGAGGTTTCAGAGGGGACACATTCGCCGACATTCTTGCCCAGCCGCAGGATGGTGGCGTGATCACAGAGCGTGCGGATCTCTTCCAGCTTGTGCGAAATATACAGGATCGAGGTGCCCTCGGAGCGCAGCTTCTGCAAGGTCTGGAACAGGATATCCACCTCCTGCGGGGTGAGAACCGAGGTCGGCTCATCCATGATCAGCAGCTTGGGGTCCTGCAACAGGCAGCGGATGATCTCCACCCGCTGGCGTTCGCCGGCAGAGAGATCGCCCACCGTGCGATAGGGGTCCAGCGGCAGGCCATAGGTTTCCGAAACCTCGCGGATGCGGCTGGCCAGATCGCGCAGGGCGGGCGGCTGTTCCATGCCAAGGGCGATATTCTCCGCCACGTTCAGCGCGTCAAACAGCGAAAAATGCTGAAACACCATCGCGATGCCATCCGCCCGTGCCTGTCGCGGCTCGGCCGGGGCATAGGGGGCGCCGCGCAGCAGCATGGTACCGCTGTCCGGTTTCACCAGCCCGTAGATCATCTTGACCAGCGTCGATTTCCCGGCGCCGTTTTCGCCGAGCAGGGCATGAACCTCTCCCGCGCCGATATCAAAGGAGACCGTATCGTTGGCAACAACACCAGGATAGGCCTTTGTCAAACCTTGCAGGCTCAGGAGAGGTTGGGTCACGCGCGTCTGTCCTTCTTCAACTCGTCTGTTGCGCCCATCCGCAAGAGCTCTGCCGCGACCCCGACCGCAATCATCTGCGGATGTTTGCCAAGGCCGGGATCCCCGATCGGGCAGGTGAGCCGGGCGATCTGCTCGGGCCGGTGGCCAAGATCCGCCAGCCGCGACCGGAACCGTGCCCATTTGGTGGCAGATCCGATCACCCCGGCAAAGGCAAAGCCGCGCAGCAATAAGGCGTGGCATAGCGCCAGATCCAGCGCATGGGAATAGGTAAGCACCAAATGCCGTGCATTTTCAGGGGCATGCGGCACCAGTGCCGCAGGTTCCGCCGCCGGAACCATAGTGACTGAGGGCGGGATCCGGGCGGGAAAACGGTCAGGGCCGGTATCGACCCAGGTGATGTCGAGATCCGGCAGCGGCGCCAGCACATCAACCAGAGCGCGGCCGACATGGCCCGCCCCCCAGATCCACAGCGGGGTTTCGGCACGATGGACCGGTTCCAGCAGCCAGCCGTCGGCCAGCTGCGCGTCGGGCCGCTGCCCCTGGCTGCGGGCCAGCGCCAGCTTGCGGCGCAGGCCCAGGGGTGGCTCGCCCGGCTCGCCCAGCTCGGTGGACAGGGCGCGCAGGATCACATCGCCATCCAGCCGGTCCAGATCGGCAGCGCGGTAGATCTCGCTCCACAGGGTGACGGAGCCGCCGCAGCATTGCCCCAGATCCGGGCCAAGCGCGCGGATGGACTGCAAACGGGTCTTGCCATCCTGCAACTGGCGGCGGGCAGCCTCGGCGGCCTCATGCTCCAGCGCGCCCCCGCCGATGGTGCCGGACTGGCCGTCGTCCCAGACCAGCATGGCGGCGCCCACCTCACGCGGGGAAGAGCCGCGGATGGCGGCAATCACCACCCGCACCACCGTGCCATGGGCGCCGATCCTGCGGCGCAGATCCTGAAGATCAAACCCCATGGCTCAGGCCCCCGGCGCGATGCGACGCATCGCGCGCCAGATCTCCTCCGCCGTGGCGGGGGCATTGAGCGCAGGATAGGCGGGCGCGAAGTGCCCGACCGCATCACCAAGCGCCAGCCAGGCGGAAATCCCCAGCATAAAGGGCGGCTCTCCCACCGCTTTGGAGCGATAGATGCTGTCCTCGCGGTTCTCGCCGTCCCAAAGAGCCACATTGAACACATCGGGCCGATCCGAACAGGCGGGGATCTTGTAGGTGGAGGGCGCATGGGTGCGCAGATTGCCGGTCTGATCCCAGACCAGTTCCTCTGTGGTGAGCCAGCCTGCACCCTGCACATAGGCGCCTTCGACCTGGCCGATATCCAGCGCCGGGTTCAGCGAGGCGCCGGCATCATGCAGCACGTCGGCGCGCAGAATGCGGTTTTCGCCGGTCAGGCGGTCGACGACAACTTCGGTGATCGCAGCGCCATAGGCAAAGTAGAAAAACGGCCGCCCCTTGCCCTGAATGCGGTCCCATTCCAGTTTCGGCGTTTTGTAGAACCCGGTGGCCGACAGGCTGATACGCCCCTCATAGCAGATCTGTGCTGCACGGGCGAAGGGCAGGGCCTCGGCGCCGATCCGCACCTCATCATCGGCAAACACCACCTCCGCTGCGGTGACCTGATAGCGCTCGGCCAGATGATCGGCCATACGGTCGCGAATGCTGTCGCAGGCGGCCTTTACCGCCATCCCGTTCAGATCGGTGCCGGAGGAGGCGGCGGTGGCCGAGGTATTGGGCACTTTGGCCGTGTCGGTGGCGGTGATCTTCACCTTTTCCAGCCCGATGCCAAAACGGCTGGCGGCCACCTGTGCCACCTTCTGGAACAGGCCTTGCCCCATCTCGGTGCCACCATGGTTCAGATGGACCGAGCCGTCCTGATAGACATGCACCAGCGCACCCGCCTGATTGAGATGGGTGAGGGTGAAGGAAATGCCGAATTTGACCGGAGAAAACGCAATCCCGCGCTTGAGCCGCTCATTCCCGGCGTTCCATTTGGCGATCTCGGCCTTGCGCGCGGCATAATCCGCGCTCTCCAGCAGCTGCCGGGTCATCCCGTGCAGCTCGAAATCGGTGACCTCCATCCCGTAGGGCGTGGTATTGTCCGTCTTCTGGCCGGATATCTTCTGGCCGGAAATATCCCGGGGGGAGGCCGCAGGCCGGGGGGCAGCGCCCCCGTCGCCCGCCGTTTGGGGGGCATCGTAATAGTTCTTCATGCGCAGATCGACCGGATCCAGCCCCAGCTTATGGGCCGCGTGATCCATCACCCGCTCGATCCCGACCATCCCCTGCGGACCGCCAAAGCCGCGATAGGCGGTGGCGCTCTGCCGGTTGGTCTTCAGCCGGTGGCTTTCGATGCGGATCGCGGGGATCGCATAGGCGTTGTCGCTGTGCAGCATGGCGCGGTCGGCCACCGGCAGCGACAGGTCCTGTGCCCAGCCGCAATCGACCAGATGGGTGAACTCAACCCCCAGAATGCGCCCCTCGGCGTCAAAGCCCGCGCGGTAGGAAATGCGAAAGGCGTGACGCTTGCCGGTGATGGTCATGTCGTCGTCGCGGTCATAGCGCATCTTGCAGGTCCGACCGGTGGCGCGTGCGGCGATGGCGCAGGCGACGGCCAGCGCGTTGCCCTGACTTTCCTTGCCACCAAAGCCGCCACCCATGCGCCGGGTCTCAACCCGCACGCTGTGCATCGGCAGGCCGATGGCCTCGGCCACCTTGTGCTGGATCTCGGTCGGGTGCTGGGTCGAGGAGTTGACCAGCATGCCGCCATCTTCCTGCGGCTGGGCGAGGGCGGCCTGACCTTCGAGGTAGAAATGCTCCTGCCCGCCAATGTCGAACGTATCTTCGACCACATGGGCGGCGGCGGAGATGGCGCTGCCTGCGTCGCCTTTGCTGTAGATGCGTGGGCCGTCTTCAAACCGGCTGTCGGCGGCCAGCGCATCCTCCAGCGTCAGGAGGGCCGGGCGTTCGGCGTAGCTGACCTGACCTTTGCGCGCGGCCACCCGCGCAGCACGATGGGAGGTTGCCACCACCAGAAACACCGGCTGGCCGATATAGTGGACAGACCCCTTGGCCAGCAGCGGCTCGTCATGGGCAGACGGCGAGACGTCATTGTCAAACGGCAGATCTTTTGCCGTCAGCACGGCAACCACGCCATTGCTCTGGCGCACGGCGTCCAGCTCCAGTGCGGTGATGTCACCATGGGCCACGGTCGAAAGGCCAAAGGCCAGATGCAGGGTGTCGCGCGGGGTCGGGATGTCATCGACATAGCGCGCCTGACCGGTCACATGTAGCCGTGCCGCATCATGGGGGAGGGGTTTTGCAACAGCCATCACTTCACCTCCAGCACATGTGTGGGTGCGCTTGTCTGGCCCAGATCGTCAAAGTAGCGTGCGAGCATATTTGCCGCAGCCTCCAGCCGGTAATCGGCAGAGGCGCGCATATCGTTCATCGGGGTGAAGTCGCGGGCAAATTCGCCCCGCGCGGTGGCGAGTGTTGCGGCCGACAGGTCTTGACCAATCAGGGCGGCCTCCACGTGGCTGGCGCGTTTGGGCACGCCCGCCATGCCGCCAAAGGCGATGCGCGCGGCGGTGATCCGGCCGGCGTCGACCGTCAGGTTAAAGGCCCCCAGAACGGCGGAGATATCCTGATCGAACCGTTTGGAGAGCTTGTAGACGCGCAAGCCATCGGTCTGCCCCTTCGGGCATGCGGGCAGGGTGATCGCCTCGACAAATTCACCGGGCTGGCGGTCCTGCTTGCCATAGTCGATGAAGAAATCCTCAAGCGGCAGGCTGCGGCGGCTGTCGCCCTTGCGCAGCTCCAGCGTTGCACCAAGTGCGATCAGCGCAGGCGGATTGTCCCCGATGGGGGAGCCATTGGCGATATTGCCGCCGATGGTGGCGGCGGCGCGCACCTGCTGGCTGGCAAAGCGGCGCAGCATTTCGCCATAAGACGGATGCCGCGCGGCGAGGGCGCTGCGCAGCTGGTTCATATCCACCATCGCACCGATACGCAGGCTGCCGTCGGGCTGTTCGGAGATACCTTTCAGGTCATCGCAGCCATCGAGGAAAATCACATCCGACAGATCGCGCAGCTGTTTGGTCACCCAGAGACCGACATCCGTGGCGCCTGCAATCAGCGTCGCGTCCGGGCGGGCAGCATAGGCGGCGGCCAGCTGGTCGGCGGAGGTGGGGCGCAGAGACGTGGCATCGCCGCCTGTGTCAGGCAGGCTGATGGCATCTTCGCCGTGGATCCAGTCGGGGACGGGTTCGGCGCTGGCGGCCTCGGCGGCGCGGATGATCGGCGCATAGCCGGTGCAGCGGCAGAGATTGCCTGCCAGCTGGTCGTCGTGATCCGAGGCGCCATTTTTGTGGGCGGTCACCATCGACATGATGAACCCCGGCGTGCAGAAACCGCATTGGCTGCCGTGGTGGGTGATCATCGCCTCCTGCACCGGATGCAGCTGGCCATCGGGGCCGGCCGCGCCTTCGACGGTGCGGATGGATTTGCCGTGCAGCTGCGGCAGGAACAGGATGCAGGCATTGAGCGGTTTGGCGCCTTTGGCGTCGGTCACCATCACGGTGCAGGCGCCGCAGTCGCCCTCGTTGCAGCCTTCTTTGGTGCCGGTCAGCCCGCGCTCTTCGCGCAGCCAGTCCAGCAGCGTCGCCGTCGGAGAAACCTCCGTCAGCGCGACCTCTTCACCGTTCAGCCGAAAGGTGATTGTCATGTCAGAAACCCGTCGCGTTACTCTGGTTTTCCCTTGGTGCCATCCCTTCGATGCGACGTAGAAGACATGGCGGGCCTTGGTGGTTCCGTTGCCGATAGCCTAGAAAGCAGGCTGTTGTTCTGGCAAGGAAAAGTGACTCTGCCATGGAGTCGATGCGGGGCGCAAGATCCTTGCTGAATACCGGCGTATGCTGTTCTTTTTGAACGACTTTAGGTCAGATTGTCGCGGCGTTGATGGTTGGGTTCGATAAGACTTTCAAAGAAAGCAGAATAATAATCGCTGAATATTGCGGCATCGGGTGAAACCTGCGCGGCGGAACGGGGGATGGGCAGGGTCGCGGCTTCTCTGGTGCGGAACCGCTTTAACCTTGGCGGCGCTGACGCTAGCTTGGCGGGATGACAAGCTCTCCCCGATTCATTCACCTGCGCACCCATACCGAATATTCGCTTTTGGAAGGCGCATTGCGGCTGAAGAAGCTGCCGGATCTTTGCAAAAAACACGAGATGCCCGCGATTGCGGTGACCGACAGCAACAACCTGTTCTCGGCGCTGGAGTTTTCGGTGTCGGCCAGTGGCGCAGGGGTGCAGCCTATCATCGGCTGCCAGGTCGATCTGCGGTCTGCCGAGCCTGCCCCGGGCGAGCGGCCCAAACCGCCAGCGCCGCTGGTGCTGCTGGCGCAGAGCGAGACCGGCTATGAGCATCTGATGAAGCTCAATTCCTGCCTCTATCTGCGGCAGGGCAGCGAGCTGCCGCATGTGACGCTGGAGGAGCTGGCGCAATATGCAGGCGATGTGATCTGTCTGAGCGGCGGGCCGGATGGGCCGGTGGGGCGGCTGTTGCAGCAGGGGCAGCGCCCGGCGGCAGAGGCCCTGATGCAGCGGCTGAAAGCGATCTTTCCAGATCGGCTTTATGTGGAGTTGCAGCGCCATCCGGGCGAACACGGCCAGCCTGAAGCTGAACAGCTGACCGAGCGGGGCCATATCGAGATGGCCTATGCGATGGACCTGCCGCTGGTTGCCACCAATGATGTCTATTTCCCCAACACGGAAATGTATGAGGCCCATGATGCGATGATCTGTATCGCGGAAGGCGCCTATGTCGATCAGGTGGAGCCGCGCCGCAGGCTTACCGCGCAGCATTACTTCAAGAGCCAGGAGGAAATGGTCGCGCTGTTTGCCGACCTGCCCGAGGCGCTGGAAAACACCGTGGAGATCGCCAAACGCTGCGCTTTCATGGCCTATCGGCGCGATCCGATCCTGCCGAAGTTTGCCGATGACGAGGTGGCCGAATTGCGCCGCATCGCCAATGAGGGGCTGCAAAAACGTCTCGCCGTGATCCCCCATGCCGTCAGCGTCGAGGAGTATCAGGAGCGGCTGGATTTTGAGCTGGGCATCATCGAGGGGATGGGGTTCCCGGGCTATTTCCTGATCGTTGCGGACTTTATCCAATGGGCCAAGGATCACGACATTCCGGTGGGGCCGGGGCGGGGTTCCGGTGCGGGCTCGCTCGTGGCCTATGCGCTGACGATTACCGACCTTGACCCGCTGCGCTACAGCTTGCTGTTCGAACGCTTTCTCAACCCCGAACGGGTGTCGATGCCCGACTTCGACATCGACTTCTGCATGGATCGCCGCGAAGAGGTGATCAAATACGTGCAGGAGAAATATGGCCGCGACAAGGTGGGGCAGATCATCACCTTTGGCGCGCTGCTGTCGAAGGCGGCGGTGCGCGATATGGGGCGGGTTCTGCAGATGCCCTATGGCCAGGTGGATCGGCTGTCGAAGCTGATCCCGGTCGAAGGCGTGAAACCGATGTCCATCGTGGACAGTCTGCGCGAAGAGCCGCGGCTGCGCGAGGAGGCGGAGAACGAAGAGGTTGTCGACCGGCTGTTGAAATACGGCATGCAGGTTGAGGGGCTGTTGCGATCAGCGGGCACCCACGCGGCGGGCGTGGTGATCGGTGACCGACCACTGGATGCGCTGGTGCCGCTTTACCGCGATCCGCGCTCCGACATGCCCGCCACCCAGTTCAACATGAAATGGGTGGAACAGGCCGGTCTGGTGAAGTTCGACTTCCTCGGCCTGAAGACGCTCACCGTCATTCAGAACGCGATGGACCTGATTTTCCAGTCGGGCCGCGATCTGCATGTCGCCGCCGATGGCACCCAGCTTTATGATCCGCCGGAGGGGGCGGAGAACCAGATCAACGCCATCCCGCTGGACGATGCCGTTACCTATGACCTTTATTCGCGGGCCAAGACGGTGGCGGTATTCCAGGTGGAATCCACCGGCATGATGGACGCGCTGAAGCGCATGAAACCCACCTGTATCGAGGATATCGTGGCGCTGGTGGCGCTCTATCGTCCGGGTCCGATGGAGAACATCCCGGTCTATTGCGAGGTCAAGAATGGACTGCGCAAGATCCAGTCGGTGCATCCGCTGATCGACCATATCCTTGAGGAAACCCAAGGCATTATCGTCTATCAGGAACAGGTGATGCAGATCGCCCAGGTGATGGCGAATTACACGCTGGGCGGCGCCGACCTGCTGCGTCGCGCCATGGGTAAGAAGATCAAGGAGGCGATGGACGCCGAACGCCCCAAATTTGAAAAGGGGGCGGCAGAAAACGGCGTGCCTGCCAAGAAGGCGTCGGAGGTGTTCGACCTTCTGGAGAAATTCGCCAACTACGGCTTCAACAAATCGCACGCGGCGGCCTATGCGGTGGTCAGCTACCAGACCGGCTGGCTGAAGGCGAACCACCCGGTGGAGTTCATGGCTGGCGTCATGAACTGTGATATCCATCTGACGGATAAGCTGGCGATCTATTTCGAAGAGGTCAAAAAAGGCCTGAGCCTGCCCTATGTGCCGCCCTGTGTGAACCGCTCCGAGGCGACATTCAATGTGGTCAAGGGCGAGCTGGTCTATGCGCTGGGCGCGCTGAAAAACGTCGGTGTCGAGGCGATGCGGCTGGTGACAACGGCGCGGCGCGAGAGCGGGCAGGACAAACCCTTTGCCACGCTGTTTGATTTTGCCCGCCGGGTGGATCTGAAAAAGGTCGGCAAGCGTCCGCTGGAAATGCTGGCGCGGGCGGGCGGCTTTGACCAGCTGGACAGCAACCGGCGCCGGGTGTTTGAGAGCCTCGGCGCGCTGGTGGATTATTCCGCCGCTGTGCATGATCAGCGCAATTCCAGCCAGGTCTCGCTGTTTGGCGAGGCGGGCGAGGACCTGCCCGAACCGCGCCTGCCCAACGTGCCCGACTGGCTGCCCGCCGAACGGCTGTCGGAGGAGTTCAAGGCGATTGGTTTCTACCTCTCGGGCCACCCGCTGGACGACTACATGCCTGCGCTCAAACGCAAGGATGTGATGACGCTGGACGAGGTCACGGCCAAGGCCGAGCGCGGTCCCTTCATGGCGAAGATGGCCGGGGTTGTGGCCGGGCGGCAGGAACGCAAATCGGCGCGCGGCAACCGCTTTGCCTTTGCCCAGCTGTCGGACACCAGCGGCGGCTATGAGGTCACGCTGTTTTCCGAAGTGCTGGAGAAATCACGCGAATACCTGGAAACCGGTGCCAAGGTGGTGATCACCGCCGAGGCCACGATGGAAAGCGATCAGCTGAAGCTGCTGGTGCGATCTGTCGGGCCGGTGGATGCGGCGATTGCTGACGCCGGGCGCAGTTCGCTGCGGGTCTATATCTCGCAGGCAAGCGCAGTGGCGACGGTGGCGCAGGTGCTGGAAGACGCCAAGAAAGCCGCCCGCAACGCCTCGCGCGGGGAGGTCTATATGTACCTGCAGGATCCCGGCCTGCCCGGTGACGTTGAGATGGATCTGGGCCAGCCCTTCCCCATCAATCCCCAAATCAAAGGCGCCCTGAAGTCGCTGGACGGGGTGATGGATGTTGAGGAGATTTGACGGTGTAGACTGCCGTTTGCCCGGCTGACAGGCGCGGGCCGCGCCAAACCAGAACCTTGCCCATCATATTCCCACGCTGAATTTCCGATGAGAGAAAGGACCCATTGACGTGACCGACCACCCAGATCTCACTCTGCGGGTTGCAGATGTGGCGGATGCCTCCAGCCTAGCGGCGCTGTCGCTGGAGGTCTGGGTTGGCACCTATCTGCGTGAAGGGGTGAGCGGGTTCTTTGCCGATTATGCACTGGCGCAGCTGACGGCCGCGCGCTTTGAGGCTCATCTGGCCAACCCGCAGGAGCATTTTATCGTCTCGCAGAACCGGGTCGGCATTGATGGCTATATCCGCATCAGCCGGGGCAGTCCGGGGCCTGTGCCAGGCTGTTCGGACGTGGAGATCACAACGCTTTATGTGCAGCCGCGCCACCATGGGCGGGGGATTGGCGCAGCGCTGCTGTGGGCGGGGCTGGAATATTGCGCGGAGGAGGGCGTGCAATCCGTCTGGCTGGCCAGCAATGCCGAGAACGCGCCCGCCAAGGGGTTTTACCTGTCGCAAGGTTTTGACCGGATTGGCGAGACACGGTTTGTGATCGCGGATCAAGCCTATCTCAATGATGTCTTTGCGCGGGCCTGTTGCGGCTGATGGCGATCACAGGGCGGCGTTGAACACCGAGTTGGTGTCGAGCAGATACTGCGAGATGATCGGGCCGCTGGCAGCGCCGATGGCGCGGGCGTTAGGGCCGATGGCACCGGGGTCGATGCGCGGCAGGATCAGGCCACGGGCGTCGAGAGTGGACAAGGCTGTGCGGGTACGCTCGACCAGGGCGTTGCGCACGCTGTCGGGCAGGGCACCGTCAATCAGCACCGCCTCGAAGTCGATGACCGCGCAGGTGGCGAGGCTGGCGCGGGCAATGGCGTCGGCGGCCTGATCGAGCCAGGGGGTCAGCTCAGCCTCGAACCCGGACCAGAGCATCGGCAGCTGCCAGAGCTGGCCGGGATCCTTGCCCGCATCGCGCAGCCGCTGTTCGAGCAGATGGATGGAGGCGAGATCCAGCAGCTTGGTTTCCTGCCCGTCCGGACCCAGCATCGACAGGGACCCAAGCGCGCCGGCATTGCCCTGATTGCCCTCAAGCACGCGGTGGTTCAGCACCACGCCACCGCCGATAAAGGCGCCGACAAAGAAATAGGCATAATCGCGATAGGCCTTGCCCCGGCCATACATATGTTCGGCGCGGCAGGCGGCGGTGGCGTCATTCACGACATGTACGGGCAGGGTGCTGAAGCGCGCTATTTCAGACGCGAAATCAACCGTTTGCCAAGCCGCAAGCGCCTCTGCCGGGGCATTGATCTGGGCGTGCCAGGTCCAAAGCTGAAAGGGGGCTGCCACGCCAATGCCGCAGATGCGGGGCAGCAGGTCTGCGGGCAGCGCGGCCTCCATCTGGGCGATGCTGTCGCGCAGGAAATCAAAGACCACGGCGGGGGTGGGATAGGGGTAGCGCAGGCGCAGCTGCTGGCGCACCGCACCGCAGACATCCATCAAGAGCACTTCGACACTGCGGCGGCCGATTTTCAGCCCGTAGGAAAACAGGCCATCGGGGTTGAGGCCCATCGGGACCGAAGGTTTGCCGACCCGGCCGCGCTGCGTTTCGCCACGCTGCAACAGCCCGTCGGTTTCCAGTTTGCGCAGGATGACAGAGACAGTCTGCGGCGACAGGCCGGTGCCACGGGCCAGCGCGCTGCCGGGCATCGGGCCGTGGCGTTGCAGCAGAGACAGGATCAGCCGTTCGTTGAAGACGCGCACGCCGGTCTGATTGACGCCGCCGCTCAGGGATCTGACTTGCTCATGTTCCATGCGGCGGACCCTAATCACGCTTTGAGACCTAAGAAAAGTGCGAAGATCGACTTAATAAGTCAAGTTGATTTATATATTGACAGAGAGGCCAGAATCACGGCCCACTATGGGCGACACGACGGTTTGCCCGTCCTGTTTTGTTGCGTTGTGATGCTGAGGGAGGACATCATGAAGAAGATCCTACTGGGAACAGCCGTTGGAATTGCTGCCATGACCGGCAGCGCCTTTGCCGCAGAGGGTGTGACGGCCTGCCTGATCACCAAGACCGATACCAATCCGTTTTTCGTCAAGATGAAAGAGGGCGCCGAGGCCAAGGCGGCGGAGCTGGGCATGACGCTCAAGAGCTTTGCCGGGAAGGTGGATGGCGACCATGAAACCCAGGTTGCCGCGATTGAGACCTGCATTGCCGATGGCGCCAAGGGCATCCTGCTGACCGCCTCCGATACCTCGTCGATTGTACCGGCGGTGCAGCAGGCGCGCGATGCGGGGCTGGTGGTGATTGCGCTGGACACGCCGCTGGAGCCGATCGACTCGGCCGATGCGACATTTGCCACCGACAATTTCCTGGCTGGTGAGCTGATTGGCAAATGGGCGGCGGCGAGCCTTGGCGATGAGGCTGCCAATGCCAAGATCGCGATGCTGGACCTTGCTGTCAGCCAGCCCACCGTGGGCGTGCTGCGCGATCAGGGCTTCCTGCAGGGGTTCGGCATTGATCTTGGCGATCCCAACAAATGGGGCGATGAGACTGATCCGCGCATTGTCGGCAATGACATTACCGCAGGCAATGAAGAGGGCGGTCGCCGCGCGATGGAGAACCTGCTGGCGAAGGACCCGATGATCAATGTGGTCTATACCATCAATGAACCCGCCGCTGCCGGTGCCTATGAGGCGCTGAAGGCAATCGGGCGCGAAAACGACGTGCTGATTGTCTCGGTCGATGGCGGCTGTCCCGGCGTGCAGAACATCAAGGACGGCGTCATCGGTGCGACCTCGCAGCAGTATCCGCTGCTGATGGCGTCCAAGGGGATCGAGGCGATCAGCGCCTGGGCCACCACGGGTGAGAAGCCTGCGCCGACACCGGGCAAGGCGTTCTTTGACACCGGCGTGGCGCTGGTGACCGATCAGCCTGCCGAGGGCGTCGAGAGCATCGACACCGAAGAGGGCATGAACCTCTGCTGGGGGTGATCAGGTGACACACCCCTTAGAGGCAGGCCAGACAAGGGGCTGTTAGCCAAGGCGAGCCATGGGGGCGGTGGAAACATCGCCCCTTCTGCACCGCTGCGATCCCTGTCGCAGCCGCATCCCCGGCTGTGGGTGTCAGGCCCATCGGACGCCGGATCTTACGGAGACAGATATGACCACGCCCCACAGCTATGAAGCGGCGGCCAGCGGCAGCCCCGAGGCCGTTGCGGATTTTGACCAGGGAGAGGCCTCCTTTATCAGCCGGTTGCAGCATCTGCTGCATGTGACGCCATCGCTGGTGCCGCTGATCGTGCTGGTGCTGTCGGTGATCGTCTTTGGGCTGCTGCTGGGCTCGAAGTTCTTTTCGCCCTTTGCGCTGACGCTGATCCTGCAACAGGTGGGCATTGTCGGCATCGTGGCCTGCGCGCAGTCGCTGGTGATCCTGACGGCAGGTATCGACCTGTCGGTGGGGGCGATCATGGTGCTGAGCTCGGTGGTGATGGGTCAGTTCACCTTTCGCTACGGGGTGCCGCCGGAAATCGCGGTGGTCTGCGGACTGATCTGCGGCACCCTCTGCGGCTTTATCAACGGCTGGCTGGTGGCGCGGATGAAGCTGCCGCCGTTTATCGTGACGCTGGGCATGTGGCAGATCGTGCTGGCGACGAATTTCCTCTATTCCGCAAATGAGACCATTCGCAGCCAGGTGATCGCCACCGACGCCCCGCTGTTGCAGCTGTTTGGCGAGAAGATCAAGATTGGTGGTGCGGTCTTCACCTATGGTGTGATTTTCCTGGTCATTCTGGTGGTTCTGCTGGCCTATGTGCTGCGGCATACGGCCTGGGGGCGGCATGTCTATGCGGTTGGCGATGACCCGGAGGCGGCGGAGCTGTCAGGGGTCAAGGTGAACCGCGTGTTGATCTCGGTCTATATGCTGTCGGGGCTGATCTGCGCCTTTGCAGGCTGGGCGATGATCGGGCGGATCGGGTCGGTCTCGCCGACCTCGGGACAGCTCGCCAATATCGAGAGCATCACGGCGGTGGTGATCGGGGGCATTTCGCTGTTTGGCGGTCGCGGCTCGATCCTGGGGGCATTCTTCGGCGCGCTGATCGTGGGCGTCTTTACCCTGGGGCTGCGCCTGCTGGGGGCGGATGCGCAGTGGACCTATCTGCTGATCGGCCTGCTTATCATTGCCGCGGTGGCGGTAGACCAGTGGATCAGAAAGGTATCGGTCTGATGGAACCCATTTTGAAAGCCCGAGGTCTGGTAAAGCGCTATGGGCGTGTCACGGCGCTGGACCATTGCGATTTCGATCTGATGCCGGGGGAGATTCTGGCGGTGATCGGTGACAATGGCGCCGGGAAATCCTCGCTGATCAAGGCGATTTCCGGCGCGGTGATCCCCGACGCGGGCGAGGTCTGGCTGGAGGGGCGGAAGGTGGCGTTCCAGTCGCCGATTGATGCCCGTGAAGAGGGGATCGAGACGGTCTATCAGACGCTGGCGATGTCGCCTGCGCTGTCGATTGCCGACAATATGTTCATGGGGCGGGAGCTGCGCAAACCCGGCTGGCGGGGCAATCTGCTGCGGCAGCTGGATCGCGCGCGGATGGAGCAGATTGCCCGCGACAAGCTGAATGAGCTGGGGCTGATGACCATTCAGAACATCAATCAGGCGGTGGAGACGCTGTCGGGTGGTCAGCGTCAGGGCGTGGCCGTGGCGCGGGCGGCGGCCTTTGGGTCCAAGGTGATTATTCTGGACGAGCCGACGGCGGCGCTGGGCGTGAAGGAAAGCCGCCGGGTTCTGGAGCTGATCCAGGACGTGCGGTCGCGCGGCATCCCAATCATCCTGATCAGCCACAACATGCCGCATGTGTTCGAGGTTGCCGATCGCATTCACGTGCATCGGCTGGGCAAGCGGCTTTGCGTGATCGACCCCAAACAGCACAGCATGTCCGATGCGGTGGCCTATATGACTGGCGCGCAGGACCCATCCGGGGATCTGACAGCAGCATGACACGGGACATGACATATCTGGCGGATCTGGTGACCGCCGTGCAGGCGCTGCCCGTTGCCGATGGGCGCGCGCGCCGTCTGGTGGCGCTGGCGGGCGCGCCGGGCAGCGGCAAATCCACTCTGGCGGAGCTGTTGGTGCGGGCGCTCTGCGCCAATGGCACACCGGCGTCGGTGGTGCCGATGGATGGGTTTCATCTGGACAACGGGCTGCTGTCCGAAATGGATTTGCTGGCGCGGAAAGGCGCGCCCGAGAGCTTTGATGCGGCGGGGTTTCAGCGGCTGATGGCGGCGATGGCGACAGAGGAGGAGGTGGTCTATCCGCTGTTCGACCGGGCGCAGGATATCGCCATTGCAGGCGCAGCGCGGGTTGATGCAGGGGTCGAGGTTACCGTGGTCGAGGGCAATTACCTGCTGTTCGACGCGCCCGTCTGGCGGGATCTGGCGGCAATCTGGGATCTGTCGGTCCGGGTCGATGTGCCGCGCGAGGTGCTGCGGGAGCGGCTTGTGGCGCGCTGGCAGGCCCATGGGCTGAGCGATGCCGAGGCCGAGGCACGGGCCGAGCGCAACGATATGGCCAACGCCGATCGCATCGCCGAGGCGGCGCTGCCTGCGGATGTGATCTGGAAAGGTGAGACAGAATGATCCTGTGTTGTGGCGAGGCGCTGATCGACATGATCCCGGCACCGGTCGCGGGAGCCGTGCCAATGGTGGACGGCGCGGACGCGCAGACCGGTTTTGTGCCCCATTGCGGCGGCGCGGTGTTCAACACCGCAATCGCTCTGGGGCGGCTGGGGCAGGCAACCGGCCTGTTCACCGGCCTGTCGCGGGATCTCTTCGGGCAGCAGCTGATGTCGGCGCTCGACGCGTCGCATGTGGATCACGCGCTGGCGGAGGTCTCTGATCAGCCGACCACACTGGCATTTGTGCATCTGAAGGATGGCCATGCGGCCTATCATTTCTTTGACGAGAATTCTGCCGGGGCCAGCCTGCGACCGGACCGGCTGCCCGAGTTGCCGGAACAGGTCAAGACGCTGTTCTTCGGGGGGATATCCTTGTGCAACGGCGCGGCGGCTGAGACCTACGCGCGTCTGGCCGCGCGGGAAACCGGACAGCGCATCATCATGATCGACCCCAATGTGCGGGCCGGGTTTGCCAGCGACGAGGCGGCCTATCGCAGGCGGCTCACGGCGATGGTGGCAGGGGCCGGGATCGTCAAAGTATCGGATGAGGATCTGCACTGGATCTATCCGGGCGACGCTCCGATTGAGGACAAGATCCGGCAGGTTCTGGCCGCAGAGGCAGGACAGGGCCCCGGCTTGGTGATCCTCACCTTGGGCAGCAAGGGCGCCAAGGGCTATCTGCGCTCCGGCCCGACGGTGGAGGTGCCCGCACAGGCGGCGGAGGTGGCCGATACGGTGGGCGCGGGCGACACGTTCAACGCAGGCTTTCTGGCGGCAGCGAGCGAGGCAGGCGTGCTGGCGGATGCCGCCAGCGGCGCGATGGATCTGGAGCAGCTGCGGGCCTGTCTGGGCTACGGTGCACGGGCCGCCGCCGTCACCGTTTCCCGCCCCGGTGCCAATCCGCCCTGGCGCGACGAGCTGGCGGGCTAGGGCCGCGATCCGACATTTGATCTGCTGAGGCGCCACCCGGTCACAACTGCCGGTGTGGCGCTTTGCGTTGGGGATTGTCAGGGATCATATGTTCACGTAATGTTCTTCAGAATTGTCTAGTGAAGGATTATCAGATGATTGAGGGGAGCTGTTGCTGTGGAACGGTCAAATTCCGACTGAAGGCGGAACCATCCATGATGGGGACCTGCCATTGTTCGCGTTGCCGAAAGGCAGGGGCGAGCACCATCGTTTTTGTCAAGCGGGAGGATCTGAGCTGGGTTGAGGGCAAAGATCAGGTGGCCCTGTACCAACCAGCCCCGCCTTACAAATACGGCAGATGTTTCTGCAGGGTCTGCGGCAGCTCGCTTGGGGAGATCCTGTCAGAGGAGGACAGTTTCCCGATTGCCGCAAATGCGCTGGACAGCGAGATTGCGACGAGAAACCGGTTTCATGAATTCGTGTCGGAGAAGCCTGGCTGGTACGAGATTTGCGACGATGCGCCAAAATCCAGCGGCCATCCGGCCTGATCGATCTGGATCTAGACCCATAGGGGCGTGACTGCCCCGCAGCGCCGTATTGCACGGGGCTGCGGGGGATGGGGGACATCAGGTCTGCGCGGTCAGCGTGCCAGTTGGCTTGCAGCGCGGGCGAGGTCGCGGATGCCGTCCCAGTCGCCTGCCTCAACCAGTTTGGACGGGGCGACCCAGCTGCCGCCGGCACAGACCACATTGGACAGCGACAGGTAGCTGTCTGCATTGTCCGGGCTGACGCCGCCGGTGGGGCAGAAACTGATCTGCGGCAGGGGAGCGCCGATGGACTTGAGCGCAGGAGCGCCGCCGGAGGCCTCAGCCGGGAAGAATTTCAGCATGTCATAGCCGCGGTCCAGAAGGCGCATCGCCTCGGAGGCGGTGGCGGCACCGGGCAGCATCGGCAGACCGGCGGCCTCAGCCGCGTCCAGCAGCGTGTCGGTGGCGCCGGGGGAGACGCCGAATTGCGCACCGGCCGCGACGGCGCGGGTCACATCCTCCGGCGTGATCAGCGTGCCGGCACCAACGACGCCGCCCTCGACCTTGGCCATTTCGGCAATCACATCCAGCGCGGAGGGGGTGCGCAGGGTGACCTCCAGCGCGGGCAGGCCACCCGCGACCAGGGCCTCGGCCAGCGGGCGGGCGTGGGCGACGTCATGGACAACCAGCACCGGCACGATCGGGGCCAGCTGGCAGATCTCGCGGGCGCGGGCGCTGGCATCTTTTGGGGTGATGGGCATGGGTCAGTCTCCGATCAGGGTCGAGAATACGGTGGCGCCGGTGTCGGCCGAGGTGACGGAATTGCGGAACAGTGCGAACATCTCACGGCCGGTGCCGTGCTGATAGGCGGAGAGGTCGGCCACCACGGGGGCGCGGTCGTCAAAACCCTCGGCCTTGACCTCCAGCGTCCCGGTGAGGGCATCAACCCGCACCATGTCACCGTCGCGCAGTTTGGAAATCGGACCACCATCCAGCGCCTCTGGCACCACATGGATGGCGGAAGGGATCTTGCCCGAGGCGCCGGACATGCGGCCATCGGTGACCAGCGCCACCTTCTGGCCGCGCCCCTGCATGATGCCGAGGAAGGGCGTCATCGAGTGGAGTTCCGGCATTCCGTTGGCCTTTGGCCCCTGGAAGCGGACCACGATCACCACATCGCCCTTGTCCAGCTCACCCGCCTTGAAGGCGGCCTTGGCCTCCTCCTGATCATGAAAGACGCGGGCGGGGGCCTCGACGATGCGGTGCTCTTCGGCCACGGCGGAGATTTTCATCACGCCGGTGCCGAGGTTGCCGGAGAGACGCGCCAGACCGCCAGTAGGCTGGAAGGGGGCGCTGGCGGGGCGAATGATTTTGTCGTTGAGGGTCTCGGCGGCGCCGGGTTTCCACACCAGACCATCGTCGCTGAGGAAGGGTTCGGCGGTGTAGCTCTCCAGCCCGCTGCCTGCGACCGTGCGCGTATCGGCGTGGAGGTGACCAGAGTTCAGCAGCTGGCCGATCACATAGCCAAGCCCGCCAGCCGCGTGGAAGTGGTTCACATCGGCCAGACCGTTGGGATAGACCCGCGCCAGCAGCGGCACGACGTCAGAGAGTTCGGAGAAATCCTGCCAGTCCAGAATGATGCCGCCGGCGCGGGCCATGGCGATCAGGTGGATCAGCAGATTGGTGGAGCCGCCGGTGGTCATCAGCCCGACGATGCCGTTCACATAGGCGCGTTCATCAAGGATGTCGCAGACCGGTGTGTAATCATTGCCAAGCGCGCTGAGCGCGAGGGCGCGGCGGGCGCCTTCCTCGGTCAGGGCGGCGCGCATGTCAGTGCCGGGATTGACGAAGGAGGAGCCGGGCAGGTGCAGGCCCATGAACTCCATCAGCATCTGGTTGGTATTTGCAGTGCCGTAGAAGGTGCAGGTGCCGGGGCCGTGATAGGCGGCCATCTCGGATTTCAGCAGCTCGTCGCGCCCGATTTCACCGGCGGCGAACTTCTGGCGGACCTTGGCCTTGTCATCATTGGAGATGCCAGAGGTCATCGGGCCTGCGGGGAGGAAGACGGCGGGAAGATGGCCAAAGACCTGCGCGCCAATGACCAGACCCGGCACGATCTTGTCACAGACGCCGAGATAGACAGTGGCATCAAACACGTTGTGGCTGAGGGCGATGCCGGTGGCCATGGCGATGGTATCGCGGGAGAACAGGCTGAGCTCCATCCCCGCCTCGCCCTGGGTGACGCCATCGCACATGGCAGGGACCCCACCGGCCACCTGCGCAGTGCCGCCGACGCGGCGCACGGCGTCGCGGATCCGCTGCGGATAGGTTTCAAACGGCTGATGCGCCGAGAGCATGTCGTTATAGGCGGTGACAATGCCGAGGTGTCCGGCGGTGCCTTCGGCGAGGGACATCTGGTCCTCGCCGGTGGCGGCATAGGCATGGGCCTGACCGCTGCACGACAGATGGGCGCGGGCGGGGCCTTTGCCCTTGGCGGCGCGCATCCGATCGAGATAGGCGGCGCGAGGTTTGGCGCTGCGGGCGATAATTCGGTCTGTGACGTCGCGGAGTGTCTGGTTCAAACGCATCGGGTGCCTCTTTCAGTCGTCAGGTGCCGGTTGGTCGTGGGTCTCAGTGGCGGGGTGGGCGGGCAGGCTCAGGAGCCGATGCCGCGCCAGCGGCGATTGTCGCGGTGCATCAGCAGCAGCGCGTCCTCTGGCCCGGAGCTGCCGGGATCATAGGGCTGCGGCGTGTCATTGCTGTTGTCAGCCCAACCCGCGATGATGGGATCGGCCCAGGCCCAGGCGGCCTCGACCTCATCGCCACGCATGAACAGCGTCTGGTTGCCGCGGATCACATCCATGATCAGCCGTTCATAGGCGTCCTGCGGCCGGCCAGCCTCTGGCAGGCTGTCGGCAAAGGTCATGTCGAGATTGGCGCCGGTCAGACGCATGCCGCCGGGACCGGGATCCTTGATCGTGGTGCGCAGGGTGATGCCTTCGTCCGGTTGCAGGCGGATCACCAGCACATTGCCCTTGATACCGCCGGTGCCGGTGTCCTCGGCAAAGATGTTATGCGGCGGATCGCGAAAGAAGACGGCGATTTCCGACTCGCGGGCGCGCAGGCATTTGCCGGTGCGCAGATAAAACGGCGTGCCGGCCCATCGCCAGTTGGCGACCTCCACCTTCATCGCGATAAAGCTTTCGGTGGTGCTGGAAGGGTTGCCTGCGTGCTCGCGGTAGGATTCTCCCTCCGGGCCGCGGTATTGGCCACGGGCGATCTGATCCGGGGCGACGGGGTTCAGCGCCTCGATCACCTTCACCTTTTCGTCGCGCACGGCGTTGGGGGTGAAACGGGCGGGGGGCTCCATCGCGGTGAGGCACAGTAGCTGCATCAGGTGGTTCTGGACCATATCGCGCATGGCGCCGGATTTGTCGTAATATTCGCCGCGCCCTTTGACGCCGATGCTTTCGGCGACGGTGATCTGCACATGGTCGATGTGGGAGGAATTCCACAGGGGTTCAAACAGCGAATTGGCAAAGCGCAGGGCCATCAGGTTCTGGACGGTCTCTTTGCCCAGATAATGGTCGATCCGGTAGATCTGATGTTCTTCGAAATTGGCGCGCAGGGCGGCGTTCAGCGCCTGGGCCGAGGCCAGATCATGGCCGAAGGGTTTTTCCAACACGATGCGGCTGTCGGGGGTGGCGATCCCGGTGGAGCGCAGACGGCCGGCGATATCGGGGAACAGGCTGGGCCCGACCGAGAGGTAGAAGGCGCGGATGGCATCGTCGCGCAGCAGATCGCCAAGCGCCTGCCAGCCATTGTCGCCGCGCGCATCGACGGCGGTGTAGTGCAGCAGAGTGACGAAGGCCGCGATTTCGTCGTCGCTGGTTTCGCCCGGCTGGCCAAAGGTGCGGATGGCATCGGCGACCATCTGCTGGAAGCCTTTGCGGTCCATGTCGCTGCGGGAGGTGCCGATAATGCGGCAATCGTCGGAGAACTGGCCGATCTGGAAGCGGTGGAACAGGCTGGGCAGGATCTTGCGGCGGGCAAGATCTCCGGTCGCGCCAAACAGCACGAGATCAAAGGACTGGACGGGAATGACGCGGGAAACCATGGCTCTCTCTCTGACAGCTCGAAGGGGAAATTGGCGGTCTTTTTGGTGGCTAGGGTTGCGGTTGGGTGAGTTTCGACAGCAGGCCACGGGTGGAGCCGTCTTTGGCCTCATAAGCCTCGGCCGGAGCGCTGCCATCAACCAGCGGCAACAGGCTGACGGCCAGCTCCTTGCCCAGTTCGACGCCCCATTGATCAAAGGAGTTGAGCCCCCAGACCACACCTTCGACAAACACACGGTGTTCATATAGCGCGATCAGCTGGCCCAGCACGAAGGGCGTCAGCTTCGGATAGGCCAGGGTCACCGAGGGGCGGTTGCCTGCAAAGGCGAGATGACCTGCCATCTGCTCCAGCGCGTCGCCGGTAAAGCCGCGTTTGGCAGCGATGGTGCGGGCCTCCTCGCGGGAGCGGCCCAGCATCAGGGCTTTGGACTGGGCGAGGCAGTTGGAGACCAGCAGCTGGTGGTGATCGGTCAGATCGCCCTCATGCGCTTCGGCGGCGATCAGGAATTCGGCAGGCACCACGCGGGTGCCCTGATGCAGCAGCTGGTAGAAGGCGTGCTGGCCATTGGTGCCGGGTTCGCCCCAGACGATGGGACCGGAGTTGCGTGGCAGCGGGCTGCCATCCAGTGCGACGCTCTTGCCGTTGCTCTCCATATCCAGCTGCTGGAGATAGGCCGGGAAGCGGGACAGGCGCTGGTCGTAGGGCAGAATGGCGCGGCTGCTGTAACCGCAGATATTGTGGTGCCAGATCCCTGTGGCGGCCAGCATCACCGGCAGGTTTTCGCGAAACGGTGCGGTGCGGAAATGGCGGTCCATCGCCGCCCCGCCCGACAGGAACTCGCGGAAATTCGTGGCCCCGATGGCGATCATGATCGGCAGGCCAACCGGCCCCCAGAGCGAATAACGCCCGCCCACCCAATCGGCAAAGCCAAAGACCCGTTCGGGGGCAATGCCAAAGGCACCGGTTTTGTCCAGCGCGGTGGAAACCGCCGCCAGATGCGCAGAGGTGTCATCCCCCAGTGCGGCCCGCAGCCAGTCCTGCGCGGTGCGGGCATTGGTCATCGTCTCGATGGTGGTGAAGGTTTTGGAGGCGATGATCACCAATGTGGTCTGCGGATCCAGAGCTTTCAGCGTGTCGGCGATATGGGCGCCATCGACGTTGGAGACGAAATGGCAGCGCGGACCGTCGTGGTAGGGCGCCAGCGCCAGCGTGGCCATCGCCGGGCCAAGGTCGGAGCCGCCGATGCCGATATTGATCACATCGGTGAATTTGGCGCCGGTGCTGGAGCGCAGGCTGCCATCGCGCAGCGCCTCGGCAAAGCTTTCCATCTGTTGCAGGGTCTGACGCACCGGCGGCAGGATATCCTCGCCATCGACCAGGATCGGCGCGTCAGTCTGTGCCCGCAGGGCAGTATGCAGAACGGCGCGGTCTTCGGTGGTGTTGATCTTCTCGCCCCGAAACATCTGGCTGATGCGATCGGCAAGACCGGCCTCGGCCGTGAGACGCTCCAGCAGCGAGAGCGCGGTGGCGTCCAGCGCGGTTTTGGAATAGTCCAGCAGCAGCCCGTCGGTTTCGGCGGAGAAGCTCTGAAACCGGTCTGGCGTCTCGAAGAGCGACAGGAGCGGGATATCGGCGGTCTCTGTCCGGTGCTGTTCCAGAAGCTGCCAGATTTGCGTCCGGGTCTGCGTCATCGTCGGTCTCCCTCGGTTGTCCTTGCCCCGTTGCGAATCACTCAAGGGCACCGCTGCCGATTAGTTAGCGCTAACATGTGCATTTGTAACGCCCTAATATAGCAGGCCGCGCGAATAGGCCCAAATCGGGCTGTCACGGGTGAAAATGGGAGCCGGAATGAGGGGCGGGCCGGGGCGTGCCGGATCAGACCCGCTGACCCGCAGCATCAAAGGCGAGGCAGTTGGCCGGATCAAAGTCAAAGGTCAGCGTTTCGCCCACATGGGTGTCATGCTGACCAAAGAGGCGGGCGGTAAAGGTCAGATCCTCGCCCATGTCGACCAGAATATTGGTGTCGCCGCCCAGTTTTTCCACGTGAATCACCTCGCCTGTGAGCGGGCCATCCGGGCTGATGCGGGCATATTCCGGGCGAATGCCGATGAACTGTCCGGGGTTGCCGCCCAGACGCGGGGCGGGGACAAAATTCATGGCTGGTGCGCCAATGAATTCCGCCACAAAACGGTTGGCGGGATTGTTGTAGAGTTCCATCGGGGTGCCGACCTGTTCGATACGGCCGTCGCGCAGCACGACGATTTTATCCGCAAGGGTCATCGCTTCGATCTGGTCGTGGGTGACGTAGATCATGCTGGCCGACAGCTGACGGTGCAGGCGGGCGATTTCCAGACGGGTGTTCATGCGCAGGGCGGCATCGAGGTTGGAGAGCGGTTCGTCAAACAGGAACAGCTTGGGTTCGCGCACCACGGCGCGGCCAATGGCGACGCGCTGCCGCTGACCGCCCGACAGTTCCGAGGGGCGGCGATTGAGGTAGTCCTCCAGCGACAGCATCCGGCTGGCTTCGGCGACGCGGGCGGCGATTTCCTCCTTGGGCTGGCGTTCCTGTTTCAGGGCAAGCGCCATGTTTTCGCGCACGGTGAGATGCGGATAAAGCGCATAGGACTGGAACACCATGGCGATGCCGCGTTTGGCGGGGGGCGTGGTGGTGACGGTCTGGCCGCCGATGGTGATCTCACCCGCCGTGGCGTCCTCAAGCCCGGAGATCACCCGCAGAAGGGTGGATTTGCCACATCCCGACGGGCCGACAAAGACCACGAATTCGCCGTCCTCCACGGTGAGGTTGATATCTTTCAGCACCTCGACCGGGCCGAAGGATTTGCAGACATTGGTAAGCTGTAGGGCGGTCATGGCGGGGATCCTTCAGGTCTTCGGGTTCGCAGAGGGCGAGGTGGGCGCTGTCGCCGCGGCCTCGGTCCGTTCTGTCTGTACTGTGGTCAGGTCAACGGGCGCGCCGCTGCGGATGCTCTGGTCGGCGGCCAGACAGATCGCCAGCGAGGCAACGGCGTCCTGCATGTGCCGCTCCATGTCGATGTCCTCGGCAATGACCCGCAGCATATGGGTCTGTTCGGCAGCGCAGAGCGCCTGATGGTCGGGTTCCTCGGGCAGGTCGATGCGGCGGTCCGGGGTGTCTTGCGTGCTGCGATGCACGATCAGGCTGCCGACGGCGGTATGGCCATCGACATCGTCCGAGCCAGCCTTGTCTGTTTCGGTGATCGAGACGGATCCGTTGGGGGACACCACGTCTTTTACGAAATACGCGGTTTCGGACATCATCGGTCCCCAGCCTGCCTCGTACCAGCCGACGGACCCGTCAGAGAAGGTCACCTGAAACTGGCCGTAATTATACATATCCTCGGCAATTTCATCCGACAGGCGCAGGCCGATGCCATGGACGCGCTGGGGTGTGGCATCGGTGATCTGGCACATCACATCGACATAATGCACGCCGCAGTCCACGATTGGCGAAGTGGTCTGCATCAGTGCCTTGTGGGTCTGCCATGTAGGGCCATCGGACTGCTGGTTGAGGTTCATGCGGAACACATACGGGGGCCCGAGATCGCGGGCCTCGGCAATCAGGCGCTGCCAGCTGGGATGGTGACGCAGGATATAGCCCACCATCAGCTTGCGCCCCAGACGGCGGGCGGCGTCGGTCACTGCGCGGGCATCGGCAACCGTGGTGGCCAGCGGCTTTTCGACGAAGACATCCGCGCCGGCCTCCATTGCGGCAATGGCATAGGCGGCATGGCTGTCGGAATAGGTGGCGATGACCACCAGATCGGGTTTGGTCTGCGCCAGCGCCTGATGGAAATCGCTATAAACCGGATAGTCCTGCAAGGGGGCCTGTGCAGGCGCGCCGGAGCGGTTGACGAGGCCGACGATCTGCGCGGTTTCGTCATTGTGGTGAGCCAGCGCATGGGCAAAGCCCATATTGCCAAGGCCTGCGATCAGTACGCGGGTCATTTGGGGCCTCCGCTGTGGTGAGGATGGCTGCTGTGACGATGGCGAGAGGACAGGCTGAGCGCCGGGCCAACAAGCGGCTGAAGACTGCCGCTCCGGGGGGCTGGCCCGACGCAGCCCGGCACTGCTGCCGGACGAGCGCATAGTGTGATATGTCGGCTCATTTCACCGCTCCTGAGGTGATACCGCGGATCAGTTGGCGCGAGAAGATCACATAGAGCACCATGACCGGCAGGATCGCCATCGACAGCGCCGAGAGCACGGCGTTCCAGTCTGTCACGAACTGGCCGATGAAGACCTGGCTGCCCAGTGTCAGCGTCTTGGTTTCCTCGGCCGGGGCCAGGATCAGCGGGAACCAGAGATCGTTCCAGATCGGGATCATGTTGAAGACGGCGACGGTGGCCATGGCCGGGCGCACCAGCGGCAGCACGAGGCGGAAGAAGATGGTGTATTCCGAAAGCCCGTCGATGCGGCCTGCGTTCTTCAGATCATCGCTCACCTGTTTCATGAATTCCGACAGGATGAACACCGCCAGCGGCAGACCCTGCGCGGTATAGACGAGGATCAGCGCAGTCAGTGTATTGACCAGCCCGGTGTCCACCATCAGCTCCAGAATGGCGACGGTGCCGATGCGGATCGGGATCATGATGCCAAGGGCGAGGTACAGGCCGAGCAGCATATTGCCCTTGAACCGGTATTCCGCGAGGGCGAAGGCGGCCATTGCGCCAAACAGCAGCACCAGCGCCAGCGACACCACGGTGACAATCATCGAGTTCTGAAAGTAGAGGAAGAAATCCCCCTGCTTCAGGACGGTCTGATAGCCGACCAGCGAGAATGTGTCGGATGTCGGCAGGCCGAGAGGGTCGCGAAAGATCGCTTTGCGGGTTTTGAAGCTGTTTACCAGGATCACAAACACCGGAAACAGGGCGATCAGCGTGTAGGTGATCAGCGCACCGTGGGCGAGGATGCTGTTGAACGGGTTTGAGCGGGATTTATGCATCATCGGATCCTCAGAACTGGTAGCGGCGCAGACGGGTCTGGATGCCGAAGAGATAGATGCAGACACCGATCAGGATGATCGCGAACATGGCGGTGGCAATGGCGGACCCCATATGCGGATCGCCCAGTTGCAGCTGAAAGCCGAAGAAGGTGCGATACATGAAGGTGCCGAGGATATCGGTCGAGAAATCCGGCCCGGCAAGTGCACCTTGGGTGGTGTAGATCAGGTCGAAGGCGTTGAAGTTGCCTACAAATGTCAGGATCGAGATAATCCCGATGGAGGGTAGGATCAGCGGCAGTTTGATTTTCCAGAAGGCGGACATGCCGGTGATGCCATCAACCTCGCCGGCTTCGATCACCTCTTCGGGGATCGACAGCAGGGCTGCGTAGATCAGCATCATCGGGATGCCGACAAACTGCCAGACAGAGATCAGCGCCAGCGTGGTCAGCGCGTAGTCTTCCTTGCCCAGCCAGGGGGCAAACAGCCACTTCAGGCCAATGGCGTCGAGGAGGTCGGGGGTGATGCCCCAGATCGGCGAGAGGATCAGTTTCCAGGCGAAGCCGACGATGACAAAGCTGAGGATGGTCGGCACGAAGATCGCGGTGCGATAGAGTGCGGCAAACCGGAGCCGGGGATGGCTGAGGATCGCCGCCAGCGCCACCCCGATTGGGTTCTGCACCAGCATATGCACGATGAAGAACCAGAAATTATTGCCAAGCGCATTCCAGAACTGTTCCGACCAGTTGGGGTTGCCGAACAGGGTCTGGAAATTGGCGAGGCCGACGAACTGGCGGATCTGGTCGCTTTCGCTATAGAGCGCGAGCCGCAGGGTATTGAACAGTGGGAAGATCATGATGGCCGTATAGACCAGCACAGCGGGCGCCAGAAAAACGGCGATATGCCAGCGTCTGCGCGGTTTATAAGGGGTGTTTTGCATGATGTGTCCCATCTGTCGACGGGTCCGGGCCGCGTGAGGCCGCCCGGACTCCTGAGTCTGTGGTCAGTCAGATCGCGGCGCGCTTATTTCTGCGGCTCGTACCAGCTGGCCAGACCCTCTTGCAGTTCAGCGCCGAGATCAGCGGCGGCCTTGGTGCCCTTGATCGCGGCAACGGAGGCCCCCCAGGTTTCGTTTTCGAGGTTCGGCGTGCCGCGCGACAGGATCTGATAGGTGGAGCGGATGGTGCTCTCACATTCGCCACGCCAGGAGACGAATTCCTGCGCCAGCGGATCTTCCATCGCGACCTCATGGTTCGACAGCGAGAAGAAGCCCGGCAGCGCGTTGGCGTAGATTGCGGCGAATTCAGGCGAGCCGACCCAGTTCAGGAAGGTCTTGGCAGCTTCTGCATTGGGGGAGGCGGCATTCAGGCCAACTGCGATATCGGTGTGATCCGAGATGTAGCAGGTGTCGCCCGCCGCTTTGACTGGCGGTTTGAAGGCGCCCATGGCGAAATCGGCCTGGGTGTTGAAGCCGGAGATTTCCCAGCTGCCTGCCGGATAGATCGCGGCGCGGCCCAGGGTGAAGATGTTCTGGCTGTCGGGATAGGTCTGCGCCTCGTAGCCGTCGCCCATGTAGGCACCCCATTTCGACAGGGTCTCATAAGGGGCAACCCACTGCTCGTCGGTCAGTTTCTGCTCGCCTGCGATCAGGGCAAGACGGCCTTCCTCGCCTTTCCAGTAGTTCGGGCCGATGTTGTTATAGCCCATGGTGGCGGCTTCCCACTGGTCGTTGGTGCCCATCGCCAGCGGAATGTAATTGCCGTCTTCCTTGATCTTTTCCAGCGCCGCGAAGAACTCGTCTTCGGTCTCCGGTACGTCCACGCCCAGCTCGGCAAAGGCGTCCTTGTTGTAGATGAAGCCGTGGATCACCGAAGCAATCGGCACGCAGAAGGTGGCGGAGCCGTCATCTGTCTGCCAGGCGGATTTGGCCACGTCGGAGAAGCTACTCATCGCCTCAAGATCGGACAGATCGGCCAGCTGGCCCTTGTCATAAAGACCAAGCGAAGCATCAAAGGGGCGGCAGGTGATCAGATCGCCGGCGCTGCCCGCATCCAGTTTGGAGTTCAGCACGGCGTTATATTCCGCCGGGGCAGAGGGGGTGAACTTCAGCTTGATGCCGGGGTTGGCGGCCTCAAAGGCGGGGATGATCTTGTCCTGCCAGAGGGCGAGGTCATCGTTGCGCCAGCTCTCAATCGTCAGCGTGACGTCTTCGGCAGCGGCTGCGCCGCCGAGCACGGTCGAGCCGAGCAGCGCGAGGGTAAAGAGTTTGCGTGTCATTCTGTATCTCCCAGTTTGCATGTTTGGTATTTGAAATCAGGGTCTTGGTGACCTCTTGGGTGGCGCGTGGCCGACCGTTACACCTGTGCGAGCGCGGCTCGCAGGTTGTCCTTGTTATGGCGCAGCAGCGTGTCCGCCGCAGTGGGGGAGGCCGCACCCTGCAACAGCAGAATGGCGGCTTTCACCGCGCCGCCGGTCTGATCCAGCGCGCGGGCGGCGGCCTCGGCGTCCTGCTGTGTGAGGGTGCAGACTATGCGGATCGCGCGTTGGCGCAGCTTGGCGTTATCTGCGATCAGATTGACCATCATACCGTCCATCACATGCCCCAACCGGATGCCTGCCAGCGTCGACATCATGTTGAGCGCGGCCTTCTGCGCGGTTCCGGCGCCCATGCGGGTGGAGCCTGCGATGACCTCCGGCGGTGTTGGCAGGCAGATTGCCACATCGGCCAGTTGCAGCAGTGGCGTGTCTGCGTTGTTGGCGATCGCGATGACCTTGGCGCCGGCGGCCTGTGCGGTTTTTGCAAAGCCGATCGGGAATGGCGTGGTGCCGCTGGCGGAAAGGGTGATCGCCACATCACCTGCGGTCACTGCGGCGGCAGCCTTGCTGCCGGCCGCGCTGTCATCTTCAGTATGGCCGGGCATCCGCCCGTCGGATGGGATGCCGCCGGCCATGTGAATGGAGATCTGATCGGCGCTGATGCCGAATGTGCCGGGCAGTTCGGCGCCATCAGCCAGCGCCATAAGGGCCGAGGAACCTGCCGCCGCATAGTGCAGGTGACCAGCGTTGCGCAGGCATTCCGTCAGCAGAGCGGCGCCTGCGGCGATGGCGGGGCGGGCGCTGTCTACAGCTGCCAGTGCGCGCGATTGCCCGTCGAGAAGCGTGTCGAGGATATCGGCATCGGCGCGCAGATCGAGCCCCCTGGCGCGGGGGTGCAGCGTTTCCGTCTGCGCATCGGTGGGCGCCGATATACGTGCTGCGGACGGTTGTTGGCTGGTCGATGCCATGTGATTCCTCCCCCTCAGGTGAATGAGAAGTATTTAATACCTATACAATACCACTTGTCTACCATTTAATTATTTTCTTGATCTGATGTAGGCTTTTCAAGGTTTTATCGATTGTGGCACCAATACTTGCGGCCGATAGGTCTTTCTTTTGGTTAAAAGGTATCTTATAGGTATTGCATGACTGACTCGTGCTTTCCATATCTAATCGCCGTGGACGGAGGGGGGACCTCCTGTCGCTTTGTCCTGCTGGAGGCGGGCGATCCTGCGGCTGATCTGCCTGATACCTCCGCGCCCAAGAGCTGCGGGGCGTCGCCGCGTCGGCTGGTGGTCACCGGGGGAAGCGCCAATGTCTATACCGCGCCCAAGCTTGCGGTTGAGACGCTGCGCGCGGGATTGGGCGATCTGCAACGTCAGGCGGGCCTTGACGATGAGGCTTTCCACCAGATCCCGGTCTATGCAGGGCTGGCGGGGGTGATTGATGCCGGGTCGGCAGCCTTTGTCGCCTCGGCCCTGCCGCATCGGCATATCCGGGTCGAAGATGACCGGATGCCTGCGGTTGTCGGGGCGCTTGGCGAGGGCACTGCCTGTCTGATCGGTGTCGGCACCGGGTCATTTCTGGGCCGTCAGGTGGCGGGGCAGGTCACGCTTATTGGTGGTCACGGGGCGGTTCTTGGCGATGAGGCCTCGGGCGGCTGGCTGGGGCGGCGTTTGTTGCAGCTGACGCTACAGGCGGCCGAAGGGATCGAGCCGATGACGCCGCTGCTGCGCAGCTGTCTCAGGGATTTTTCCAATCAGACTGCCGAGATTGTCCGGTTTGCCCAGACCGCGCGTCCGGCGGCCTTTGGCGCCTATGCGCCGCGGGTGGCGCAGGCTGCCGCTGCGGGCGATTCCGTGGGGCGGCGGCTGATGGCCGAAGGGGCGGAGTATCTGTGCCACGGGTTGCAGGCGCTGGGACGTCGACCGGAGGAACCGGTTTATCATATCGGCGGTGTGGCGGCGCAATACGCCGCCTATCTGCCTGCGGATGTGGCGCAGTACCTGCAGGCGCCGGAGGGCTCGCCGCTGGACGGGGCGCTGGAGCTGGCGCGCCGCTTTGCCCGCGAGATCCGGCAGGAGGCGCTATGACGGTCGAGGAATTCCTGAAACCGGCCGCCTGGCTGGAGGACGCCGCCGGGCCACGCTATGTGCGGCTGCGCCAGCGTATCGAGGACGGTATCGAGACCGGGCTGCTGCCCAAGAGCGCGCCCTTGCCCGCCGAACGAGAGATTGCAACGCTGACCGGACTGTCGCGCGTCACCGTGCGCCGCGCCATGCAGGATCTGGTGGATCGGGGCATCGTGGTGCAGCGGCAGGGCTCGGGGAGTTTTGTGTCCGATGGCACGCCCAAGGTGGAGCAGTCGCTGTCGCAGCTCACCTCGTTTACCGAGGACATGGAGCGGCGCGGCTATGACACCAGCGTCGAATGGCTGGAACGCGGCATCCATACCCCTTCGCCGGAGGAGGTGATGGCGCTGGCGCTGACCTCGGGGGAGGCGGTTGCGCGTATTGCCCGTCTGCGGCGTGCCAATGGGCGTCCGATGGCGATCGAGCGGGCCTCGCTTCCGGTGGATATCCTGCCCAATCCGCAGGCAGTCCGGGGGTCGCTTTATGAGGTGCTGGAGCAGACCGGCAGCCGCCCGGTGCGGGCCTTGCAGCGGATTTCGGCGATCAACCTGCCGGAGTATGAGGCGCAGCTGCTGGGGGTGGAGCCGGGAATGGCGGGCCTAAGCATCGTGCGGACGTCTTATTTGCGCAACCGTCGCGTGGTGGAGTTCACCCGCTCGATCTATCGCGGCGATGCTTATGATTTTGTCGCCGAGCTGCGGCTCGGGACGAGCTAACCTGGCGACCCTGAGGAGGGAACCATGACAGATATCACCAAGATGCGTCGCGAGATCGACGAGATCCCGACCGCCGTGGATCGACTGCTGAGTCAGGGCGAGGCGGATATTGACGCGGTGGCCGAGGCGGTGCGCCGCCTTGATCCGAATATTATGGTGACGGTGGCACGCGGATCGTCCGACCATGTCTGCACCTATCTGAAATATGCCAGCGAGATCCTGTTGGGGGTGCCTGTTGCCTCGGTCGGGCCGTCGGTCGCGTCGATCTACAAGGCGCCGTTGCGGCTGCAGGGGGCGCTGAGCCTGGCGGTGTCGCAGTCGGGCAAAAGCCCGGACATCGTGGCGATGGCGGAAAGCGCGCGCCGTGACGGGGCGCTGGCGGTGGCGCTGACCAATGATGCCGCCTCGCCGCTGGCGGCTGCGTCGGACCATGCGCTGGATATTCACGCAGGGCCCGAGTTGAGCGTGGCCGCGACGAAGACCTTTGTCACCTCGGCAGTGGCGGGGCTGTGGCTGCTGGCCAAATGGGATCGCAATCAGGCGGTGCTTGCGGCGCTGCACGCCTTGCCGGAGCAGTTGGAGCGCGCCTGCCGCATTGACTGGCCAGAGGTGCGCGAGGCCATCGGCGCGCGGTCATCGCTGTTCACGCTGGGGCGTGGTCAGGCGCTGGCGGTGTCGAATGAGGCGGCGCTGAAGTTCAAGGAAACCTGCCAGCTTCATGCGGAGAGCTATTCCTCGGCGGAGGTGCTGCATGGGCCGGTGTCTATTGTGGAAGAGGGCTTTCCGGTGCTGGGCTTTGCGGCGGCGGATGCCGCTGAGGACGCGCTGGCGGGTATCGCCGATCAGATCGCGGGCAAGGGCGCGCAGGTCTTTGCCACCAGCGACAAGGTGACGGCGGCGCGACGGGTGGATCATATCCGCACGGACCATGCGCTGACTGATCCGATCAGCCTGATCGTGTCCTTTTATGCGATGGTTGAAGCCTTTGCCGCCTCGCGCGGGATTGACCCCGATGCGCCCCGCCACCTGAAAAAAGTGACGGAAACGGTATGACCGGCGACCGGCAACCGCTGCGTGCGCTGACCGGTGCCCGCATCCTGACCCCGGTGGGCTGGGAGGAGGACAGCGCGCTGGTCCTGCGCGGCGACCAGATCGCGGCCGTCCTGCCCGTCGGCAAACTGCCCGAGGGGGCGGAGGTGACGGAGCTGACCGGTGGGATCCTGACGGCGGGGTTTGTCGACCTGCAGGTCAACGGTGGCGGCGGGGTGATGTTCAACGACGCGCCCGAGCTGGAGCAGTTGCAGGTCATCGCAGCGGCCCATGCGCAGATTGGCGCGACCTCGATCCTGCCGACGCTGATTACCGATACGCCGGATTTCGTCGCCCGCGCCATCGACGCCGTGGACGCCGCGATTGCCGCCGGGGTTCCGGGCATCATCGGGCTGCATCTGGAGGGGCCGCATCTGGCGGTGTCGCGCAAGGGCGCGCATGATGCGTCTTTGATACGCCCGATGAGCGAGACCGATCTGGAGATGTTATGCGCAGCGGCCACCCGGTTGCCGGTGCTGAAGGTGACGCTGGCGACCGAAGCGGCGACCCCGGCGCAGATCCGGCGGTTGAGCGAGGCGGGCGTGCTGGTGTCGCTGGGTCATACCGATGCGAGCCACGCCGATTGCGTGGCGGCGGTTGCGGCAGGCGCGCGCTGCGTCACCCATCTGTTCAACGCCCAGAGCCAGCTTGGCAATCGCGAACCCGGTGTTGTCGGCGCCGCCCTTGATCTTGGCGGGCTGTCAGCGGGGCTGATTGCGGACGCGGTGCATGTGCATCCGGCATCCATGCGGGCGGCGCTGGCGGCCAAGACCGGGCCCGGGCAACTGTTTCTGGTCAGCGATTCCATGGCCACCGGCGGCTCCGATATCGACCGCTTTACCCTGAATGGTCGCGAAATCCGCCGTGACGGCAATCGGTTGACGCTGGCTGACGGCACCCTTGCGGGCGCCCATCTGGAGCTGGCAACGGCGGTGCAGATCCTGGTCGAGACCTGCGATCTGCCGTTGGAGACGGCGCTGGAGATGGCCACGAGCCGGCCGGCGGATTTGATCAGGCGGCCCGATCTGGGGCGCTTGCAACCCGGCGCGCGCGCCGATGTGCTGCATCTGAACGACGCGCTGGAGCTGCAGCAGGTCTGGCAGGGCGGCTTGGCGCTGTAGCTGCTGTTGCATCGTGTCGCTCAGCGATGCCTCATACGGTGAAATTTGGCGCCAATTGTTTTGCTGGTTCCGGACGCCCTGCTGGTCTGCTCTGAGGTCATGCTGACCGATCCTGCACGACCCACGAATGGCAGAAAAGCGCGGATAGTGTGCGTTGCAAAGTCGGTCATTTGACGCAACCAGCCGAGGGTTTCTGCTGCGCCGCAGCCGGCCGTTCGCTGCGACTGCGAGGTTTTGCAGCCGGTGAGGTGACACAATGCGGGACGGACCCGACTTTTGCTAATGCAGCCAGTGCTTACACAGCAATCTCTCGCGGTTGCAGAAAAATAATTCTGCGATGCGGCCCGTGTTGGACCTGTCACGTTTTAGTGCCGCCCCAGGTGCTCGTTTAAGCCACCTTCCGTTCCATAGCGGCTGAGATCAGAGTGTCACATTCATCGTGCAGCGCCTCTGCTCCATCTGGCGCATAGGTGCCGCCTTCAATCCCGCTGCCCCCCAGGGGTTTGCCGGTATCACAGGCCAGGCCGTTGATATCTTCGGGCTTCTGGCGCTGGTATTCATCGGCGATCCACATCATGGTCAGCTCATTGGTGTCCCTGTCGGGTGCCGGAACATTCATGCCTGAGTTCAGGAACCCATGGCGGATCAATTCCTGGGCAAAGCGCCGGGTGATTTTTTCCAGCTCATGTTCTTCCCGGTCGCGTGGGTCGATCCGCAGGGCGCCCTTGGAGCCGCCGAACGGCGGCCCCAACAAAGCACATTTATGAGTCATAAGCGCCGCCAGCGCCTCAACCTCTTCCTGATCGGTATCCGGAGAATATCGGATGCCGCCCTTTGCCGGAGGGTTTTGGGTGGAATGCACCGCGCGCCACCCTGTAAAGGAGTGCATTTTGCCACGCAGCCGCACACCGAAGCGGGTCACATAGGTCGCGTGGCAGATGCGGATTATTTCTCATCCAGCCCTTCTGGTAAATCGATTGTGGATGCTATGTCGTTAAACATGGCATTCACATCAGGCAAGAACGCACGACTCATCGGATGGCCCCCAGCAGGCGGGGCATCAAAGATGCCTTTGCGGTGCCAAAGCCGCCTCCGCCTGGGGTTTTCATGATGAAGACGTCATCGACCCCCATTTGAGTTTCATCATTCCCTTTCAGCATTTGCACATCCCCGTTGCTGCGCTTAACCGAGTTTTCACCGGGTTTGCCCGGTTCACCACCTGCTGCGCCATGGGGCACGGTTTCCCGATGCGAAGACAGCACCGTGACGGTCATCGGAGTGAGGAACCGCAGCTTGCGGATAATCCCGTTGCCGCCCGTGGTTTCTCCCGCGCCGCCAGAGTCCTGCCGGATCGAGAATTCATCCACGCGCACCGGGAACCGAGTTTCCAGAACCTCCGGGTCCGTCATGCGGGTGTTTGTCATATGGCTGTGCACCGCACTGGCCCCGTCAAAACCATCCCCTGCGCCTGTGCCACCGCAGATCGTTTCATAGTTTTGATACTCATCGTTCCCGTAAACGAAGTTGTTCATAGTGCCCTGCGAGCCGGCGATAACACCCAAAGCACCATAAAGCGTATCGGCAATGGCCTGGCTGACTTCGGTATTACCGGAGATCACCGCAGCTGGGAATTCCGGGTTGATCATTGATCCCTTTGGCGTTCGAACCTCCAGCGGCTTCATGCAACCTTCGTTCATCGGAATATCGGACCCGACCAGCGTGCGGAAAACGTAAAGAACAACTGCGCGGCAAATCGAGTAAGGAGCATTGTAATTCAAAGGACTCTGATCAGAGGTGCCTTCAAAATCGATGATCGCCTTGCGCTCGACTCGGTCCACCGAAATGCTGACACAGATCTTTGCACCACCGTCCAGTGGATATTCAAACGAGCAATCCTTTAGAACATCCAGAACCCGGCGTACGCTTTCTTCGGCGTTGTCTTGCACATGGCCCATATAGGCGTGCACGACACCAAGCCCAAACTGCTCTACGATATTCTGCAACTCTTTGACGCCCGTGGCATTTGCAGCCACCTGCGCTGCCAGATCAGCCATATTCTGATCGATGTTCCGGCAGGGATATGGTCCGCTGCCCAGCAAAGCGCGCGCTTCTGCTTCGCGCAAAGTGCCGCGATCCACCAGCAGGAAGTTGTCGATCAGGATACCTTCCTCATCAATGGTCTTGCTGTCTGGCGGGGCTGAACCCGGGGTTTTGCCACCAATATCCGCATGGTGACCGCGGGATGCTGTGACAAAGATGATGTTTTCCCCATCCGCGTCAAACACCGGGGTGATGACGGTGACATCCGGCAGGTGTGTGCCGCCATTAAAGGGATTGTTCATCATGAACACATCGCCCGGGCGGATCTTGTCTGTGTTTTCGCTGAGAATAGATTTGACGCTGCCGCTCATGGACCCAAGGTGGACAGGCACGTGTGGTGCATTGGCCACCAGGTCGCCGTTGGCATCAAAGATCGCACAGGAAAAATCAAACCGTTCCTTGATGTTTACCGAATAAGCGGTGTTGGCTAAAGTTGCCCCCATTTGTTCGGCAATCGACATGAACAGGTTGTTAAACACCTCAAGCATTACTGGATCGACGGTCGTGCCAATCGCCTCTTTGCGTTCCAATGGCACAATCCGCGTCAGCACAAGGTTGCCACCTTCGCGGCATTCTGCTTGCCAACCATCTTCGATGGCATTGGTCCCAGTGGGCTCAAAAATGATTGCTGGTCCGGTGACCTTGTCACCAATGGTCAAGCCGGTTCGATCCACCATTGGAACATCTTGCCAACGGCCATTGCTATACATGGAGGCGTTCAGGTTCTTACCACGCCCTTCTTCATTGACAGGAAGCGTTACATCTTCGCCAGTGGATCCGATGGATTCTGATGTCAGAAGGTCGATGATTAGCTGATTGTAGTCCGGCACAAAGCCGAAGCGCTGCTCGTGCGCTTCCTCAAATCCTTTACGCATCTCCTCGACGGTTCCAAAAGGAACGTCCAGGGTCTGATGTGAGCCATCGGTCCTAATATGAGCTGTGCGAACAATTTGAATCGCCTCTTTGGATACACCCTGTTCCAGAACTTCGTTATGCGTTTCAGCATCCAGCCCTTTCAGAACAGTCTCCGCTTCAGAGATATTTTTGATGGGCTGCGCAAACTGGTATTCCCGCAGGGCACGTACATCCGCCAACCCCATACCGAATGCTGAGAGAACGCCCGCAAACGGGTGAATGAATATACTCTCCATGCCCAGGACATCCGCAACCTGACAGGCGTGCTGCCCCCCCGCACCACCAAAACAGTTCATGGTGTATTGGGTCACATCATAGCCGCGCTGAACACTGATCTGCTTGATCGCATTTGCCATGTTTTCCACGGCGATGCGCAGGAAACCTTCGGCAAGTTGTTCCGGACTGCGCTCTGGTTCCCCGGTTTCTGCCGATATTTCTTTGGCAAGCGCTGTAAATTTCTCACGCACGACCGCCACGTCCAGCGGTTCGTCGCCATTGAGGCCAAACACATGCGGGAAGTGATCTGGTTGAAGCTTGCCAAGCAAAACGTTGCAGTCGGTTACGGCAAGCGGGCCGCCACGGCGGTATGAAGCCGGGCCTGGGTTTGCACCGGCGCTCTCGGGACCCACTTGCATGCGTCCGTTTGAGAAGCTGAGGATCGAGCCACCGCCAGCTGCAACAGTGTGGATGCTCATCATCGGTGCTCGCATCCGCACGCCTGCGACCTCGGTTTCAAAGGAACGTTCGAATTCTCCCGCATAGTGGCACACATCGGTAGAAGTGCCGCCCATGTCAAAACCGATGAGTTTGTTAAAACCAAGGGCTTCTGCACTGCGCACCATGCCGACCACGCCGCCAGCAGGGCCAGATAGGATTGCATCCTTACCTTGGAACAGGTTTGCATCGGTCAACCCACCATTGGACTGCATGAACATCAAGGACCTACATCCACCGCGTGTGGCACCAAGCGCATCGCTGACTTGCTGAACATATCGGCGAAGGATTGGCGACAGATAGGCATCCACAACGGTTGTATCCCCACGGGAGACAAGCTTGATCAGCGGGCTAACCTTGTGGCTAAGCGAGACCTGGGTGAAGCCGGATTGCTTTGCCATCTCGCCGATCTTTAGCTCGTTGTCGTGGAATCTGTAGCCATGCATCAGTGCCACCGCGACAGAGCGGTACCCGCGCCCGTAGGCCTGAGACAGCGCGTCGCGGACTTGACGCAGGTTCAAGGGTTCGATGACATTGCCATCGGCATCGACGCGCTCTTCAACTTCAATGACCTCTTCATAGAGCAGCTCAGGCAACTGAATGTTCAGATCAAATAAGCGCGGCCGGTTCTGGTAGCCGATGCGCAGCAAGTCTCTCATTCCTTTTGTGATGAGCAGGATTGTCCGATCGCCTTTGCGTTCCAGAAGCGCATTGGTTGCGACGGTTGTCCCCATCTTGACTGCATCGATCGTGCCTTCGGGGATAGGGCTGTCCGCGTCCAAGCCTAGAATTTCTCGGACCCCTTGAACTGCCGCGTCTTTGTAACGCTCGGGGTTTTCGGAAAGTAGTTTATGGGACTGAAGCGTTCCGTCCGGTTTTCGTGCGACGATGTCGGTAAACGTACCGCCTCGGTCGACCCAAAATTGCCACATGGCATAGCTCCTTTGTTTGCCGGGCAACTGCCTGGCATGTTTTCTTTGGTGAAATGCGGCCCCTTAGGGCCGCGGTTATCGCTGGATGGATTCCGGAAGGTAGAGAGCGATCTGAGGGAACGCGAGTAAGGCCGCTACCATAAGCAGCATCACAAAGACGAACGGGATGGTACCCAGCATCACGTCGCTCAGTTTCCCGCTCTTACGTGCGCCTTGCACGACATAGAGGTTCAAGCCGACCGGAGGTGAGATAAGAGCCATCTCAACCAGAACGATCATCATTATCCCAAACCAAATCACATCGTACCCAAGCGCCGCGACCAGGGGCACGATGATCGGGATCGTTACAACCATCAGCGACAAGGTCTCGATGAAAAATCCGAGTACAATGTACATGCAGACAATCACCAGCATGGTCATCAATGGTGAAAACCCAAGCCCATTGAGCAGAGCCTGAAGTTCCGCGCCCAGACCGGCTGAGGCCAGTGTGAAGTTCAGGAAAGACGCCCCAATGATAACCAGCATGATCATGGAGGTGATCTTGATGGTGCCAACGATGCTCTCACTGATCATCTTGATTGAAACGCCACCAAAGGCTGCTGCGATGAGCACTGCGCCTGCAACACCAACTGCCGCTGCCTCTGTCGGAGTGGCCCACCCCATGTAGATGGTCCCGATGATAGCACCGAAAAGGATGACGATGGGGATGAGCTGAAAGAGTCCGCGGATCATCTCAGAGATCGGGAACACCCGTCGAACACCGCCCAATTCGGGTCGGATCATACAAATGAGCACAGTGATGAGCATGAAGCCCACCGCAAGCAAAAGACCTGGCATGAGACCCGCGAGAAAAAGTTGCGGGATAGATGACTGCGTCAGGAAACCGTAGACGATAAGGTTGATTGATGGCGGGATCATGATGCCAAGTGTACCGCCAGCGGCGATGGCCCCTGAGAAGAGCTTTGGGTCATACCCGAGCTTTTCAGCCTGTGGCATGGCGACCGTTGCGACGGTCGCGGCCGTCGCGACAGACGAGCCCGAAATGGCCGAAAACATCGTCGAGGTAGCCACATTCGCGTGGACCAGCCCCCCTGGCATCCAAGACACCCAACGGTCCAGCGCGGCGTAAGTTCTGTTGGCGATACCGCTGCGGACTAGGACCTCACCGAGCAAGACAAAGAATGGAATGGCGATCAATGTGGCATTGTTTGATGTCGACCAGACCAAGTTTCCGAGTCCTTTGGTCAGCGGAAAAGGGCTGAAGAATGCGTCGATTCCGAAACCAAGGAGGAATAACACGATCCCAACAGGGATTGAGAGCGAAAGCAGGGCCAGCAGGCCGACTGAAATTGACCAAATCATGTGTGGATCTCCGCGTCTTCTTCGCCGACGATCCCGACGGCAGCTTCGGATTTTTCAAATTCACCGCGCAACACCAGCATGACTGCGGCGACCAACGTCAGCCATGCGATGAACGCAAACCAAAGCCAGCCCGCAAACCACGGTAGTTGAACCAGTGCCAGAGGTGTCTCCAGCGGTGTATTGGCGCGCGAACTGTTTATGATTGACCGCTCAACGACAGGCCAGGACCTGATGGCAATCACGGTGACGGTGCTCGACAAGACGAACAGAGAGAACAGGTCGAAGAGGGACCGTCCGAGGGCGTTGACACGCCCCCGGAGAATATCGATCCGAATGTGACTGAGTTCGAGCAGGGCAAATCCCATACCCCAGGACGTCACAACAGCCATGACGTAGCCACTTATTTCATCAGTTCCGCCGAGAGTGCCTCCCAACTGCCTGATCATGATTTCAGCGATGATGAACACGACACATGTCAAGAGCAGAACACCAATCAGCATTGCTACTGCTCGATTGAGCCGCTTCATCGTCGCAAGTATTTTCTCGGGCATTGGAAGCACTCCCAGGGAACTATCTGTTATTCTACGGCAACAGACACGCCGACGACTTGACCGACGCTAGTGTTCCACCGCTTGGCCCAATCAGCACCTGCGCGTTCAGCCCACGCCGGGAGAACTTCGCTGACCAGGGTTTCCCTCGCGTTGTTGAAGTCTTCTTCCGAAACTTCGACAAGCTTCATGTTACGCGTTTCGCCAGATGGGCACTCGCCATTCCCTGTCAAGCAGGCGATGTCATTGACCAGCGCGTCTTGAGCGACTTCCCATGCAGGCTCCTCAAATTCGGCTGACACCTGGGTTTGGATCAATTCCTGAGTTTCGGTGCTTAGAGAATTCCATTTGTCCAGATTGATGGCGGTGACCACCGGATCCCAACCACCCAAGGGGATGGCCAAAAGATTGGTAGATACTTCCCACCACCCAGAGCTGTAGCCAGATCCGGCACCAGTTACGGCGCAATCGACCACCCCTTTCTGGAGAGCACCAGGTACTTCGGCAAAGCTGACGTTGACACCCTCAGCTCCAAGGGCTTCGAGGAACTTGGCGGTCATACGCCCAGAGGCACGGACCTTTAGGCCTTTGAGGTCAGCAAGAGAGTTCACGTCACCATTGCAGAATACGACCTGTGGTGGGTAGGGCGCGATCGCCAGAACGTGACTGTTGAAGCGGTCCCGATAGATGTCGCTAACCATCGGACGTGCAGCATCGACCATCGCGCGGGCTTCGTCGGCCGTAAGTGCAAGCAGCGGCACATCCAGACCTTCGAGTTCTGGCGCATCGGCCACTGCATAGTCGCCAACTGTCATTGCAACGTCATAAACGCCGTCCCCGAGCAGACGGAAAACGTCTCCAACACCAAGGTTCATTTGGTTGTGCGTGGTCAGGCTAACGTTGATTGATCCACCGGAAGCTGTTGGTAGGGTTTCCGACCAGAAAGGTGCTTCAAATTGTTTGTGAAGTGGCAAGCCGGACCAACTGCCGACGACAGCCAAATCTTCTGCGATTACAGGCGATGCAAGCAATGCGGTTGCCGCCAGATATGCAGTGAATTTTCTCATCTTAGTTCTCCTGTTTGGACTTAGTTTGATTGATGATTGTCGGGTGCTAAGATCGGATTCTCTGCATCCTGCGGTATATCGGTAATCAGCATATGACCCGGCTTATGTGTGATGCAGAGAGGGAGTTTGGCCTGCTCGATAGCTGCCTGTGGAGTAACGCCGCAGGCCCAGAAAACGGGTATAAACCCGGCTTCCACTGGCGCTGGATCGCCCCAATCAGGGAGGTTAACGTCTTGAATCCCGATTTCCGCAGGATCGCCCCAATGCACTGGTGCCCCATGCGCAAGGGGGTAGTTCTTAGAAATGGAGATTGCGGTTTTTAGCTGATCTTCAGGAATTGCCCGCATGCTGACGACCATCGGACCGCCAAACGGTCCCGATGGAACGGTTTCGATTGATGTGCGGAACATTGGCACTGTTTTGTTATTATTAATGTGCCACAGTTGAATGCCTGCATCATTGAGTGCATGCTCGAATGTGAAAGAGCAGCCCAGAGCAAATGCGACCAAGTCGTTGTGCCAGATGTCTCGAATGTTCCCGACAGTGCTTTCCAGCTTCCCGTCACGATAAATATTGTAAGCCGGAACATCAGTACGAATATCGATGTCCCTGCCCATGGTGAACATCTTTGGATTCCCAGTGTCGGAGACACCGGTCAACGGACATGGCTTGGGGTTGCGTTGGCAGTAGCGCATGAAGTCCAGGGCGGACTCTGAGGGCATGATTGCGATGTTGGCTTGAAGAAATCCGTTACCCAGCCCAGCTGTGTGAGAGTGGTAGCTGTCGCGGCGAATAACGTCTCGAATTTCTGCTAGAGGTTTTTGGACAAGTTCTGCATGTGAGATTGGCAAAGTACGATTCCTCCCAGTGGTGGGAGTATCGATCTGGGCTAACATAAAAACAAATTAAAAAGATCTTCGCAATCCCATTAAAGTTTTTTATCGTCGAAGCTTTGTGCAGTGGCGCTTGCGATGGCCGCTGCGGTTTCTAGTAGATGGCTCTTTGGTTCACCGAGGAAAGACGCTGAGAATTTCAGGGGGTTTGGGCGCCACCCAGGATCGAACTCGCAAATTCGCCCTTCAGATACGAAGCGCTGCCCCAAGACACGCGGCAATGCAGCGACGCCCAAGCCAGATTCAACTAAGCGAAAGCAAGCTGACAGCGAAGAGGAGGGGAAGAGTGAGTAGTTTGGACCCAAATGTTCAAGAAGTTCAGAGCGCAATTCCCGAAAAGGACGCGTATTTCTTGCATATGTAAATATGGGCTTTTCTAGGTATCGAGACGGTTGGTCGTTGGAGCTTTGGTCACTTTCGGCTCGGTACCAGGCAAGATCCACTTCTGGTAACTCGACGTTGTCGACAGAGTACTCAGAAATTGGCCCTAGTAAGACGGCAAGGTCGATCTCTCTATCAAGCAACATTGTACGGAGGTTGACCGATATATCGACGTTGATCTCGATTTCGAGGGCAGGATACATTCGATGAAGCTCTTCAATGAATAACGGTAACCAGCATTGAACGATAGTTTCGGAAACTCCTAGGCGAAGATGGCCCTCGATACCTGAGGGATCCATAACATCTCGTTGCACGAGCTCTGAAAGCTGTTCGAACTGTTTTGCATAGCGGGCGAGAATATCCCCTCTCTTGGTCAAAAGAACGCCTCCACTCGTTCTTTCAAACAACTCCACGCCCAAGGTGTTTTCTAGGTTTTTGATCCGCGTAGTCACGGCTGGTTGTGTCAAGCCTAGCTCATCGGCTGCCTTGCTAAATCCACCGAGGCGCACGACGGTCAGAAATGCCCGTATTTGTTCTAAGTTGAGACGAGTGTTCATTTGGTTCTGTTCCTGTCTTCTCCGATAGAGGTCGTTCGGAAAATGCTTCATTGAGGCTTGCTGTGTTCGCCGCGCAAGGTATCGTATAAATTTCATTTATGAAATTTGAGAATTTTTTTGATTTTTATTGATGTTCGGCAACGTCGATAGGTTCGAGGGGCAGTCACCTAACCTTCGTCACAGCAAAGGATCACATTCATGCCCCGGAAAATACTAGTACCGATCGCACCGGATCACCCGACCTCCAGTGACGAAGTGCTCAGTCGGGCCAAAAAGCTTGTTAAAGAGTGGGGGAAACAATGCCTTGACCGTGATGGAGATGTGGCCCGAGAAATATGAACAGTTGAGCTAGGTGGATTTCCCGTTCCTCATCCGGCAGTGTGCCGGGACGAAGGAACAACGATGGCAAGACGACCCAGACGGAACCACAGCCCTGCATTCAAGGTGAAAGTCGCATTGGCAGCTTTGAAGGCGTTGTTGCAGAACTCTGAGTGTTAAGGATTCACATCACGAATCCATGCGGTTAGACGGGGCAGATGAGCAAGCCCGCACCTGCCCGCTACCGTACGACGAATTGGTTCAGCTACAACGATGCGCTCAGAAAGCGCGGGTCGCTTCTGATCTGGTTGGACAAAGAGATGACCTGGCTCGCGCCGCATGATGGCAGCCCCGGTCGCCCATCTGGAGCTGGCCACGGCGGTGCAGATCCTGGTCGAGACCTGCGATCTGCCGTTGGAGACGGCGCTGGAGATGGCCACGAGCCGACCGACGGATTTGATCAGGCGGCCCGATCTGGGGCGCTTGTAACCCGGCGCGCGCGCCGATGTGCTGCATCTGAACGACGCGCTGGAGCTGCAGCAGGTCTGGCAGGGCGGCTTGGCGCTGTAGCTGCTGTTGCATCGTGTCGCTCAGCGATGCCTCATACGGTGGAATTTGGCGCCAACTGTTCTGCTGGTTCCGGACGCCCTGCTGGTCTGCTCTGAGGTCATCGTTGCTCCTTTCTGCAACGCAGCTATATTGCAAATATGAAATGGATTGTCCTCGTTTGTGGAATATTACTCATCTTTGCAGCTTGGCTAATCGTTCAAGTGGGCAAAGGCGTGTTCTTCACCCATAGCGGTTTTGCGGAGTGGGATGAGGAGTTTTTGGCAGCGTATCGAGAATGTTGTTTTATGACCGATTTGCGATCAGCAGTACCCTTCGCTTTGCTTGGATTAGTATTGCTTGGGTTCGTAGCGTGGAAATTCTTGCGGAATTATGCTAACCGATCGCAATAATCACACTTAAGAGAGCAACATCCGCTTGTCCCGCCTGGCCACTCCCTTCTTAAGACTCTCCGCATGTTTTGATCAAATTATTTGCCCGCAGAGGAATGGATAGGCTAAGTCTCTGTCAGAACACTCTGCCGTGCCTTGGCAGGGGGATGTCCCGCAGATTGCGGGCGGACTGACAGGAGTGCCGATGACACCGCTTGCAGGTTTGAAGGTGGTCGAACTGGCCCGTATTCTTGCGGGGCCATGGATTGGCCAGTCGCTTGCCGATCTGGGGGCGGAGGTCATCAAGGTCGAAAGCCCCGAAGGGGATGATACCCGTCGCTGGGGCCCGCCTTTTATCGAGCGCGACGGTGATAAAACAGCGGCCTATTACTATGCGGCGAACCGGGGTAAGTCCTGCGTCACTGCGGATTTTCGCACTGAAGACGGCAAACAGACGGTGCTGGAGCTGATCCGGGATGCCGATATCCTGATCGAGAATTTCAAGGTCGGCGGGCTGGCGAAATACGGGCTGGATTATGGCAGCCTGAAAGCGGTCAATCCACGTCTGATCTACTGTTCGGTGACCGGCTTTGGGCAGGATGGGCCTTATGCGACGCGGGCGGGCTATGATTTCCTGTTGCAGGGCATGTCCGGGCTGATGTCGATCACCGGTGCGCCGGAGGGCGAGCCGCAGAAGGTTGGGGTGGCGATCACCGATATTGTCACCGGGCTTTATGGCACCATCGGCATTCTGGCAGCGGTGGAGCAGCGCCATAGAACCGGGCGGGGGCAGCATATCGACATGTCTCTGCTGGATTGCGCCACCGCGATGCTGGCCAATCAGAACATGAACTATCTGGCAACCGGCACCAGCCCGACCCGGATGGGCAATGAGCATCCCAATATTGCGCCCTATCAGGTGATGGCGGTGCGCGACGGGCATGTGATCCTTGCCGTTGGCAATGACGGCCAGTTTGCGCGGCTCTGCGAGGTTTTGAACATGGCGGCGCTTGCGGTTGATCCGCGCTTTACCTCCAACCAGCTGCGGGTGGCCAACCGGGGCGAATTGACACCGATGCTGGCGGCAGCGCTGGCGCAATGGGGGCAGGCGGATCTGTTGGCGGCGCTGGAGGCCGCGACCGTGCCTGCGGGGCCGATCAACACCATTGGGCAGGCGTTTGAGGACCCGCAGATCAGGCACCGCCAGATGCAGATTGCGCCGGAGGATGTGCCGGGCGTGCGTGGTCCTTGGGTGTTTTCCGATGCGGAGCTGGCGCTGGAGAAATCCGCGCCAATCCTGCCGGTGGCGCAGGATATGTCGCAGGGAGACTAGACCTCCGGATCGCCTGCCGATTGGGTGGGCGGCAACAGCTTGAGATTGAGCCAGACAGGAAGAGGGCGCGCCATGGCGATGGAGATCACCGGAGTTGAACATCTGTGGATCCCGCTGCCAGATGGGCGTCGGCTTGCGGCGCGGATGTGGCGGCCAGCGGCAGAGGGGTGTTATCCTGGGATCCTGGAATATCTGCCCTATCGCAAACGAGACGGCACCGCGCCGCGCGATGCCACCACGCATCCGGTCTTTGCGGCTGAGGGCTATGTCTGCCTGCGGGTGGATATCGCCGGCACGGGCGATAGCGAGGGGGTGTTTGACGATGAGTATTCCGAACAGGAGCTGAGCGACGGCGAGGCGGTGCTGGCCTGGCTTGCGGCGCAGGCCTGTTGCGATGGGAATATCGGCATGATTGGGATCTCCTGGGGCGGCTTCAACGGGTTGCAGCTGGCCGCGCGTCAGCCAGAGGCGTTGAAGGCGGTGGTCAGCGTGGCCTCAACCGTGGATCGCTATGCCGATGATATCCATTTCATGGGGGGCTGCCTGCTCAGCGATAATGCCAATTGGGCCTCGCAGATGTTTGCCTATCAAACCCGCCCGCTGGATCCCGAGCTGCGCCCGGATTGGCGCGAGGCCTGGGTGGAGCGGATCGAGACGCTGCCGTTTATGGCCGCAGACTGGCTGCGTCACAGTCGGCGGGATGATTTCTGGAAACATGGATCGGTCTGCGAGGATTGGTCTGCGATCAAGGTGCCAGTGCTGGCGATCACCGGCTGGGCCGATGCCTATGTGAATGCACCACCTGCACTGGCGGCCCATATGCAGGCGCCCGCCAATGCGCTGATCGGCCCGTGGGAGCACCGCTATGCCCATATTTCCAAGCTGGAAGGGCATGATTTCCACGGCGAGGTGCTGCGCTGGTTTGATCGCTGGCTGAAGGGCGTAGACAGCGGCGTGGAGGATCTGCCGGATTATCGCACCTACATGCAGGAGCATTTCAATCCGACCAAGGAAAACAAACCCCGGCAGGGGCGCTGGATTGCTGAGACTGCATGGCCCTCCCCGAATGTGCGCGAGGTGGCGCATCATCTGGGACAGCAGGGTACGTTGCAGGCGGTGCCGGGTGCGGGGGAGGTTGTGGTATCCAATCCAGCAACCCTGGGCATGGGGAGCGGGTATTTCTGCGCAGGTATGCGGATCGACAATGAACTGCCGGGCGATCAGGCGGGTGATGATGCGCTGTCGGCCTGTTTCGATACGGCGCCGCTTGAGACCCCGCTGGAGTTGCTGGGTCGGGCGCGGCTGCGGCTGGCGTTCTCTGTCGACAGACCGGTGGCGCAGGTGATGGCGCGGCTGTGTGATGTGGCCCCGAATGGCGTGTCGCAGCGCATCACCTATCGGGGACGCAACCTGTGCCATGACGACAGCCATGAAACCGCCGCGCGGCTGGTTCCCGGCAGGCGCTATGAGGTGGAGTTTGCGCTTAATGAATGCGCGCATCGTCTGAGGGCTGGGCATAAGCTGCGGCTGGCGCTGTCGACCTCCTATTGGCCGATCATCTGGCCAAGCCCCGAACCTGTGGCGCTGACCCTGCATCTGGAGGGCTGTGCGCTGATCCTGCCGGAACGCCAGGGCGGAGCAGAAAGCGACCCGCAGGCGCCGCGCGCCGCGCGCAATTTTCCGACCTATCAGGCCGAGGTGACGCGCGCGCCCTCCGGCACATCCAGCAGCTATGAAGAACTGGATGGCACGCTGGTGTTGGAGAGCTTTGATGACTATGGCGCGGCCATTGATCCGCAGCACGGCATGGAGGTTGGTAGCCATGTTGCCATGCGTTATGCGGTGCATCCAGATAATCCGGCAACTGCGACATTCTCCAGCCAGTGGCGGTTTACATTTGCGCGTGGTGACTGGCAGGTGCAGGTCGATACCGACAATGAGATGCGCGGTGATCGGGAGAATTTCCATCTCTGGCGCCGGGTTGTGGCCTGCGAAGGTGCCGGGCAGACCGAGGTCTGCGTTAAGGAATGGAGCGAGAGCCTGCCGCGCGATTGTTTGTGATTTCGCATCAAATCCTGTTAAAAATCGCTGTTTTTCCCCGGATTGACCCCCAGTTCGCCACGGTTTGGCCACGTTCTGTGACCAAAAACGGAACTGCGCGTTAACCATTTCGGGTGAGAATACCCCCCTTGAGATGTTTTCATCGCGCTGGAATGCCGGGCGGATGGTCCCTCGGTTGTGAGCAGACGATAAACAGAATTGGGGCGAGAAGGTGCATCTATCCGTTGTTGTACCCTGCTATAATGAGGAAGAGTCCATCCCCCTGTTGGTGGATCGGTTGGTGCAGGCAATCGAACCCTGGACGGAACGGGCCGAGATCATTCTGGTCGACGATGGTTCCAGCGATGAAACCTGGGCCGCGATGGAGGCCGCGCATGAACGGCATCCGGTGGTGCGCGGCATTCGTCTGTCGGCCAACCGGGGCCATCAGGTTGCGTTGACGGCTGGGCTGGAGGCGGCGACCGGCGCGCGGATTTTCATGCTGGATGCCGATCTTCAGGATCCGCCGGAAATTCTGCCCGATATGATGATGATGATGGATCGCGGCTATGACGTGGTCTATGGCCGCCGCGCCGAGCGCCAGGGGGAAACCCTGTTCAAGAAGGCGACGGCCTATCTGTTCTACCGTTTTCTCAATACGCTGTCGGATGTGGATATCCCCAAAGACACCGGCGATTTCCGTCTGGTGAGCCGTCGCTCGCTGGATGCGGTGCTGAAAATGCCGGAACGCGCACGGTTTATTCGCGGTATGTTCGCCTGGGCCGGATTCCACCAGATCGGCCTGGAATACATCCGCGAAGCCCGCGTCGCAGGCGAGACTAAATATCCGTTCAAGGCGATGCTGCGCTTTGCCACCGATGCGTTGACCGGGTTTTCCACCAAACCGCTGAAAATGGCCACGCGGCTGGCGTTCTTCAGCCTGTTGGTGACCGTGCTGATGGCGATCTATGTCTTTGGCTCGCTGATCCTGTTCAACACCGTTGCCGGTTGGGCCTCGGTTCTGCTGGCGATCTCTTTCTTCTCCGCGATCCAGCTGCTGACGCTGGGGATCCTCGGCGAATATGTCGGACGGCTTTATATGGAGAGCAAACAGCGCCCGCTGTATTTCCTGTCGCAGCAGACCGGGCATCCCGCCGCCCATGCGGTCGATTTCATCGGCGACAGCCGCGCCGTAGCGGCGCCACTGGCTGAACCGGCCCAAAAAGAAGCGTCATGATCCGCGCCGCCGTTCAGAAAGATCTCGGCCAGTTGATCCGCTTTGCCATTGTCGGCGTCTCGGTTGCAGCGCTCTATGTGCTGGCGTTCCTGGGGTTCCTGCATATCGGTCTGGCGGCGGGGCTGGCCAATGCGCTGGCTTTTGGCCTGGCGGTTCTGGCGCAATATGTCGGCCAGACCGTCTGGACGTTCCGCCAGAAGCTGGGCCAGCCGGACCAGGCGCTGCGGTTTGGCTGCACGGTCGGCCTTGGGTTTGTGACTTCGGCGCTGCTGACGGGTGTCATCGGCCCGATGCTGGGCTGGCCGGAGTGGCTGGCGGCGACCACCGCCGCAGTCTGGCTGCCGGTTCAGAACTACCTGTTTTTCAAGATCTGGGTCTACGCCGGACACGGCGCGTAAAGAGGAGTGGCAAGAAATGTCGCATGTGTATTCAAATGAATTCTACGATTACATCGAGGCCGGCGCGCGCAGCTCGGCGAAGGCGCTGATCGCGGCGGTGCAGCCCTGGCTTGGCGCGCGGAGCGTGCTGGATCTGGGCAGCGGTCGCGGTGTCTGGCTCAGTGAATGGGCGAATTCCGGCGTTGCTGACATCGCCGGGGTGGACGGCGATTATGTGGATCGTAACCGTCTGGCGATCCCGGCGGCGTGTTACCATGCGGCGGATCTGACTGGCGAGTTTGATCTGGGTCGGCGGTTCGAGCTGGCGCAGAGCCTGGAGGTTGGTGAACATCTGCCGACGGCGGCCTCCGCAACCTTGGTTGCGGGGCTGACGCGCCATGCCGATCGGGTGCTGTTTTCGGCGGCTGTTCCGGGGCAGGGCGGCGAGTTTCATATCAATGAACAGCCGCTGTCCTTCTGGCAGGATCTCTTTGCCGCGCGGGGCTATCGGGCGTTTGACTGCGTACGCCCGGCGCTGAGAGAGGCCGAGGGGGTAGAACCCTGGTATCGCTACAATACTGTGCTCTATGTGAATGAAGCGGGGCGTGCGGGTCTGCCGGAGGAGGTTCTGGCAACGGAGCTTTTGGCGGGGCAGCCGGTGCCGCCTGCGGGCAGTCTTGGCTGGCGGCTGCGCCGGGGTGTGGTGTCGCTGATGCCGCAGTTGATGGTGACCCGGATCGCACAGATCCGCGCTGCGATCATCGCGCGGCAGGCGCGGGCGGCAGGGCTGTTGGGTGCGGATACGGCAAAGGGCACGATATAATGACACTGGTGATGGACAGTCCGGTTGTGGCGCGCCGGGACGCTGCAACGCCCCTGCTGGCGACAATCGCGGTGGCCTTTTTCGGGCTGCTGATCGCGGCGGTGTTCCAGCTGCCGGATCCGCTGATCCGTCACGATGATTACCCTGCGCTGTTTGGCGATGCAGAGACCTATTATGTCAAAACCCTGATGGAGGGGCGCTGGGTCAATTACCTGTGGCACCTGCGCGAGACACTGTTGCCGAGCTGGGCCAACTATCTGATCTACAACGGGTTTTGGGCCGTGGTGCTGGGCTGTCTGGCGCATAATGCGCTGGGGGCCGGGGCGGCGCTGTGGCGCAAGGGCGCGGTGGCGCTGATTGCGGGGCTGTCGGCGCCTGCGCTGCTGATTTCACTGTGGTTCAACACGCTGATCCCGGGCATGGCGATCCTTGCCATCTATGCGCTGGCGACCACGCAACTGTCGGACCGGGCCTGCCGCTGGCTGCTGGTGCCCTTTGTGCCGCTGGCGCTGACCGCCTATACGACCTATCCGTTCTTTCTGCTGGCGCTCTGTCTGACCCGTGCGGACACGCAGCGCTCTGCCCGGGATCTGGCATCGCTGCTGGGGCTGTTTATCCTGTGTTTTGCGCTGGCGATGGCGTCGATCTATACGCTGAACTACCTGTTTCACGGTGTCTTCGGGATCCCGATGGCGGAGTGGCGGATGCCGAAGCCGGCGCATGATCTGGCATCGCTGCTGGCAAATATCGGGCTGATCGGTGATTTTCTCGGCAGCTCGGCCTCGCTGGTCTCGTTCCACTTCCTGCCGCTGACCGTATTTCAGGTGGCGCTGTTTGGCTGGGCCGTCTGGCTGGTCGGCAGATCCGACCCCTGGCGCGCGATCTATCCGCTGGCGGGGATCTGCCTCGGGATGGGGCTGATCTTTGTGCAGACGATCAAGACCGGCATCACCCTGCCGCCGCGTGTCTCCGGCTTTGTATGGCTGTATTACGCGGTGCTGCTGGGGCTGCTTTCGCAGGAATTGGCGGCGCGGGGCGGCGTCTGGGACCGCATCGGACGCAATCTCCTGGCCTTTGTGGCGCTGATCTACCTGGCGTTCAACCTGCTCCAGCATCGCGATGTGACCGCCTGGCAAGCCGACAGCCGCAGGATGGCCGATCAGATCCTCCCAGTGGAAGGTCCGATCTATGTCACCGGCACCTATCTGTCGCTGCCATCGGGCAAGAAAGCCGGCTTGCAGCACGATCTGTCGGTGGCCTTTCGCCTGACGCAACTGACCGGGCGTGATGTGGTGATCTGCGCGATGACACCGACGGCCTGCGCCCATCTGCCGGCGGAGGTTCAGGCCGGTGCCAAGGGGCCCGACTATGAGGTGCGCAATCTGGACGTGGGCAGCGTGGTGATGTTGTCGGCAACGCCGATCCGTGCGGCGGCGCATAACGTGCCTGCGGGCGGCTGAGGACGGCGCAAAGAACATCAAACGAGAAACGGGGGCGTGCAGGCCCCCGTTTTTCTGATCAGGTCTGGTCAAGAAACCAGAAGGTGCGAAGACCTCAGAAATCGAGACCGAGATCCAGCGTCTGCGCCGAATGGGTCAGCGCGCCGGAGGAGATATAATCAACCCCCGTGGCTGACACCTCGGCAATGCGGTCGCGGCGCATATTGCCGGAGGCTTCGGTGACCAGATGACCTTTGGCCATCGCCACGGCCTTCGTCAGGGTTGGCGTGTCCATATTGTCGAGCAGCACCACATCGGCGCCGCCCGTCTCCAGCACCTCCTGCAACTGTTCGAGGGTGTCCACCTCGATCTCTACCTTCATCATGTGGCTGACGTTGGTCGTGGCTGCGCGCAGGACGGCGGCGACACCGCCTGCGGCGGCGATGTGATTGTCCTTGATCAGGATCGCATCGGAGAGACCGTAGCGGTGGTTGTATCCGCCCCCATGCAGGACGGCCTGCTTTTCGACCATGCGCAGACCGGGTGTGGTCTTGCGGGTGCAGGTGATGCGGGTGGCGGTCCCCTTGGTCTCTGCCACAAAGGAGGCCGTCAGGCTGGCGATGCCAGAGAGGCGGCCTGCAAAATTCAGCGCCACACGTTCGCCCGAGAGGATCGACGCGGCTGATCCTGCGATGGTCATCAGGGTCTGACCAGGAGTGCAGGGGCTGCCGTCAGCCACGCGCGTTTCGATCTTCAGCGAGGGATCAACCAGATGAAAAGCGATACGGGCAATCTGCATACCGGAGATAACGCCGGTATCGCGCGCATTGAGCCGGGCCTCATAGGTGGTGCCTGCCGGGATCACCGCGCGTGTGGTGATATCCCCGCTCTGGCCGAGGTCTTCCAGCAAGGCAGCGCGGACCAGCGGTTCCAGGATCAGGTCGGGCAGAGTGGCAAAGGACGGGGTCATGTCGGATCCTTGACGGCGGCGGCGCGGATCGCACGCGCCTCGGTGAGGGTAATACCGGTGCGATAGGCCTGCGCCGGGTCGGCCTCAGGATAATCGTCGCGGAAATGGCCGCCCCGGCTTTCGCGGCGGTCCAGCGCGGCGGCAGCAATCAGGGTGGCGGTGGCGCACATATTGGCAAAGCTCTCGTCGTCGCCGAACTCTGCCAGCAGCTCCTCGATCGTTCTGAGGGCGGTTTTCAGCCCGGCTTCGTCGCGGCGCACACCGACATGGGCAGTCATGGTTTCGCGCAGGCGGGCGATGGCGCTGGCCGGGGCGGCGGGCGTTGTGGCAGGGGCGAAACTGAGGGACAGTGCAGGCGGCGTGCGCATCTGGTCCGGTTGAGGGCCAAGTGTTGCGGCAATGTCCCGGGCAGAGGTGCGGGCATAGACCAGAGCCTCCAGAAGCCCGTTGGAGGCAAGCCGATTGGCGCCATGCAGCCCGGTCGAGGAGGCTTCGCCACAGACCCAGAGACGGCCGAGGCTGGCGCGCCCCTGCATGTCGGTATCGACCCCTCCCATGTGATAATGGGCGGCAACCGCCACCGGGATCGGGTCCGCAACGGGATCAATACCGGCGCGGGCGCAGGTCTCAGCCACGGTTGGAAAGCGGGTCAGCACCTCGGCGCCAAGAGCTTCGCGGGTGTCCAGCATCGGGCGGCGGCCGGCCTGGGTTTCGGCAAAGATTGCGCGGGCGACGATGTCACGAGGGGCCAGTTCGGCGTCCGGGTGCGCGGCCAGCATGAAGCGGATGCCGTCCTTGTTGATCAGCGTGGCGCCATCGCCGCGCAGCGCCTCGGTGGCGAGGGGCGCGGGGTCTTCGCCGATGTCAAAGGCGGTGGGGTGAAACTGGACAAATTCAGGATCGGCAATGCGGGCACCGGCGCGGGCGGCAAATCCGATCACCTGGCCCCGGATGCGGGGCGGGTTGGTGGTATGCGCAAACAGCCCCCCGGAACCGCCCCCCGCCAGAAGGATCGCAGGGGCACGGATCAGCACGGGCACCGAGGTGCCGCCAGCATCGCTGACCCAGACGCCGGTGACGCGGTCGTCTGCCACCTCCAGCCGCACGGCCTGGGTGCCTTCGTGGACCTGAACCGAGGCTGTGGCGCGCACGGCGGCAATCAGCGTTTCCATGATCTGCCGACCGGCCTGATCGCCTTTCACCCGGACAACACGGGCCATGGAATGGGCGGCCTCGCGGCTCATGACAAAGCCGCCGTCAGCGGTGCGATCAAAGGGTGTGCCAAGGTCGGTCAGATCGAGAATATGATCCTGGGCAACCTGTGTGACCATGGCGGCGACCTCGGCGTCGACAGTGCCAGCACCGGCGCGCACCGTATCGGTGGCGTGGGCGGCAGGGCTGTCGGCCTGATCCATCGCGGCGGCAACGCCGCCCTGCGCCCAAGCCGAGCTGGCGCCCTCGCCAAGTGTTTCGGGTGAGATCATCAGCACCGGCCGCGGGGCCAGTTCGAGGGCGGCATAGAGCGCGGCCATCCCCGCGCCAACGATCACCACGCGATCAGTGTCACAGGCGGCGGTGGCTTCGGTCAGGGCCTGCACATCCAGCTGGGCCTCTGCCGTGTTGTCGGCCTGATGGTCAGAGACGACCTTGGCGCCGGGGGTGTCCAAGGATCAGATCCCCAGTTTCTGGCTGAGATCAATCATCCGCTGCACCGCCACACGGGCCTTTTCGGCGACCTCGGGATCGACTTCAACCGGTTCGGACATCGTGTGCAGCGACCAGAGGATTTTCTCCAGCGTGATCTTCTTCATGTAGGGGCACATGTTGCAGGGGCCGACGAATTCAACCTCCGGCAATTGGTCGGCAATGTTCGAGGCCATCGAACATTCGGTGATCAACATCGCCTTTTCGGGCTTTTCGTCGGTCACATATTTGATGATGCCACTGGTGGAGCCGGAGAAATCGGCCTCATTCACCACATCCGGCGGGCATTCGGGATGCGCAATCAGCCGGGTGCCGGGGTTCCATTCGCGGAAATCGCGCAGGTCCTTGGCGGTGTATTGCTCGTGCACGATGCAGGAGCCTTCCCACCAGACCACGTTCTTTTCCGGCACCTGCTGAGCGATGTTCTGCGCCAGATACTGGTCCGGGGTCATGATCACCGTGTCGGCGTCCTGTGCGGCCACGATCTGGGCCGCGTTGGAGGAGGTGCAGCAGATATCGGAGGCGGCTTTGACCTCGGCCGTGGTGTTCACATAGGTGACAACCGGCGCGCCGGGATATTTCGCCCGCATCTGGGCAATGCCCTCTGCGGTGATCGATTCCGCCAGCGAACAGCCGGCCTCCATATCGGGGATCAGCACGATCTTGTCGGGGCTGAGGATCTTGGAGGTTTCAGCCATGAAATGCACACCGCATTGCACGATGACGTCGGCCTCCACCTTGGTGGCCTCCATGGCGAGCTGGAGGCTGTCGCCCACCACGTCGGCGACCCCGTGGTAGATTTCAGGCGTCATGTAGTTATGCGCCAGAATCACAGCGTTGCGTTCTTTTTTCAAGGCGAGGATGGCGGCGACATAGGGCGCGTAGGTGGCCCAGTCGACGGGGTTCACCACCCGGTCCATCTTGGCGTAGATCTCTGACATCTCTGCGGCCAGAGCAGGATTTGGCGCAAGGTCATAGTGATTGGCGAGCTGATCGCGCATGGTTTGCAGATCGAACATGGCATTTCCTCAAAGCTGCGCCTGACGTGGCACTTTGGGGAATTCTTGTTTCATGTTCACATTTAGCACGCAAGCGAGTGCAGCCGCTTTGTTGCGTAAAAACCGGAAATCCTGGTGCAAATCGGCGGCAATCGGGGCGCATCGGCAACCTGACGCTGGGGGCGGCGCCAAGACCATCTGACCATCGGGCGATGTCAGCGCAAACAGTGCGCGGTCAATTTGTCCAATTTTCACACCCGGTGTCGTTTTTGTCTATTGGGCGGGCTGATATTGTGGTTTGCAGATAGCGTTCACACAGTATCGGGAAGCGGTAAGACCGGTCCCACAAGGGAGAAAATCCGCCTCCATGTCTGATCTCTGGGAAGGATTGGTCCAGGCCTTTTGGCTGGTGGTCACGCTGGATGGCGATCTGGTCGAGATCACGCTGCGTTCGTTGCGGGTCACTTTGACCGCGTTGCTGGTGGCCTCGGTGATTGCGCTGCCGCTGGCGGCGCTGCTGTCGGTGCGCCGGTTTCGCCTGCGTCGGGTCACTATTGCGGTGCTCAACGCCCTGATGGGGCTGCCGCCGGTGGTCGTGGGGCTGGTGGTCTATGTGCTGCTGTCGCGGGCCGGTCCGTTCGGGGTACTGGGGCTGCTGTTCACCCCGACCGCGATGATCATTGCGCAGGTGATCATCATCGTGCCGCTCATCGCCTCGATCGCGCATCAGTCGCTGCGCGATCTGTGGAGCGATTACCACGATCTGCTGATTTCGCTGAATGCCAGCCAGAGCCAGCGCATTGCCACGCTGCTGTGGGACGGGCGGCGGGCGCTGCTCACGGCGGCGCTGGCTGGGTTTGGTCGCGCGATCGGTGAGGTGGGGGCGATCATGATCGTTGGCGGCAATATCGACCATGCCACCCGGGTGCTGACGACGGCGATTGCGCTGGAGACCGGCAAAGGGGATTTTGCCATGGCGCTGGGGCTTGGCTTTGTGCTGATCGCATTGGCGGTGGCGGTGAATCTGACCATCCACTGGCTGGGTCAGACCGAGAGCGAGGGCCGCTGGTGAGCAAGGTGAGCAGTCTTTTTCCGCTGGTTGTCGAGGCGGCGCAGGTGCGCCGTCGTGGCAAGACACTGATTGGTCCGGTGGATCTGCGGCTGGACGGACAGGGGACGACCATCGTGATCGGACCGAATGGTTCGGGCAAGACCTCCCTGCTGAAGATGCTGCATGGCATCCTGCGACTGGGGCAGGGGCGGATCAGCTGGGGTTGCGCCATGGCCGAAGCCCAGCGGCGCCAGGCCTTTGTGTTTCAGACGCCGGTGATGATGCGCCGCTCTGTGGTGGAAAATATCGCCTATCCGCTGCGGCTGAACCGGGTGCCCCGCAAGGTGGCGCTGGCCGAGGCCGAGATCTGGGCTGAGCGGATCGGTCTGGGCGGCGATGCGCTGCACCGGCCTGCGGTGCTGCTGTCGGGCGGTGAGCGGCAGAAACTGGCGCTGGCACGGGCCCTGATCCGCAAGCCGCAGCTGCTGTTCCTGGATGAGCCTTGCGCCTCGCTCGACGGGCGCGCCACTCGCGAAATCGAGGAGATCCTGACCGAAGCGGTAGCGGCAGGCACCCGGCTGATCATGTCGACCCACAATATGGGTCAGGCACAGCGTCTGGCGGATGAGGTGCTGTTTGTTCTGCACGGTCAGATTGCCGAGTTTTCAGCGGCGGAGGCATTTTTTACCCGACCCCATACCGAACAGGGCCGCGCATTTCTAAGAGGAGACATTGTCGAATGAAACGGATTGTGCTGGGGGCACTGGCTGCGCTGACAATGGGGACGGCGACGCTGGCGGAGGAGATGAAGCTGGCGGTGACCACATCCTTCCACAACTCCGGTCTGGCAGAGGTTCTGCTGCCGCAGATCAAGTCGGATCTGGGGCTGGAGGTGCAGCTGTTGGTGGTGGGCACCGGTCAGGCGATCCGTCTGGGCGAGGCGGGCGATGTGGATGCGATTCTGGTGCATTCGAAGAAGGCCGAGGAGGCGTTTTTGGCAGGCGGCAACGGCACCCATCGCCGCGAGATCATGTATAATGATTTCGTCTTTGTAGGCCCCAAGGCGGACCCGGCGGGCATTGGCCGCGCGCAGTCGGCAGCGGAGGCACTGCAAAAAGTGGCCGTATCCGAGGTGGCTTTTGTCAGTCGCGGCGATGACAGCGGCACCCACAAGAAAGAGCTGAGCCTGTGGGCCGCGGCGGATCTGTCACCTGACGGATTTGGCGGCTGGTACAACGCTGTTGGCGCAGGCATGGGGGCAGCGCTGAATACAGCCTCTGGCATGGGGGGCTACATCATGTCGGACCGCGCAAGCTGGCTCAATTTCGCCAACAAGGGCGATCTGGCGCTGCTCTATGCGGGGGATCCGGTGTTGTTCAACCAATATGCCTATCTGCCGGTCAACCCGCAGAAACACCCCCATGTGAAGGCAGAATCCGCAGCCCGGCTGGAAGGCTGGCTGGTGTCGGATACCGCCAAGGAGCTGATCAACGGCTACCAGATCAATGGCGAGGCGCTGTTTGTGTTCAACGCGGCGCCATAGGCGATAGCGGCATCCACAGCGGTTGCAATGTGCAGACGCCGCGCCTGAGCGCGGCGCCTGGCCCAACGGGAGCGGGGGGCTTTGACCCGCCGCACTCCGGGCGGGAGGGGCCGGTTGCGGGCTTCGCGCCGTGCGTGGTCTATCAGTCGTCGGTCACATGGATGGCGAATTGTTCCAGGCCCGCCTCCTGCGGCTCGATGCTGCGATAGCTTTCCTTGACGCCCGCCTCTGTCAGCTCGCGCATCACCGTCAGCAGCGTATTGGGCGCGTGATCGGCGCAGAGTTCCGCCATATGTGCCAGCTCTTCCGCAGCCACCGGGTGGGCGGCGGCCAGATCCGGGGCGCCGTAGTAGCTGACGAAATGCGCGGCCAGCAGATCGGTGAGGCCTGCCAGCTCGCTCTCCTCGATCCGCGTCACCGCAACGAAGGTGACACGCCCGCCGGTTTCCAGCCCCATCCAGCCATTGGCAAAGGCCTGGCGTTGCTTGCCGATCAGGTCGGCCTCTTCCCAGTTGGAAAACTCAAACCCGCCCGAAATACACCATTCGCCGGTGCGGGCCGGGCTGGCAAAGACGTTCTGATCGCTCTCGTCGAAATGAATGGCGCGGGCAAGCTGCATCACGGTGTCTCCAGTAGGGTGGTCAGGGGGATCAGATGGGTTGTCGCCTCGTCCCGCAACAGCAGGCCGAAATCTTCGTCCACGCCGAGGAAGGTGCCATTCAGGCCCGCATGGGTGACGGTTTCGCCAATATCCTGGGCAAGGCCGCGCCAGGTCGTGTGCACCGGCTCCGTGCCGTCCTCTTCCCAGCGGTTGATCCAGTGCAGCGCGTGGCGGGCCCAGCTTTCCAGTAACTGGCCTGCATCCACATCGGCGCAGCCCTCGGCATAAAGCGCGGTATCCTCGGGACGATCGCCGGTTTCCCCGTCGCTCGGCGGCCAGAGCGGCAGGTCGAGGCCGATGACCAGCCAGTCTGGCACCTCTGATGGCGCGGTTGTACTGGCGGCGGCACGCAGCCGGCCGCAGCGACCGCCATTGATGCGCAGACCGCCGTCCCATTGCAGATGCACCGCCACCTCGGGCGGGGCCAGCGCGCCAAGGGCGTTTTGCAGTGCAATACCGCAGACCGGAAGCATGGTCATGGCCTGCCGCAGGGCAACCTCGGGCGCAAAGACAAAGGCCGCCTGAAGCCGGTCATGCAGCAGGTTATGCACCACCAGACCTGCGTCGCAGCCCAGAACCGCCTTCTGACAGGCGATGGCAAAGGGATCGTCGGCCCCGCTGAGCGCGAGCCCCTCCATCAGGGGGGGGAAGCTGAGGTCGCTCATTTCGGCCATCGGATCAGGCCTGACCCTTGGCGATCAGATCTGCCGCCAGATCATGGAACGCCTTGGCCTGCGCGCTGTCGGGTTTGCTGACCGCAATCGGCGCGCCACCGTCGGCGGCAACGCGCACATCCAGATGCAGCGGGATCTCCGCCAGCAGCGGCACATTCAGTTTCTCAGCCTCGGCAGCAACGCCGCCATGGCCAAAGACATGTTCCTCATGCCCGCAGTTGGAGCAGATATGCGTGGACATGTTTTCCACCATGCCGATGATCGGCACGTTGAGTTTCTGGAACATGTCGATGCCCTTGCGGGCGTCGATCAACGCCACGTCCTGCGGGGTGGACACCACGATGGCGCCGTCCACATGCGCCTTTTGCGCCAACGTCATCTGCACATCACCGGTGCCCGGCGGCAGGTCCACGATCAGCACGTCCAGCGCGCCCCATTGCACCTGCATCATCATCTGCTGGAGGGCCCCCATCAGCATCGGGCCGCGCCAGACAACCGCCTGATCCTCGTTGGTCATCAGGCCGATCGACATCATGGTGACCCCGTGGTTGCGCATCGGCAGGATGGTTTTGCCATCCGGGCTGGCGGGCCGACCGGAGACCCCCAGCATCCTGGGCTGCGAAGGGCCGTAGACATCAGCATCAAGCAGGCCGACACGGCGGCCCTGAGCGGCCAGGGCACAGGCGATATTCGCCGAAACCGTGGACTTGCCGACGCCGCCCTTGCCGGAGGCAACCGCGATGATCCGGTCGACGCCGGGAATTTTCTGCGGCCCCTGCGGCTGGGCGGCCGGTTTGGGCTTCAGGTCCGGCGGCGCCTTTTCGGAATGGGCGGTCAGCATGGCCGAAACCTTGCCCGCGCCGGGCAGCGCCGTCACCTTTGCGTCGGCTTCATCGCGCACGGGCGCGTAGATATCGGATTTGGCCGGGTCGATTTCCAGCACAAAGCGGACTGTGCCCTCTTCGATATTGAGCGCGCGGACGATGCCGGCGGCGACGATATCGCTGCCGGACACCGGGTCTTTGATGGTCTTGAGCGCCTCTAGGACAGTTTCACGAGTGAGGGACACGCCGGGGTTGCTCCTTATTGGGGCGAGCTTGGTCTAAGCTGGCTTGATTGTTTTTGATGGCCTGCGGGGCTTTTGGCCCCGGCTGTAACGGCTCTTGACGGGGATGTAGGTGGTTTCCTAGCATTTCATATGGTCTGGGTATGTACTCTTTTGCGCGGTTACGCGGGAATACTGGCGATAATTCTGCTTGCGCTGATCCTGCGACCGGCCAGCGGACAGGCCGAGAGCGATCCGGCAAAGCTGCGACTGGCCGCGCCTGCGCCACTGGTGGAGACCGGGGTGCTGGGGTTTCTGTTGCCGCGGTTTTCGCTGAAGACGCAGGTGCGGATCGAACTGGTCGACAGCAATGATGTCGCCGAGATGATGCTGGGCACGACCGGCCAGCCCGTGATGGAGGGGGACGGGACCGTCTGGCATCTGGAGCTGATCGCGCCGGATCACGCCGGGGCGCGGCGCTTTGCAGACTGGCTGACCTCTGATGTGGGCGCGCGCACGATTGCCGCCTTTGCCCCCGAGGGGCGCCAGATGTTCCGGGTGCCGAAGCAGGCACAGGCCGCGGTGGCTGTGACCACATGGGACGGCGACGCCGGACGTGGATACGATCTGTCCAAATCCCACTGCGGGCGCTGTCACGCGGTGGAGGAGGCCGGACGGATCAACAGTATCGGCTCGACCCCGTCGTTCTATGTGTTGCGCAGCCTCGCCAATTGGGAGGAGCGGTTTCAGGCCTTCTACGCGCTGAACCCGCATCCCGCCTTTACCCAGATTGCCGAGATCACGCCGCCCTTCGACGAGGCACGCCCCTCGCCGATTGTTCCGGTCGAACTCACGCTGGACGAGCTGGAGAATATCCTCGCCTATGTGGCCGTGCTCAGCCCCGCGGATCTGGGGGCGCCGTTGGAGCATAAGTAGCGTCATCATCTTATCGCGGCATTTCGGGATCAGTGATCCTTGCGTTTGCTGAGGTAGTCCTCGGTGGTGCGGACACGGGGGCGCTCCGCGCCTGCAAAGGGCGAGTTCTTTTGATGGAACTGCGCGTTGACCCGGCAATTGTCACACATCTGGATCATCCGGGCGGCATCCGGGTTGGCGAACATCGAATGTTTCCCGGCCAGTTTCTCGGTGATCTTGTCGATAGTGGATTTGACGCCGAAGAGCGAACCGCATTCGACGCAGGCAAAGGGTTCTTCCTCGTGCAGGACCACCTGTGACAGCGCGTCGGATGTCAGGTTCAGGCGTGGCTCGTAGCGGATCGCGTCCTCCGGGCAGACATTGGCGCAGAGACCGCATTGCAGACAGGCATCCTCCTGAAAGCGCAGCTGCGGCAGGTCCGGGTTGTCCCCCAGCGCGCCGGAGGGGCAGAGCGAGACACAGGAGAGGCAGAGCGTGCATTTGTCGGCGGCGACCAGAACAGCGCCATAGGGGGCGCCCTCGGGCAGGGGCAGCGTTTCGGCTTCGGGCAGCAGAGCCTTGGCGGCCTGACGGGTGATCTGGCGCCGTGTGCCCATCGGGCGCTGCGGGGTTTCCACCCGCGCCTGAGCGCCGATGCGGTCAAAGAGGCGGTCGCTCAGCTGGTCCGGGTCGTTCAGCTCCAGCAGATGCAGGTAGGGCCCGGCAATCGCCGTGGCCAGAGCCAGCTCGTGGTCCTGCACGTCGCGCTCAGCCCTAGGCGAGAGCAGCACCGAAACCTCGGCGAAACCGGCAGCGAGGGCGGCGAGGGCTTCGGCGTGACCAAAACTGTTGAGCGCCTCAACCGACAGGGGGATCACATCCGCCGGCAGGCCGCGGCCGTGGCGGGCGGCCAGCTCGACCATCTGATCACCGTGCTGATCGACCACCAGCAGGCGGGGGGCGCTGCCACCAGCCTCTGCATATGCCTTGGCCAGGGTCTGGATCCGGCGCATCAGCGCATCGGTTGGCGGCGCGTCATAGGTGATTGCGCCGGAGGGGCAGAGCACGGCGCAGGAGCCACATCCGGCGCAGATCATCGGGTCAATGCTGACATGATCGCCGGCCGGGCTGATGGCACCGGTCGGGCAGACATCGAGGCAGCGGGTGCAACCGGTCTGCTCGGCGCGCGAATGGGCGCAAAGCAACGGCTCGCTGCGCACGTAGAGGGGTTTTTCGAAAGTGCCGACCAGCTGGCTGGCGCTCAGCGTGGCCTCGGCGACGGCCGGGGCGGACTTTGGATCGGCGCGCAGGTAGCCGTCACGTTTTTCGGGCGCGGGAAACAACGGCTGGCCGCCGCGCAGGTCGAGAATGATATCGCAGACCGACTGCCCGCCGTCGCGCGCCTCGTCCCAGGTCCAGCTGCGCCCGGTGACGTCCAGCTGTTGCAGCCGGTCGATGGTGACGGAAAACTGTCCCAAGGCGCCCCGCGCATGGCGCAGCTGGCCGGAAATCACATCGTAGGCGCGGCTATGAGGGGGGTCGCTCGGCGTCTCGAGAAGCACGGTCACCGCGAGGCTCTCCTGCAGCCGCTCGGCTGCGGCATAGGCCACCTCCGGCGCGCCAAGGATCAGGCAGAGCCCCTCCGAATGCAGGTCTATGGTCTTTGACAGGGGCGGTGTCAGCGTTGCCTCAGCAATCAGCGCGGTCATTTTGGGCAGCGTCGAGGCGGTATCGGCGGTCCATCCGGCCCGGTCGCGCAGGTCGACAAAGGCCGGGGCCGGCTGGTCGATTTCCTGTGCCAGCGCCTCGAAAATCCGGTGCTCCTGGGCGCAGCAAATAATTGCGTCCCCCTGCGAGATGGCCTGTGCCGCCTGTTCGATTTGATCGGTGCAAAGCGCTGAATGCAGCTTTGAACAGGGCAGGCCTGTGCTACGGGACAATGCCTCGGAATCGATTGATTGCGTTCCGGCACAATCACATAAAATCAATTGCTTAGACATGTTTTCTCCGCGTGTTTCTCGCTTGGTGAAAGCAGCAGAAATCCGCCACTCCGGGCTTAGACTAGGCATGTTTGCGCAAGCAGGTAAACCGCAATTTGCCGGTCAGCCGTGCCGCCGGGTGGCTCAGATGAGGCAAGTGATTCGCCGTGGCAAGGCATCGCGCTTCTCCTGCGTTAAGCCTGAGTGAATTAGTCGAATTAGACTTTTCGTCCGCACTGTCCAAAGGGGGCATGTCGGGCTGGTCAAATTGACCTTTGATGTTGATTTAACGCGCCATCAGCAAAAGTTATCTTCCCGTGTGGTCGCAGAATGCGGCACTGTTTTGTCAACCGAACTGACCAAATAGGGCGTTGACGTGTCTGAGACCGGGGATCGCAGTGCAAAGACGGATGTGATGCCGCTGGGTGTCGTCCTGCGGCGTCAGCCGGGGGTGACCCGTTGGGCGCGCTGGTCGTGGAAGGCAACCTCGGTGCTACCGGGCGCGGCGCAGGCGGACTGGCAGCTGTTACGCGAAGCGGGCGAGGTGCGGGAGTACCACGCCGCCACCCTGCCGCTGGAGCTGCACCGGAGCGAGGCCGAGGCCTATCTGCACGGGCTGACCGCGGAACCACCCTGCATCTATGTGGTCCTGCGCGACGGCGTGTCGGACGATCGGCCGCTTGAGGTGCTCTTGGTGACGGCCTCGCCCTATGAGGCGCAGGATTACGCCGACAACGGCGAGGATCTGGTGGAAAAAGTACCGATGCCGGACGGGCTGATTGCCTGGGTCCGCGATTTTGCGCAGCTGCATTTTCACGACGAGCCGTTCAAGAAACGACGCCGGGACCGGGTCAAGACCGACGCCAGCGAGGACGGGATCGGCGATCCGCGCATCTCGCAGATGACCGATGTCTATCGCTCGCCCGCCCTGAAGAAGGCGCGCCTGTCATGAGCCGGGATGATTTCTGGTCCCGCCGCCGCGCCCGTGTTGCGGCCGAACAGGAGGCTGAGGCCGCCGAGGTCGCTGCTGCCGCACGTCAGGCCGCCGAAGAGGCGCTGGAGGAGAAAAGTGACGCCGAGATCCTGCAAGAGCTGAACCTGCCGGACCCCGATGAGATGCAACAGGGCGATGACTTCAGCGTGTTCCTGAAAGAGACCATTCCGGCGCGGATCCGTACCCGCGCCCTTCGCCGTTTGTGGACCAGCAATCCGGTTCTGGCCAATGTCGACGGGCTGTTGGATTACGGCGAGGATTTCACCGACAGCGCCATGGTGATCGAGAATCTTCAGACCGCATATCAGGTCGGCAAGGGCATGACCGCGCATGTAGAGGAGCTGGTGCGGCAGGCAGAAGAGGCCGCAGCCACGACCGCTGACACCGAGCAGGAGGCCGAAGCGCTGGCCGCTGAGGAGACGGTCGCGGCGGTCGCGCCGCATGAGGCAGCCTCATGCGACTCTTTGCAGGCCGGTGCAGGGCAGGCCGTGACAGCGCCGCTCGAATCCGTGCGCCGCCCGACCATGGGCTTGCAGTCGCCGTCAGATGGTGCCGGTCCAGACCATGCACAGGAGGCGGCGGCCCGGATGCCGTCAATGCCGACAGCGGCTGATCCCGTCTTTGCCGCTGTTGCTGATCCCGTTCCCGATCCGGTGGCGTCAGCGCCGAGGCGTATGCGCTTCACCTTTGCCGCTGACACCAACGCACCCGTCACCTGATCCGCCCGAAACCCAGACCAAGACCCCTGCGAGGAGACACATATGACCGCCGAGCACGCCCAGACAGAGACAGCCGAACAGACGGCCAGTCCTGCCATTCCGCAGGATGAAGACCGTCTGCGTGCGGATCTCTACAATTTTCTGGGCCTGATGCTGTCGGGCCCGCCGGATGAGATGCTGTTGGCGCAGGTGGCCGGTTTATCCGGGGATGACACCGACTTGGGCACGGCGATCAACGCGCTGGCGAAAATCGCGCGGCTGACCAAACCTGCCGCTGCTGAGCGGGAGTTCAACAAGCTGTTCATCGGTCTGGGCCGTGGCGAGCTGCTGCCCTATGCCAGCTACTATCTGACCGGATTTCTGAACGAGAAACCGCTGGCAGCCCTGCGGCAGGACATGGCCGCGCGGGGCATGACACGGGCCCAGAATGTCTATGAGCCGGAGGATAATATCGCCTCCCTTATGGAGATGATGGGGGCGCTGATTGCCGGACGTTTCGGCACGGCAGCACCGCTGGGTGACCAGAAACAGTTCTTCAACAAACACATAGGCCCCTGGGCCGGGCATTTCTATTCCGATCTGGAGGCGGCGAAGAACTCGGTTCTTTATGCCGCCGTCGGTGCCGTGGGCCGGGTCTTCATGGAGATCGAGGCCGAAGGATTTCGAATGAGTGCGGAGCAATCCGCCTGAGCCGGGACGGCGTGCCGTCCTTAACCCACGTGAGCCAACCAACTGAGGAGGAGGATCACATGACCAGAAAGACCGAGGAGGCCCAGAGCCGCCGCGACTTTCTCAAGCTGGCAGCGACCACAACGCCGATTGCGGCGATTGCGGTGGCGACGACCGGCGGCACGGCCGAGGCGGCCGAGCCTGACCTGACATCGGAAGTGATGCAGGATACCGCGCACACCCGCGCCTATTACGACAGTCTCCGGTTCTGACCGACCGGTGATGTTTTGAACGCCCACGGCGACTGGTTGCGTGACGCCCGACTGCCAAAGGCCCCCGATAACCCAGCGAACCCGTAAGGGAAGCAAGGGAGGAACACATGCTTAGGAAAAAGACCAACGGGGTTGCGCGACGCCCCCAGCGGACCAGTATCCTGTCCAAGGTTGCAGAAAGCTCCGTTGACCGCCGCGCGTTTCTGCGCGGATCCGGCCTCGCGATTGGTGGGCTTGCCGCCATCAGCGCCACCGGTGGATCCGTCACCAAGGCCAATGCCGCCACGGCTGCGGCTGGCGCGGTGGAAACCGTCAAATCCGTCTGCACCCACTGCTCGGTCGGCTGTACCGTCGTAGCAGAGGTGCAGAATGGCGTCTGGACCGGTCAGGAACCCGGTTGGGACAGCCCGTTCAACCTCGGTGCCCATTGTGCCAAGGGGGCCTCCGTGCGCGAACACGCCCATGGAGAACGCCGTCTGAAGTACCCGATGAAGAAAGAAGGCGGGGAATGGAAGCGCATCAGCTGGGAACAGGCGATCAACGAGATCGGCGACGGCATGATGCAGATCCGCGAAGAGAGCGGACCCGACAGCGTCTATTGGCTTGGCTCGGCCAAGCATAACAACGAACAGGCCTATCTGTTCCGCAAGTTCGCCGCCTATTGGGGCACCAATAACGTCGACCACCAGGCGCGGATCTGTCACTCGACCACGGTTGCGGGTGTTGCGAATACATGGGGCTACGGCGCCATGACCAACAGCTACAACGATATCCATAACTCCAAGGCGATCTTCATCATCGGCGGCAACCCGGCAGAGGCGCATCCTGTCTCGCTGCTGCATGTTCTGAAGGCCAAGGAGCAGAACAACGCGCCGCTTATCGTCTGCGATCCGCGTTTCACCCGCACGGCAGCCCATGCCGATGAATATGTGCGTTTCCGCCCCGGCACCGATGTGGCGCTGGTCTGGGGGATCCTGTGGCATATCTTCGAGAACAGCTGGGAAGATAAAGAATTCATCCGCACCCGTGTCTGGGGCATGGATCAGATCCGCGAAGAAGTGGCCAAGTGGACGCCCGAGGAAGTCGAGCGTGTGACCGGCACCCCCGGCAGCCAGCTGAAGCGCGTGGCGCGGACAATGGCCAACAACCGCCCCGGCACCGTGATCTGGTGTATGGGTGGCACCCAGCACACCACCGGCAACAACAACACCCGCGCCTACTGCATTCTTCAGCTTGCGCTGGGCAACATGGGCACATCGGGCGGCGGCACCAATATCTTCCGTGGCCACGACAACGTGCAGGGCGCAACCGACCTTGGCGTTCTGAGCCATACATTGCCGGGTTACTATGGCCTGTCGGCGGGCGCATGGGCGCATTGGGGCCGTGTCTGGGGTGAGGATAGCGAATGGCTTGCCGGTCAGTTCGATACCACCAAAGGGGCCGATGGCAAGGACAAGTCGATGCAGAACCTGACGGGTATTCCGGTCAGCCGCTGGATCGACGGCATTCTGGAAGACAAGGCGAACATAGACCAGCCCAATAACGTGCGGGCCATGGTCCTGTGGGGCCATGCGCCGAACTCTCAGACCCGTATGACGGAGATGAAGACGGCGATGGAGAAGCTGGACATGCTGGTCGTTGTCGACCCGTATCCCACCGTCTCTGCGGTGCTGCATGATCGCACCGATGGTGTCTATCTGCTGCCCGCCTGTACCCAGTTCGAGACCCGGGGTTCGGTCACCGCGTCCAACCGCTCCTTGCAGTGGCGCGACAAGATCGTCGATCCGCTGTTCGAAAGCCTGCCGGACCATGTGATCATCGCCAAATTCGCCAATAAATTCGGCTGGGGCGACCGGTTCTTCCGCAATATCGAGATGGAAGATGCCGAGACCCCGAATGTCGAAAGCGTCACCCGCGAATTCAACCGTGGTATGTGGACGATCGGCTATACCGGCCAGTCGCCGGAGCGGATGAAAACGCATATGGCCAATCAGCACACCTTTGACCGCACCACGCTGCGGGCGGTGGGTGGTCCTGCTGACGGCGATTACTACGGGATGCCCTGGCCCTGCTGGGGAACCGCTGAAATGGGTCACCCGGGCACGCCAAACCTCTATGACATGTCAAAACCTGTCTCCGAGGGCGGCCTGACCTTCCGCGCGCGCTTTGGTGTGGAACGGGATGGCGACAACCTGCTGGCAGAAGGTGTCTATTCCGCAGGCTCCGACATTCAGGATGGTTATCCTGAGTTCACCTATCAGATGCTGAAGGATCTGGGCTGGCACACCGAGCTGACCGCGTCCGAGCGGGCCTTTATCGCCAAGGCTGCCGGGGTGGATGGGTTTGCCGATTACACCCACGAAGTCGGCGAGCAGAGCATGTCGCCCTTCCCGTCGGACTATGACGACAAGGTGGCCAAGGTGAACTGGAAAACCGACCTGTCGGGCGGCATCCAGCGGGTTGCCATCGCGCATGAATGTGCGCCCTTCGGCAACGCCAAGGCGCGTGCCGTGGTCTGGACCTTCCCGGATCCGGTGCCAATCCATCGCGAGCCGCTCTATACCAACCGCCGGGATCTGGTCGAAGACTACCCGACATATGAGGACCGTCACGCCTACCGGCTGCCGACCCTCTATGCGTCGATCCAGAAGAACGACGTCTCCAAGGAATATCCGATCATCCTGACCTCAGGTCGTCTGGTCGAATATGAAGGCGGCGGCGAAGAAACCCGGTCCAACCCGTGGCTTGCGGAATTGCAGCAGGACATGTTCGTCGAGATCCACCCGCGCGATGCCAACAATATCGGCATTCGCGATGGCTCTCAGGTCTGGGTCGAAGGCCCGGAAGGCGGCAAGGTCAAAGTCATGGCAATGGTCACAGAGCGGGTCGGAGAGGGCGTTGCCTTCATGCCGTTCCACTTTGGTGGTCACTACCAGGGCACGGATCTGCGCGACAAATACCCGGATGGGGCTGACCCCTATGTTCTGGGCGAAAGCTGCAACGTCGCACAGACCTATGGCTACGACAGCGTGACCCAGATGCAGGAGACCAAATGTACTCTCTGCAAAATCAGCGCAGCATAAGGAGAAAGAGATATGGCAAGAGCGAAGTTTCTCTGTGACGCCGAACGCTGCATTGAATGCAACGCTTGCGTGACGGCCTGTAAGAACGAGCATGAGGTGCCCTGGGGCATCAACCGGCGTCGGGTGGTGACCATCAATGATGGCAAACCCGGCGAGCGGTCGATCTCGGTCGCCTGTATGCATTGCTCGGACGCACCCTGTATGGCGGTGTGCCCGGTCGATTGCTTCTACCAGAACGAAGAAGGCGTGGTCCTGCACTCCAAGGATCTCTGCATTGGCTGTGGCTATTGCTTCTACGCGTGCCCCTTTGGTGCGCCGCAGTATCCGCAGGCAGGCAACTTTGGCAGCCGCGGCAAGATGGACAAATGCACCTTCTGCGCCGGTGGCCCCGAGGAGACGCATTCCAATGCGGAATTCTCCAAATACGGGCGCAACCGGATTGCAGAGGGCAAGCTGCCCATCTGCGCCGAGATGTGCTCAACCAAGGCGCTGTTGGCCGGTGACGGCGATGTCGTGTCTGCGGTCTACCGCGAACGCGTTGTCGCCCGTGGCTTTGGCTCGGGTGCCTGGGGCTGGGGGACAGCGTATGACCAGAAGGGCGGCTGATCAGCCCTCTTTGACATGAAGGGATGGCCCGCCCGCGCGGGCCGTCCTGTTTTCCTGTTCAGTTTCCAAGACAACCCATGAAGGAGTGTGGCCCATGCTGCGCATCGCCTTTGCAATTCTGATGCAACTGACGCTGATGGCGGGGATCGCTGCGGCGCAGGACACCCAGGGTGCCCCTGCGGCGGAGGCGGTGCCGGATCGCAGTGCCACGGGTGGGGCGCAGACGCTGGAGGATATCCTGGCCCGTCAGCGCGGCGAAAAAATCGACGACAGTTTCCGCAGCGACGATACCGGTGCGGGCGCGATTGGCGCCGGGATCACGCAACAGCTGGGCACGCTCGGTGGGGCCTCCGATCCCGAACTCTGGCGCGCAATCCGCTACAACGCGGCAGATCTGCGGGTCTCGGCGGGGGGCGATGTTGCCACTGTTCTGGTGCAGGATGGCGGTATGCGCTGGCTGACTTTCCGCGATGGGCCGCTTCGCACCTATGGTGGCTGGCTATTGCTGGGCACGATAGGCTTTCTAGCGCTGTTCTATCTGTTGCGGGGCCGTATTCGCATAGACGAGCCCTCCACCGGACGCACGGTCACCCGCTTTCAGTTCATCGAACGCTTTGCCCATTGGATGCTGGCGGGATCCTTCATTCTGCTGGGCGTTACCGGATTGGCCAGCCTGTTTGGCCGGATGGTGATCGCCCCCTATCTGGGCAAGGAGATCAACGCGGGCCTGCTGATCTGGAGCAAATGGGTCCACAACAATGTTTCCTGGGCGTTCATGCTGGCGCTGATCATGGTGTTTGTCATGTGGGTGGCCCACAATATCCCCAACCGTACGGATCTGGTGTGGATCCGCCAGATGGGCGGCATTGTCGGCAAGGCCCATCCGCCCGCTAAGAAGTTCAACTTTGGCCAGAAGCTGATTTTCTGGTCGGTGATTGTTCTTGGAACCTCCATTTCGGTTTCGGGCCTGTCGCTCCTGTTCCCGTTTGAGATGCCGCTCTTTGCCAAGACCTTTGCCATCTTGAATGATCTCGGCCTGCCGCAGCTGGTGGGTTATGGCACCCTGCCGGTTGACCTTGCACCGCAGGAAGAAATGCAGCTGGCCCAGAGCTGGCACGCCATTATCAGCTTTGTGCTGATGGCGATTATTCTGGCGCATATCTACATCGGCTCGCTGGGCATGGAAGGTGCCTTTGACGCGATGGGAACCGGCGACGTGGACGAGGCTTGGGCGCATCAGCACCACTCCATCTGGTTGGAGGAAATGCGCGAAAAGGGCGAAGTCACGCCAGAGGGCAGCAGCGGTAGCGGCAGCGCCAAGGGCGCAACACCGGCGGAGTGACCGGCGGTGTGGTGCCGCCTGTCAGCGCTGGTCCTGCGGACGGGCTATCTGTGGGCCGCCTGCGCTGCGACTGTTCTGGCGCTGCCCGCAGGTGCCGATCCGGCCGACGGGGATGAGTTCACCACGTTGAAAGGCCACGGCGGCCCGGTGATGGCCTTGGCGGTGTCGCCTGAGGGTCAGGTGGCCACCGGCAGTTTCGACAATGCCGTGGGCCTGTGGAGCGATCGCACGCCACGCTGGCTTGAGGCCCATGATGCAGCGGTCACCGCTCTGGCCTTTGTCGATGCCGGTCGTCTGGTCACCGCGGGGGATGATTTCGCGCTCTACCTGTGGCCGAAGGGCGGCCAACAGGCCGAGCTGATCGGCCGCCATCTGGGCAAGATCCGGGCGCTGGCCATTGCCCCTGACCGCGAAATGCTGGTGTCGGCGAGCTGGGACGGCAATATCGGCCTCTGGCCATTTGACGGAGGAGCGGAACAGCGCATAGCGGTTGGCAGCGGCATCAATGACGTGTCAATCGGACCAGGGGGGGCGATTTATGCTGCCACGATGGAGGGGCAGATACTGGTCTACGAGGACGCAGGCCAACCGCCCCGGCGCCTGGTCGATCAGGGCTTTGGCATCAACCAGCTGGCGCTTGGCCCCGGTGGCCACTGGCTGGCCTACGGGGCTGTGGATGGCGCGACGCGCGTTGTCGACACACAGACCGGCGAGCCTGTAGCCGATTTCACGCTGGAGCGACGGCCTATCCTTGCAATGGCCCATCATGAGGGCACCGCGCGGCTCGCCGTCGGGGACGGGCAGGGCTATATCATGATGGTGGACACCGAGACCTGGCGCATCAGTGCCGATTTTCGCGCCACCCACGACGGGCCGGTCTGGGCGCTGGAGTTTGCGCCGGACGGGCAGACCATCTGGGCCGCCGGGCTGGATGATCTGGCCTATGGCTGGCCGGTTGCCCTGATGGGAGAGGCCGAGGCGCAGATGGCAGGCAACCGCGGGTTCCTGAAGGACCCAGAAACGATGCCCAACGGCGAACGGCAGTTCATGCGGAAATGCTCGATCTGCCACGCGCTCGGCCCCGGTGAGAGTCGCAAGGCGGGACCGAGCCTATATGATGTTTTTGGTCGCCCGGCGGGCACGCTGGCGGGTTATCGCTATTCGCAGGTCCTTGATGGATCTGATATAATCTGGGGAGAGGCGACAATTGATGCCCTCTTCGATCTGGGGCCGGATCACTATATCCCCGGCTCCAAGATGCCGATGCAGCGGATTACCGATCCGCAGGACCGGCGCGATCTGATTGCGTTTCTGAAACGCGCAACCAAGGTGGAGAAGTAACACAATGAAAGCCATGTTGACGGGGTTTGCCGCCATCATCGTGATCGCCGCCGGCGCCAATCTGGCACTGGATCAGGCGGGGTTCGCCTCTTATGAGGTGCATTCCGGGCCGGCCGTCCGACTGGATTGACCGTGCTGACAACCGCGCCGCCGCCCCGCGATGAATATGGGGAAAACCTTGCCGGTGCGTCGATCCTGGTGATCGATGATGAACCAGGTATGCGCAATTTCATGACCAAGATCCTGACCCCCCGCTGCAAGCGGGTGGAGCAGGCGGCGTCTGCCGCGGAGGCGTCCAATATTCTGGATCAGGCGCATTTCGACCTGATCATCCTCGACAATATCATGCCCGGCAAAACCGGGCTGGAATGGGTACAGGAACAGCATAAGGTCGGCCTGTTTGCCGATACGGTGCTGGTCACCGCCTATGCGGATCTGGAAACTGCCATTCAGGCGTTGCGGGTCGGGGTGGCGGATTTCGTGCTGAAACCGTTTCGCGCCAATCAGATCCTCAATTCCGTGGCACGGGCCCTGGACCGCAAGCATCTGCGGCGGGAAAACTACCTGCTGAAACATGCGCTATCGGCGGAGGGCACCGCTGCGCGGGGGCGTTTGCTGGGGAAATCTCCTGCGATTCAGACCGCGCGTGACATGATTACCCGGCTGGCGCCACTGCCGACGCCTGTGTTGTTCACCGGCGCCAGTGGCACCGGCAAGGAAATCGCGGCGCGGACGCTGCATTCGCTGTCGGACCGCGCGGAGAAGCCGTTTGTGGCGGTGAACTGCGCGGCCATCGCGCCTGATCGCATCGCGCATGAGCTGTTCGGTATGGTGGATTCGCAGGACCGCCGACAGGACGGGCTGTTTCTTTATGCTGATGGCGGCACGCTGTTTCTGGACGAGGTGGCCCAGATGCCCGAACAGGTGCAGGCTGCGCTGCTCCGCGTGCTGGAGGACCAGCGTATCCGGCCGGTCGGCGCAGAGCGCGATATCCCGCTGAACCTGCGGTTCCTGTTTGCCACTAATGCCGATCTGGAACAGGCCGTGGCCGAGGGCCGTTTCCGTGCCGATCTCTATCACCGGATCAATATCGTCAACATCCAGATGCCACCGCTGCGTGAACGGGTTGAGGATATCGTGGAGCTGGCGGCGCTGTTTATGGAGCAGTTCTCTACCACGCTGGCCATGCCTGCGCTGGAGCTCGACGCTGAGACCCTGCTGAAATTCAGCCGCTACGACTGGCCCGGCAATGTGCGTGAGCTGCGCAACCTGATTGAACGGTCGGTCATTCTCGGCGCCTTTCCTGAGGAGTTCGCGGGCACCGGCGGGATCACGGGCAGTGCTGCGATGGATACGCTCGATCTGGTGATGCAGCGCCATATCGTGCATGTGCTGGATGCCTGTGACGGCAATCGCGCCGAGGCCGCCCGACGGTTGGGGGTTTCGCGGAAAACGATTGATCGAAAATGCGCCAGTTGGGGGCTGTGATATCATCCGAGCGATAGGTGGATGGACGGCCAGCGTGTCGCGGGCTGTGGCTCAGTCCCCGGCCTTGACCGCAGGCAGCCAGATCGAAAAGACGGCGCCTTTGATCTCCCCGTTCTCAATCCGGGTGTCGGCCGAAATCACCCCGCCGGCGCGCTGAATCAGGGTCTGGCTGATCGACAGCCCCAGCCCGGTGCCTTCGCCCAGTTTGGTGGTGTAGAACGGGTTGAACACCGACGGCAGATCTTCGGCAGCGATGCCCGGCCCGGTGTCCGAAACCTCAAGACAGGCGCCGCTGACACCGTCGCGCTCCATCGGCCTCAGGGCCAGCAGGAGCCTGCCGCAGCCCTCCATGGCCTGCGCCGCGTTGAGGATCAGGTTGATCACCACCTGCTGCAATTCGCCCGGGTCTATGCGAACCGGTGGCGTTGCGGCGAACTGTTTTTCAACGGTAATGGCCTGTTTGGTGATCACGTGATCGACCAGCACCAGACAGTCGGAGACAACCGGGGCAAGATCCAGGCTTTCCTCGAAGGTGCCAAATTCGGTGGGGCGCGCAAATTGCAGTAGTTTGCCAACGATGGCGCTGATCCGCAGGATCTGATCGTCAATCAGCGCCAGCTCGGTGTCCACTTCCTCGGCGGCGGCGCCCAGGGTCATCCGCATCACATCGACGTTGCCCTGGATCACGGCGACAGGATTGTTGATCTCATGCGCCACACCGGCGGTGATCTCGCCGATGGAGGCAAGTTTCTCACTCATCACCAGCTGCTTATAGGTTGCCTCCAGTTTTTCGTTGGCGGCGCGCAGTTCGGCGGTGCGCTGGTCGACACGCGCGTTCAGCTCCTCTGCCCAGTCGCGCAGTTTCTGGTCACGATCCTGAACCTGATCAAGCAGGCTGTCGAGATGGGCCGCAACCTGTCCGATCTCGTCACGGCGCCCGACATTGCCGTTGCGCGCGGTCAGATCGCCACGTTCGACACGGGCCATGGTGTGGCTCATCTGCTCCAGCGGCGCAAAGATCCCTTTCGCCAGCCACAGGAACAGGGGCGCGGACAACAGCAGAACGGACAGGAATGACAGCACCACAGTCCAATAGGCGGAGAGTTTGGCCGCCGCAAAGGGCGCCTCAAGGAAGCCGACATAGAGCATCCCAACGCGACGCCCGAAGCTGTCGGTGAGCGGCAGATAGCCGGAGATATACCAGTCGTTCACCACAAAGGCACGGTCGAGCCAGGTCTGCCCCTCACCCAGCACCGCATCGCGCACCGCCTGCGAAACCCTGGTGCCAAGCGCGCGGACGTCTTCAAACAGGCGAACGTTTGTGGAGATACGGGTATCTTCCAAAAACAGTGTCGCAGTGCCCTTGCGGCTGATGCGATGACTGTCGCCCAGATAGACCAGCGCATTGATCGTATCGATGAAATCAAGATCCCGGTTCAGAAGCCGGCCCGCCACCAGCACGCCTTCACTGCCGTTATTGGTCACCGGCGCGGCGGAATGGATCACCATGCCGCGATCTTCCGCCGGTCGGGTCGTCGGCGCGGTGGCCTCGGTCTCGATCAGGGAAATACGGGCCCGGTCACGCAGGTCGGCAGAGATCTCATCCAGGTCCGCAGCGGAGAAAATGTCGATTTCCGAGGCCAGCCTGCCCTGCGCCGCGCGGTCGATCACCGGCCAGCGGCGCGCCTCGCGGTCAATATTGCGCAATGGCAGATAATAGAGGAAATCAAGCTGGAGGGATTGCCGCTGCTGGTCAAGAAACCGCAACTGATCCTGCAACGGTGCGCGCAGGACCTTGGCAAACCGGGCCGAGCTGGCGATTGCTGCCAGATCATCGCCGGTATTGGCCTGCAACTGGCGCAAATACTGGTCGGCGATTTTCAGATCGCTTTCTACATTGACGATCAGAACATTGTCGTAATCCGCGTTCCAGCGCGCCATGGCCACGACCAGCAGCAGCGGCATCACCACGCTGAGCGGCAGAAGTGCGAGCAATAGGAGGCGGAGCCGGACGGATTTCAAGGCGGCAAGGTCCTGTAGGCAGCTGGCACATCGGGTGAGTCCGCAGAGCGCATGGCTGCGTGCGGTGTTCACCCACTGTCGCATGGGGCCTGCTGGATGAGCAAGTCCGGCGCTGTGTTTGATGACACGGTCGCCACGATCTGGTGGCGATCAGCCCATCATCAGGCTGGGATTTCCTTGCCGGCCCAGTCGAACACCCGCCCGCTGTCCTTGGCTGATAGCCGGTCGATCACCTGGGCGAGGTAGGCCGCGGCCTGTTGTGGCTCGAACAGGGCGTCGTCGGGGACGTTCTTTGAAAAAGGTTCCGACAGCGGTGTTTTTACGGTGCCGGGATGCAGGCCGACACAGATCATCTCCTCGTTGCTGCGCGCGGTCTCGATGGCGTAGTTGCGGATCAGCATGTTCAGTGCCGCTTTGGAGGCGCGATAGGCATGCCAGCCGCCGAGGCCATTGTCGCTGATCGAGCCGACCCGCGCGGACAGGGCGGCAAAGACCGCGCGCCCCTTGCGAGGCATGATCGGCAGCAGATGTTTGGCAATGATGGCGGGGGCAAAGGTGTTTATTTCAAACACCTTGCGGAACGCCACCGGGTCCTGCTGACGATAGGATTTCTCAGGCTTAAGCCCGGCCTCGTCGGAGAGAACCCCGGTTGCAACGACGACCAGATCAGGGGCGATCCTCCTGCGGCGCAGATCATCGGCAAACCCGGCCAGCTGGTCCTCATCCGTGATATCGGCGCGGTAGCTGTCGACGCCGGCCTTCGGTGGCAATGCGCCGCGCGCGACCGCCGTCAGGCTGGCGGGGTTTCGCGCCGCAAAATGGTCAACCAGCGCCGACCCGATGCCACCGGAGGCACCGATAATGACGATGTGGCGCGGCGAATGGGGGCTCATTTTCCCGCCCCCATCAGGCGCAGGAACAGTTTGCGGGGAAGATGTTTGCCGATGGTGAAGACCCAGGCGAAGGGGGCGGGGAAACTGGTGCTGAAGCGCCCGCTTCGCATCGCTTTCAGGCAGGCATCTGCGGCCTCATCCGGGGTCTGGATCATCGGCATCTTGAAATCGTTCTTGTCGGTCAGACGGGTTTTGATGAAACCCGGATTGATCACCTGAACCTTTATGGGGGTCTGGATCAGATCGGCCTGGAGGTTCTCGGCCATGTGTATAACGGCCGATTTCGACGCGCCATAGCCGGTCGCTCCGGGCAGGCCCGTGTGACCGGCGAGTGAGCCGATCAGCACGATATGCCCTTCGTTGGCAGCGACCATCTGCGGTATGACGCGGCCAACCACACGAATTGCGCCCATGAAGTTCACGTCGCAGATCAGCTCGACCTTCTCGGCGTCCCAGTCCTGCGCAGGCATCGGGTCATAGGCCCCGGCACAGTAAAGGAGGCCATCCACCTTGCCGATCTGCTCCACGGCCCGGCTGATGGCGTCGGGATCGGTCACATCCAGTGGCAGGGCAGTGGCATTGCTCAGCGTGCCCGCCAGCTCCTGCAGGCGCTCTTCGCTGCGCGCTGACAGCACCAGCCGCGCGCCTGCGGCATCCAGCTTCTCGGCGATCGCACGCCCCAGCCCCTCGCTCGCGCCGAGGATCCACCAGGTCTGTCCTGCAAACATCTCACTCTCCCTTCGGTCGCATGGTGGCGATCAGCTCGGCCACCTTGATGCCGAATTTGCGCATTTCGGAGCGGTTCATGATCGTGCCGTTCTCCATCAGATACATCCAGTCGGTGACATCCAGCACATGGCCACCGGCGCTTTCTGGCAGGCGGATGCGATAGGTCAGGCGCACGGCGGCTCCCATCTGCTGACCCTGTCCGGTGCCGATGATGTCATCTGCGGTGGCGGTGAAGCTGCCGTTTTCGCCCATGGTGAGGAACCATTTCCGCATTTGCGTGCCGCCGCTGGCGTAGGAAAAATTCTCGCTCAACGTGCCGGTGTCGCCCTCCCATTCGCCCGTCATCGTGGCGACAAACCGCGAGGAGACGCGCCCCAACGGGCCGTAAATCATACCTTCGGAGATCATCTCGCCGCTCAGATGTGTGCGAATGTCGAAGGCGGGACTGGTATTGGCATAGTATTCGGGGTGCTGGCTGCGAAATCCCAGCCCAGGGCGAAGGAGCGCAAGCAGCAGCAACAGAATGATGGCAACAAGCAGGAGTTTCATGACGCGGTTACCTTTCCAGGGAGGCGGATCACCATCGCGATGGCGATAAGTTTGATGCAGCAGGGAATGATTGCGTAGGCCCATGTCAGCGTCTGCAGGGCGGCGGCGCTGTTTTCGCCACCGGGGGTGAAGCCGCTCATCTGCAGAAGCGGCAGCAGGAGCACAGCAGCGGCGGCAAGCGCGAGTTTGGCAGCAAAGGACCACAGCCCGAAGGCCTGCCCCGCCTGCAACCCGGCGCGCGCCAATGCGCGTGAAAACAGCACCGGCAGGATCACCATATCCGCGCCGAGCGCGGCCCCCGAACCAATGCAGATGGCGGCAAAGCCAAGGCCGGCTCCGGGCGGAAGAAAGGCTGCGGAGATAAAGGCAAGGATCGCCAGTGCCATCGCCGGAAACAACACCTCGCGCGCGCCGAACTTCTCTGCCGCGCGGGTCCATAGCGGCACCGATAGTCCCGCTGCGAGAAAGAACAGGACCAGAAAGGGGCCGGCCAGATCGGCAAGCGCCAACTTGTCCTCGACGAAGAACAGAAACAGTGTCGATGTCATGGCGACCGGCAGGCTGTTCACGAGGGCCAGCGCCAGCAGGCGAAGGCCACCCGCTGCACGCAGCGCGGTAATGGACAGCGGGTGTTCGGGGCGCGGTGCCGCTGTCCAGAGGCCGCGGGTCAGCCACCAGACCACACCGCAGAGTGCGGCCAGCATCCAGCCAAAAGCGGGGTAGCCGCCGTGGCCTGCGCCGACGGCAACCAGCGCGCCCGGCGCCAGGGCTGCCAGGATGATACCGGCCAATGTGCCGCCCTCGCGAAACCCGGCCAGACGGATCAGCGCCTCCGGGCTGCCTGCAAGCGCGGTGCTTTGCCCATAGAACAAAACACTTCCGAGACTATAGGCCGTGAACAGAAGCACCAGGGCGATGACGAACCATGGCAGCACGCCCCCCGCCGCCGGGCGGTAGGTGTAGAGCAGGATGAACCCCACTGCCATGCCAAAGGCCGCCAAAGCTGCAAAGGTCGCGCGTTCCTGCGGCCAGCGGTCGGTGACCCAGCCCAGCAGGGGGTCCTGCACGAAATCCAGCACCCGTATCGCCGCCAGCACCGCTGCGAGGGTTGCCAGGCTCAATCCCAGTTCCGCCGTCGCAAAGCGCGGCAGATGGATATAGAGCGGCAGACCGGCGGCGGCCAGCATCAGCGCAAATAGGGAGATACGGGTGGCTTGCATCAGTTGCCCCGCAGCTCGCTGGACAAACGCGCAGCGCGGCTGTTGGGCGACAGCCAGATATTCAGAAACCGCTTGCGGGCGTCTGCATGGCGCAGATCGCAGGTCTGTTTTCCGTTCAGATAGAGCGCCACCTGATCAGGCGCGCGGGTTGTTGCCACGAAGCTGTCGCCCGCTCTCACATCGCGAAAACAGCGATCCAGCTTGCCGACCAGCTGATCGTGATCGGCGCGCCTGCCTTCCAGCCGCAGCAGTTCCGCGACCGTGGCCTGCATCAGCTGGGATTTGCTGAACCCGCGCCGATAGCTGAGCTTGAGCGCCATCGGGTTCTGCCAGTCAAAGCGGGTCTGCCCTTCGGTGTAAAGGCTGGCATCATAGAGCGGCAGGCCAAACCAGCGGAAGGTGACCTCTCCCAGTTTGGTCGGCGAGCTGAGGCCGGTATTTGCCGTTGCAGCGCTGGCGAGACCCACGCCGAGACTGACGGCAAATGCGGCGATTGCGGAGCGCAGGTGGTTTTGGCGGATCTCAGGCATGGGCCAGCTCCACCTGAACCACGTCCGTCTGGCCGACCTCGAAGGAGGCGGCGCAGGTTTCCAGATAGTAGCGCCAGTTGCGCAGGAAGGCCTCGCCATAGCCCAGAGAGTGGATTTTGGGGGTCATCGCGACAAGGCGCGCCGCCCATTCCCGGCAGGTGCGCGCGTAATCCTGGCCAAAGGCGAAATTATCCGTAACCTTCAGACCAGCGGTGCGCGCCTGATGTGAGATCACCGCATCAGAGAGCAACATGCCGCCCGGAAAAGTATACTGGCGGATATAGTCCGAGGACTGCCGATAGATGTCGAAATAGCTGTCCTGAACGGTGATCGCCTGCACCACGGCATGGCCGTCATCGGCCAGACGGTCTTTCAGCGTGGCGAAATAGCTGGGCCAATAGCGTTCGCCCACGGCCTCAACCATTTCGATGGAAACGATATTGTCGAATTTTCCCTCCGATTTGCGATAATCGCAAAGGCGGATATCGGCGCGCCCATCGAGCCTCGCGTCGGCATAACCAAACTGACTGGGGGAGATGGTCAGCCCGGTAACATGGCGCCCCTGTTCGGCGGCGCGGTCGGCAAATCCGCCCCAGCCGCAGCCAACCTCCAGGACGCGATCACCGGCGGTGAGGCGGCTCAGCACCCGGTCGTATTTGCGGGTCTGCGCACGCGCGAGGTCATTGTCACCCGGCGCAAAGAGGGCCGAGGAATAGGTCATGCTTTCGTCCAGCCACAGCTGGTAGAATTCATTGCCGACGTCGTAATGGGCCTTGATGTTCCGCGCCGCGCCCTTGATCGAATTGGCGCGCAGCATCCGGTCCACGACCCGGAACTTCAGACTGGCCCAGAAACTCGGGTAGGCGTAATCGGTAAGATGATCGAGGTTGAGCAGCGCCACCTTGATGACGTCTTCGATGCTGGGCGTCTCCCAAAGTCCGGCGACATAGGCCTCGCCGAGGCCGATATCGCCGCGGGCGGCCATGGCGGTTATGGCGCTCCAGTCACGCAGATGGATTTCGGCGCGTGGTTCACCGGTGCCGAAATCATGGGTGTCGCCCTCTGGGGTCAGCAGGCGCAGACTGCCCTTGCGGATGCGCGCGCAGCTGTCGAGAAAGTCGTGTTTTACGCGTTTGGTAAGGAAAATCATCAGCTGACCTCATGTTCCGGTGGGGTAGGGCGGGGGCGATAGTTGGCGCCCTTGAGTTTCAATTTCAGCGCCTGCCAGTAAATCAGCGCAACCGTGCGCAGCGTGCCGGCCGGGCGGCGCAGGCTGGAGCATATGAGTGCGGCGTTGCTTAGCGGCTGGCGCGGGCCGGTCAGCGTGGCGACCACCCCTTCGCCATCGTTCTTGTGGTCGATCCGGATGGCGATCCGCCGGGGGCCGATGTCGAAGTTGAACCAGTAGTCCCCGGCAATGTCCTGAAATGGGGAGACGTGAAAGATCTTCTTGGCCTGAAGCTTGTCGGAGGGGGCGATCGCGGTGAAGCCGGGTTTGTGACAGACATAGCTGTGCCGGTCGCCAAAGGTATTGCTGACCTCGGCGATGACCGCATGTAGCGCCTTGCCGCGATAGGCCAGCCAGAAGCTGACCGGGTTGAAAATATGGCCCAGATAGCTCGGTTGAGTGAGCAGCCGAATGGTGATCCCCTCCAGATCCAGCCCGGCGTCGGCGAACACGTCCTGCGCCCATGGCAGGCCGATCCCCTGTTTCGGCGCGCCACCATGGTTGCGATCATGGACCGCAGCCAGATTGAAGCGATTGCGCGAAAACAGCAGCGGGCCGCTCTCGGAGCGCGGGTCAATCAGCACATAGTCCACGCCGTAGCGAAAGCTGTTGGAGATGGCGCCATGGCGGGCATGGGTGGTCTGTCCGGCGATATGCTCGGGCCACAGGGTCATCCGATCACCCGTTCCCGCGCGCTGATGCCACGTGTGACGCGCACCGCGCTGGCAAAGCCGTCTTCGTGAAACCCATGCCGCAGATAGGCACCGGCAAACCAGGTGTTGTTCTGCCCCTGGATATCGGCAATCCGGCTTTGTGCACGCAGCGCGGCGGTGTCAAACACCGGATGGCGGAAAGTTTTTTGATCGTAGATCAGATCCGACCGCACATCCTTTACCGGGTTCAGCGAAACGAACAGAGGATCGTTTTCGTCGATATTCTGGAGCCGGTTCATCCAGTAGGTGACGCCGATGGCGGCCCGGTTGTCGCGGGTGTCGGCCTTGTAGACCCAGGACGACCAGCAGGCACGGCGGCGCGGCATCTGGTCGGTGTCGCGGTGCAGGATCATCTCGTTATCCTGATAGCGCATGACCCCCAGCGTTGCCTGCTCTGCCGCTGTCGGCTGCGCCAGCAATCGCAGGCTGTCATCGGAATGGCAGGCCATCACCACCTGATCAAAGTTTTCGGAGGTGCCATCGGGGAGCTGGATGCGTACCCCCTCGGATGTCCGTTCGACGCTGCGCACCGGGGTGCCCGGACGCAATTGGCAGCCCATCTGGTCCAATCGGGCGGTCAGACGTCGGACATATTCGATGCTGCCGCCTTTGACCGTCCACCATTGATGCTGTCCAGAAGCGCTGAGCAATGCGTGATTGCGAAAGAAGCGGACCAGCGACTGCGCCGGAAAACCGCGAATTTCATCCGGCGGCGTCGACCAGATCGCGCCACAAATGGGCATCAGGTAATAGCGCTGGAACCAGTCGCCGAGCTTCAGATCATTGACCAGTTCGCCGATGGTGACGCTGTCACTCTTGGCGACCTCTTCGGCGTTGGCGTTGAAGCGCAGGATATCACGTACCATGCGGAAAAAGGCGGGCCGCGCGATGTTGCGACGCTGCCCGAGCAGCGCCCCAAGATCTCGCAGACCGTATTCGACGCGGCCATCCCCGATGCTGGCACCGAAACTCATGTCGCTTTTGACCACGGGCACATCCAGATCGCGGAACATCGACGTCAGATGCGGATAGTTCACGTAGTTGAAGACGATGAAGCCGGTATCCACGGGCTGGTCGCCATTACGACCGGCGACGACGGTCCGCGCGTGCCCACCCAGTCGCGGCGCGGCTTCATAAAGCGTGACGTTGTGGCTTTTTGCGAGCAGCCAGGCGGTGGCAAGCCCGGAGATGCCACCACCGACAACGGCGATACGCTGGCGAGCGGATGATAATGCGTCGAAGGACATGCTGTCTCCATCTGTGATTTCAACTTGTTACGGGCCGCTCGCCCGGGCGGATCAAAAAAGATGGTGATTAAGATGACGGGCCTCTCCGGACGAATGGAAAAAACTGAAATTAATTGCGCTCAGAGTGATCCAGCACCGTGAAAGATGCGTAATCAGTACATGTTGACCATGCTGAGCCATCCAACTCTTGCAGCGCCTGCGCCGCCCGTTACGGTAGACCGTGACACAAGTGTAATGCGCGAAAGGAAAAAAGTGGAACGGGAAAGCCTGTCGGATCAGACAGTCTGGATGCTGGCCGTGCGCGACAACCGCTGCAAGGTGGCGTTTGGTCGTCTGTTCGACTATTTCGCGCCGCGTCTGAAGGGGGTGATCTGCCGATCCGGTATGCCACCCAGCCAGGCCGAAGAGGTCGTTCAGGAGGTGATGCTGACCGTATGGCGCAAGGCGGCCATGTTCGATCCTGAACGTGCTCAGGTCTCGGCGTGGATCTACCAGATCGCCCGCAACAGGCAGATCGACGTGATCCGCAAGGAACGGCGGCCAATACCGGAGGAGCTGAAGCTTCCCGAGGAAACACAAGAGGATGCAGCCCAGATTCTGGCGCTGGATCAGGAAACAACAAAGCTGCGCGCAGCCCTGGCCCGGTTGAAACCGGCACAGCGAGAGATGGTTGAAAAGGCCTATCTGGGCGAGCTGACCCATGCGGACATCCGGGAACAGACCGGATTGCCCCTGGGGACAATCAAATCCCGCATCCGCCTCGGACTTGAGCGGTTGCGTCATGAGTTGAAGGAACAAGGACTATCATGACCGGCGTACGCCATCATATCCCTGACCCGTTGCTGGTGGCCTATGCCTCTGGCAATTTGCCCTATGCCTACTCTCTGGTTGTGGCGACCCATCTGTCGATGTGTGACGACTGCCGCGCCCGGTTGAATGCGCATCAGGCGGTCGGCGGGTCGGTACTGGAAACCTGTGGAACCCGGGATGTCTCGGATGATCTGCGGGAGCGCGTGTTTGCCGAGTTGGATTCACCCTTTGAGGACGCACCGAAGTTCAACCGCTCGGGCATCTTTCCGGCGCCGGTAATGCAGGCGCTGGGTGGGCTGCCGCCAAAGTGGAAGTCGCTCGGCATGGGGGTGCGTCAGTCAATCCTCAGCCATGACGAGGAGGGCAGCGTGCGGCTGCTCTATATTCCTGCGGGACAGGCGGTTCCCGACCATGGCCACAACGGGCTGGAGCTGACGCTGGTTTTGCAGGGCGCGTTTCGCGATGAAACCGGGCGCTTCGGTGTCGGGGATCTGGAAGTTGCGGACGATCACCTGGAACATACGCCGATTGCCGAGGACGGTGAGACCTGCATCTGCCTTGCCGCGACTGATGCTGCACTGCGGTTCCGGTCCTTTGTCCCGCGCCTGCTGCAACCGATTTTCCGCATCTAGCGGCATAAGGGCCTTCCCGCGAGGGGTGGGCAAGGCCTGAGAGTTCAACGCAAAAAGGGCTGCCAGTGGCAGCCCTTTCCTGTTCTGTCAGCGCATCTTCCGCGCGCTTAGCCGTTCATCACCTTGCCCATGTGGCGGCCGGTGTCGACCATCCGGTTGGAGAAGCCCCATTCGTTGTCATACCAGCTGACAACGCGGACCAGCCCCTCGGCGGTAACCGCGGTCTGTGGTGCCGCAAAACAGGAGGAATGCGGGTCGTGGTTGAAGTCGATGGAGACCAGCGGGTCCGTCTCATAGGACAGGATCCCTGCCAGATCGCCCGCCGCGGCAGCCTTCATCGCCTCGTTGATTGTCTCAACAGTGGCAGGTTTTTCAGGAATGAAGCTGAGATCAACCACCGAAACATTCGGGGTCGGCACGCGGATTGCTGAACCCTCCAGGCGGCCTTTCAGATGCGGCAGGACCTCCGAAATCGCGCGGGCTGCGCCTGTTGAGGTCGGGATCATCGACAGCGCCGCGGCACGGGCGCGGTAAAGATCCTTGTGGCTGGTGTCATGGGTCGGCTGATCACCGGTATAGGCATGGATCGTGGTCATATACCCGGTCTTAATGCCGAATGTATCGTCCAGAACCTTTGCCACCGGGGCCAGACAATTGGTGGTGCAGGAGGCGTTGGAGACAATGACGTCGTCCTTGGTCAGATCCTTGTGATTGACCCCGAACACCACGGTGCGATCGACCTCCTTGCCGGGGGCGGAGATCAGGACACGTTTGGAGCCGTTTTGCAGATGCTTGGCAGCAGTCTCGCGGCTGGTGAACAGGCCGGTGCATTCATAGGCGATATCAACGTCCTGCCAGGGCAGATCCTCGGGATTACGGATCGCCGTCAGGCGGATGCTGTGATTGCCGACAGTCATCGTATCGCCGTCGACGGTCACCTCGTTCCGCAGGCGGCCATGGACACTATCGTATTTCAACAGATGCGCCAGGGTTTCCGCAGGCGACAGATCGTTGATCGCCACAACCGAGATATCGTCGGCGTTGCTCTCCAGCAAGGCGCGCAAAACGCCACGGCCAATTCGTCCAAATCCATTGATCGCAATTTTCAAGGTCATCTGTGCAACTCCGATGGTGATAGGGGTTCAGCCTTCGACGGGCGCGCCCGGTGGCCTGACAATTGCCGCATCGTTATCGCTAACAGTTGCAAAAATCAAGCCCGTTCGCCGGTCAGCGGATTGGCGCGTAATGCCGCTGCCCGAAGCATCAGTGTAGCACATCACAGCAGGAGGGGATGCGTTTACACGGCAAGCCAGAAAGGGGGCCTGCGCAGGTGCCGCTGTGCGCGATCTGTCTGCGCCTCTCACGCCGCTGCTGCCGGTCCTGAACGACAGCCGATCCGGCGGGGCTGGAAGCCGCGGCTCTAGACCCTGCGCTGAGGAAACTGAAATGATACACGTTTTGGTAGTGTATGGTAAACGAATTATCCCTATAATTGTTCCAACGGTGTCTCATCGGATTGGGGAAATCATGCCGCTCAGGCTTGCCATATTGCTGGTTGTTGCGCCGCTTTTCCTGCTGGCAGGGTATCTCGCTGCGAGCGCGCTTGTGGCGCAGCGCGCTCGCCACCTCCTTGCGGAATACGCCGCGCAGACCGCGAAGGAGGAAAGCGCGATCAGCGATATGATCCACGAGCTGCAGCGCGAGCGCGGGTATTCCGTCGGATATGTCTCCTCAGATGGGCGGGTTTTTCCAGATGCGTTGATACGTCAGCGCGGCCAGACTGATGCGGTGGTCGCCTCGGCACTTTCGCGCATCACCCTGATGGCCGACGATCATAGCCTGGCCTTTGATCGCGTTGTTCACGGGGTGGAACGGCTGGCGGAACTGCGCCAGCATGTCGATGGCTTCGGCTTTGATAGGCCGGTCATGGTTTCGGATGTCGCTGGGCCCTACACGGAACTCATCAGCACCATCATGGCTCTTACTCGACAAAGCGTCGGGCTGGACAGTTCCACCGAATACCAAGCGCTGCGACAGGCGCGTTTCCTGATCGGCGAAGCCAAGGAAAAGGCCGGACTTGAGCGGGCAACTGGCGCGGCGGTCATCGAAACGGGAAATTCTTCTGCGCTGCGGGAGCATTTTGCCGCCCTCGGCGGCGCGCAGATCATCCTGTTGACCGAAGCAGCGGTCGTCAAGGGAAGTGGAAGCTGGCTGCCATCGCTGCAAAGGACGGACCAATATCTCACCTTAAGCGACCTGCGTGATACCATCAGGTCAGCAAAAGCGGCCTCCGGGCCGGCGGCTCTCAACAGCGAGCGCTGGGTCGCGGCGTCGACGGAATGGATCGACTTTCTGCGCAGGGAAGAGAGGAATGTCACCGCTGAAATCATCTCGCTGGCCAACCAGCTTGAAGCGGAAAGCACGACCGAGCTGGTGGGGCTCATTTGGCTCACCATCTTTGCAGGGATTGCGGGGACGCTGTTTGTTGTGCTGACGCTGAAATGATGCCCGCGTCTGGGCAGGCGTGGTTCTGGGGCGTCCCGGATGGCCGGTCATGCCCTTGGCGCCGTCCATGGCGCGCACGCGGGGTTTTGCTGGCCCATGGCGGGGAGGCAAATGTAGGGTTAGGCTGGGTCACGTCACCCCAGTTAAGAGGTTGATCCTGCTGGAAAAGAGGGCTGACCAGACTGGTTCTGCGCTGAACTTGCTGCGCGGGATCTGATGGTTGGTGCGAACTGGGGCAAACCGTCGAAGACTGATATCCCGCGCCAGCTGGCGCGGGTCGGTTTCACCGGTATGATTGCATTGGAATAGGTTGAGTGACTGGTTGAGTGGCTGACGGTGATGTAGGGGCTGCGGTCCGCAGACTTGTGCGACAACCGTGGGGCGGGCAACCGGCTGCACGCGCAGAGCAGCGCTGTTGACCGGCGCGCAGGTTGGTTCAGAGTTGACCGGAAGACCACGCATGCGTTGGGGCTGAGGGTGCAGCGGGCGATCCCGCTCTGCCATGCGGCCAATCTGTATGGTCGCAATCTAGAACGATTGCAGGTTTGAGCACAGGGCCCGACCCGTTTTCCAATCTTGCGCGTCTTTCGAATGCGCGCGTTCCAACATGGGATGTGTCGCGCAGATTTGAGCGTCTCTGGATCGGAAAATCTTCCCGATCACCGATGTCAGGCCGCAAGCTGTCGATCCGTGGTCAGAATTCGGACTGGAATGCGCGGCCTCCGAACGGATTGAGCCCGCATCCCGGAGACCATTCAGGTGCATCTGGTCCAGCGACAGCTTGGTATTGCCATATGCCTTGAGGGGCGGGGGCCACCACGGGGGCGTCGGGGCTAGATATCGCCATGAAGAAACAGCGCCGCCGCCAGAGTAGCTACGCCATTAGAGTTCAGTCGCGCCGGGGCATCGGCCATACGAATGCTGCCATCGATGGCGCCGGGAATATCAGTCTTCTCCCGCCGTTGCGTTCATGGACCGCACAGATTGTAAGGGCCCGCCTTTTCGGCAAGCTGGCGCCAACAGCATTGATCCGCTGACCGGTGTCATCTCAGCTTGTTTTCAAGCGACACAATCTCGACATAGGCGCCCAGCATTTCAACGGCCGATTTGACGGCGTCATAGGCGTTTTCTTTCACGATATAGCCTGCGATTTTGTGCTCATAAGCGACCGCGATATCGGAAGGCGCATCGGAGGTTGTCAGAACAAAGATCACGGAATTTGCCAGTTCCTTGTCTTCCCGGACCTCTGCCAGGAATTCCAGGCCACCCATGCGCGGCATATTCAGATCAAGCAGGATGATATAGGGGCGCTCCAGCGCGGCAGCGTTCACGCCGCGCAACAGGTCCAGTGCTTCCTGCCCGTCGCCCACGACCTCTACCGGGTTCACGAGACGCAGCTTTTTCAAGGCGCGTTTGATGGCCATGACAGCCACTTCATCGTCATCGACAATCAGGAATGTAACGGATTCTTTATTGGTCATGCGGCCAATCCTTGGATGTCATTCAGCGGTTTCTTTGATTTGGAGTTGAGCGGGATCCGGACCGTGAACACGGTGCCGCGCGCCACCTCCGGATTGGAAACTACAGAAACGCTGCCACCCAGTGATCTGGCAAGTTTTTGCACAAGAGCCAGACCCAGGCCGGACCCTTCGACTTCATCACGGGATTTCAGCGTTTGAAACAGCACGAAAATCTGCTCCTGGTATTGTTTCGGGATGCCCGGACCATCGTCGGCAACGGTGATTTCCACGTAGTTCGGGTAGAGTTCGCTGCTGATGCGGATGGTGCCCGATGATCTGTCGTGATGCTTGCTGGCATTGCTGACAAGATTGATCAGGATGGTTTTCAACGGTGTCAGATATGCACCGAAGGGACCGCAATCCTGCTCGACCTTGATTTCGAATTCTGGGTTGGAATTGAAATAGAGCCGCAGCTCATCTGCAAAATGCGTCAGGCTGAATGCGCCGTGTTCGCCCTCGATCTGTCCTGCACGTGCATAATCCAGCAGCGCCGACAGATGGCTGGATAGTCTGTCCGTGCGATTGCGGATCAATCCGATATTCTTTTGCGCATCGGCCGGCATCTCATCGGCAAAGTCTTCTTCGGTCCATTCGATCAGATTTGAAATCGCCCGCAATGGCGCACGCAGGTCATGTGCGGCCACATAGGCAAATCTCTCCAGCTCCTCGTTCGAGCGCTTCAGCGCAGCGGCGGTGAGGCGTGATTTCTCGACAGCCTTTGCGATCTCCGAGATTTCGTCCGAGCCGCTGGTGTTGATCGGGTCGTCGAGCTCGCCGCGGGACATGCGCTGGATATGGCGGGTCAGGCGATGGATGCGCGAGATCATGCGAACCTCGATCATGAACCACAAAAGCGCCAGAGAAATCAACAGCATACACATGTTGAAAGCGACATCGACAAAGCGAATGCGTTCCACGATGCGCGTGGTTTCTGCCGCGCTTTGTCGAAACTCCATCGCCGCACGCTGCGTGTTCGACCTGCTCCAGGTGCCGATGCGGTTCAGGACGGCTTCAGCCTCTTTGTAAAGACGATCCTGTTGCGCTTCGCTGATCTGTAACTGCGACAATCCTTCGACGACGCCATCCGGGCCAAGCATTATCTTGCGATAGTCGACCAGCACACCGGCAATCTCGTGACGCGCATCGATGTTTTTGAGCCGGGCAAGGCGGGAGGCAAGAGTATTGATCTGGGCGACGAGGCGCTGACTCTCCGCGCTGTGTTTTTCGCCGGTATCAATGGAGAAATCCTTGGTCAGGATGGCAAGCGATGCAACGCTGCCGGAGACCTCCCCAAGGGTTTTGGCGGTGTCGATTGCCCAGGAATACGACTGGCTCGAACTCTCGGTGCCACGCTGTTGATTGCCGAACTCGATCTGCGCGACAATGATGGATTTCTCCAGGGCCAGGATCTTGGAGGCCGCCTGTGAGATAAGCGCCTCCAGCCGGTCATACTGGGCGACGAGGTCTTGCCGACCTTTGACAACCTTTTGGAAGACATCGGCATCTGCAGGGGACGGACCGTTGGTGACTGTATCTGTCTGATCGCTGAAATTGTCGCGAAAGAGCTGTGCAAGCGTGTCGAGCCGCTGTCCGAGCGCCTTTAGCCCATCCGGTTCGTCGACGAGCCGGATCCTCGCCAATGTCACCTCCAGCCCATGTTGCAGGTCGCCAAGATCGGCGATCCTGTCCAGTAGGGGGATGGTGCGGTCCGACAGGTTTTCCGTCTTGCGCTCAATACGGCTAAGGTCGTTCCACTCCGTATACATCGCGACACAGATCGACGCGAGGCAGATGACGACACAGGATCTTAGGCGTGCGGTTAGCGACACTGCGGGTCCCTTTTGCTGTTTGCGAGACTCAACATAAGGTTGAGAGGTTTACCAGCCGTTAACTGGGCGACGATAGGTTTGACGACATATAGCCAACCGCGAGGATCCCCATGTTCACAAGACGCGCCTTTACCACGCATGCGCTGGCGTTGGGGGTGGGCGGTGGCCTGCCTGCAGCCGGACGTGCTGCGACTGATCCCCAGTCTCCCAACCTGTTGCGTATTCTGACCCCTCATGGGGCAGAGGCGAATCTGGCCCCGGTTGCCAAGAGTTTCGAAGCGTTATGTGGCTGCCGTACGGAATTGGTCGTTGTCGGTGTGGGAGAGATTAATGCGGTGTTGACGCTGGAGGCAATGCTCAATGACGTCGGTGTCGATGTGGCGCTGCCTGCAACGTTTGGAATCCCCGATCTTGTCGAGGCGGAGGCGATCCTGCCCCTGGACGGGCTGGCGCAGCAATATGCGCCGCAGGATCTGACCGACGCGATGATGTATACCAGCGGTGATGTTTTCGATGACCGGCTCTGGGGGTATCAAACCGACGGTGACGTGTTTTTAATGTTTTATAACAAAAGGTTTATGGAGAACCCTGAGTTAAGACAGAAATATGCGGATCAGACCGGGACAGACCTGACAACACCGGCGACTTGGGAAGAGCTGGACCGCCAGATGGCGTTCTTTCACGACCCGGATGCGGGACGCTATGGCGGCTGCCTGTTCCGCGCTGCCGACAAGGTGGCCTGGGAATGGTGGGCCCGGTTCCACGCCAAGGGGGCCTGGCCGTTTTCACCGACGATGGAGCCGCAGATTGCCGGTGCCCAGGGCGTCGCCGCATTGGAAGAGATGATCGCCTCGAGCGCCCATCTGGTTGGGGCCGACCTGGGCCTCTTTGCCAATTGGGCACGGTACCGGGAGGGTGACATCTACGCCAATATCGGTTGGGGCGGGACACAGAAAAGCCTCTATGCGCCGGACTCGGCGATGCGCGATAATCTGGTCAACGCCTCGCTGCCCGGTGGGCGCATCAATGGGGCGTTGGTGCCCATGTCGTATTTCAACTGGGGGTGGAGTTACGTCGTCGCCAAAAATTCAAGGCAGCCCGAGCTCGCATATCAGTTTTGCGTGAATGCCGTTTCGCAGAAAGTCGGTGCCGAGGCGATCGCGCAGACGGGCGGTTTTTTTGACCCTTTCCGGACCGATCAATATCAGGATCCCGCAATCGTCGATGCCTATGGCGCACAGTTCCTGAGTGTGCATGAACAGGCAATGCGCTCGTCGATGCCCGATCTCTATCTGGCGCGGCGGGGGGAGTATTTCGACGCTTTGTCCTATTGGCTTCAGCTTGCGCTGGCGGGTGACGCCACGCCGGAGGTCGCGCTCAACAATGTGGCCCAGTCCTGGCGTGCGACAACGGATCGTGCGGGTGCCACGTTGCAGGCGCGCCGCTGGATGGCCCTGCGTGACACCTATCCTGCCGAACTTCGAAAGGCGCTCCGCGATGAAACATGATACCCCCGACCAGGCGGCTGGCCAGACCACGCGCGATCAGGCGATGATGGAAGTAGTCTACAAAATCGTGCATGATCTGCGGGGGTCGGTGAGGGCGCTTGCCGAACTGCCGAACTGGATTGGGGAGGATTTGGAGGACGCAGGCCTGACCCTGCCGGAAGCCCCGGCGCAATCCCTTGATCTGATGCGGCAGCACGCCGAGAAGCTCAATATGATGCTTGACCAGCTGTCGCGATATTCCAAGACCGGATACCGGGAGACGGAGAACGTGTCGGTTCAAGCTTGCCTTGATCGTGCGATTGCGGCGCTGAATCTGCCAGATGGCCTGCGGGTGCGGGCGCGGTTCGATCCGCCTGAGATTGACATGAACCCCGATGCCCTGATGTCGATGTTCCTGATCCTGCTGGGAAATGCGGCCGGTCATAACCCGGGGCCGGTGCGCATTGCCGTGGTTGGCCGCTGCCACGACGGCATGTGGGAGATGCTGGTGCGAGACGATGGTGTCGGAATTCCAGCAGGCAAGCTGGAACGGATTTTTGATCCGATGAGCAAATTCTCGATCGCCGACACCGGAGGGGCAGGCATGGGGTTGGCGATCCTGCGGCGCCTTGCCGATAGCTATGGCGGTCTTGTAGACGCGTTGTCGCCCCGGACCAATCGGCACGGGGCGACTATTCGGGTGCGTCTGAAGCAACCTCACCGTGGCTGAGCCGCGGTGAGGTGATCCACCTAGTGGCGAACTTCGTTGAAGCTATTGCTGTAGTGTTCGATCTCGTCGAAGAACCGCCAGATGTTCAGGCAATGGGTTTCGATCTCATCCAGCGCCTCAGGGGAGGGGGTCAGGCCCTGATTGTGGCAGCCGCGAATAAAGGAGATCTGACGGTACATGCGCCGCAGTTTGGGTTGCAGCTCGCTGATGCAGCCTTCAGCCATGCCACGGATCACATTACGGGTTGCTTCCTGCACCTCGGCTTTCATGGCCGGGTTGGAGAAGGTTTCAGCGATGGAATTGTAGATCACACCATGAAGTTTTTCAGCCGTCAGATTGCCCTTTCCGATGTAGTCGACACAGCCGGCGCGGATCGAACTGACAACCGCTTCTGTATCTTCACGACCGGAGATCATGACCACCGGGACCTCCGCGGTCTCCAGTTGCTGTTTGACCACGGCGACGGCATCCAGCCCCGAGGCGTCGCGCAGCTGATGGTCAATCAGGCAGAGGTCGACGTTATTCTCGTCCAGTGCTCTTTCAAAGTCCTTGATATCCGAACAGGTGATCACATTCACAGATCTGTCCGCTTGGGCAATCAGCCTTCGCATCCGTGTTCTGTCAAATTCACTGTCATCCAGCACCAGGACACATAGGTTGCCGGAGGGCAGTGTCGCGTGGTTGGTTTGTGTCGTAACCTCAGTACCATTCATGATAACGCCCTTTCCAAAGACTGGCCTGAGACTGTCATTTTGCCGCTAACAAATGATTAATATGCCCGCCTAGTGTCGTTAAGACTTTAACCAGACAGCTATGAGTTGAGCGCGCGCCTGCCCTGAATGCGGCCGATTCATGAGCTGTTAAGGGTGTTTTTGGTGGTTTCCTATGAGGAACAGGCTCCATGCCCACAAGATGTCGGGCAATCAACAGAAGATATTTTATCTATGAAATACTATTGGCCAACTGTCTGACCTCGTCTCAGGTTGGGCCGCCATCTCGCGGCCCATACCGATACTTGCGTGGTTATCGTGCCTGACAGGTGTCAGATCATCAGGCCGACGAGACCGGACAGGGTGACGGGGACAAACAGGAACCCCTGGGGAATATCCTTGTAGCGCTGGCCGTTCAGAACCGGCAAGGCCAGCCCCCAGAGGGCATATGAGGCGGCCAGAGCGGTGGCGATGATCGCGGCGACGACTGGCCCGTTCAGCAGCGCAGGCCATAAAAAGAGCGCAGCCACCGCAGCGAGGTTAATGCTCACCAGGTGCCAACAGTAGTAGTTTACATATCGTACCTCGGCAGACAGCTCGCGCGCGTTCAGCAGGGGGCGTGCAACGCTCTTACCGCCGGCGAAGATGTGCAACAGCGTGTTCGCGACCATCAGGCCTCCTGCTGCCAGTAACCACATGTTCATGGGCGTCAATGCTCCTAATTGGGTTTGCATGAATGGATACAGCTATGCACCGGCCCCCATGAATGGCCCATAAGACAGATTGCCATCGCGACAATTCGCGTGGCCCAATCGTTTGCAGCGGCTCACTGCATGATGCGTGTCAGCTCGCTCCATTGCGTGTGGGTTACCGCATCTTTTCCGGCGATCATCCAATAGGTGGCATGGTGTTTCAGCCGGTTCCGATCAAGGCGAACCAGCCGCCCCTCGGCCAGGGGCACGCGGCACAGAGGAAGCGAACCTAGCAGAACGCCGGCCCCGGCCTGTGCCGCGCCAAGTGCCGACAGGAATGTGTCAAAACGCAGATGCGGTACTGGCGTTGTCCCGCCGCCGTGGCGGGCAACCCAATCGGGCCAGCCCGGGCGTGGACCGGAACAGGCAATGCGGGGCCAGTCGGTCCAGTCCTGCGCAGCCTTGATCAGAGCGGGCGCCGCCATCGGCGCGATTTCCTCGGAATAGAGCGGCAGCTTATAGGGGTGGGGCCAGTCCCCGGCGCCGTAGCGAATGCGCAGCACATCATCCTCGGGCGCGTCATGGGCGCCCAGCACCATGGTCTGGATCGCAAGCTGACCACCCGAAATCTCGCTCAGGGCTGCCAGCCTTGGCGTGAGCCACAGATCAATGACCGACTGGCTGGCGGAGATCGTCAGCTGGCGCCGCCCGGTGCCGAACAGCGCCTCTGAGCTGTCGCGCATCGTGTCCAGCGCCGACTGGATATGGGGCAACCAGGCCTCGCCCTCCACAGTCAGGGAAATGGCACGAGGGTGACGGTGGAACAGCGCCACCCCCAGCCGTTTCTCCAGCTGGGCGATGCGCTGCGAGATGGCGGATTGGGTGATCCCAGTTTCGTCTGCGGCTGCGGTAAAGCTGCCGCAGCGCGCCGCCGCTTCAAAGGCGCGGATCCATTCCAGCGGGGGCAGGGTTGAGCGCTGTTTTTGCATTAGCTGACCTTGGCCTAAGTGCAGAAATTCCTAATTTGAGGTTATCCAGGACCGGTGGCAACATACAGGCAAAAGTCATCTTCCGCATTGCGGACCCTTTCTTGAGGACATCATGCCGTCAGTTACCGTTGCCCCAGCGGGCGATTATCTCACCCTGTCTCTCGGGACGTCTGAACTGCGGTTCCACGCGATCTGGCTGCGCGACAATGCGGGCGATCCCGAGACCCGTGCGACGGCCAATGGCCAGCGTCTGATCGCCCTGCGCGATATCCCGGCCGACACGGCAATTGCGGAGGCGACGCTTGATGGCGGCCACCTCCGGGTGCGGTTCGTCCCGGAAGAGAAGACCGTGGATTACGATCTGTCCTGGCTTGGGGATCATGCCTATGACCGGGCGCGTCAGGACGCGCGCGGCTGGCTCGCGGAGGGGGTCGAGCCCTGGGACGCGGGGTTGATGGCGGCCGTGCCCACCGGGGATTTTGCCGCGCTGCAAGCCGGTGGTGCGGCGTTGGGCGACTGGCTTGGCGCGGTGACACGCTACGGGTTTGGCAAAATCGTCAACGGTCCGGTTGAGGACGGTGCACTGTTCCGGGTTGTGGATCTTTTTGGTCATGTCCGGGAGACCAACTATGGGCGTCACTTTGAGGTCCGTACCGAGGTGAATCCGACCAATCTGGCCTTTACCGGGCTTGGCTTGCAGGCCCATACCGACAACCCCTATCGCGATCCCGTGCCGACGATCCAGGTGCTCTACTGTCTCGAAAGCTCGGCTGCCGGCGGCGAGAACATGGTGGTTGACGGCTTTGCCGCGGCGCTGCGGCTCAAGGCGGAAAACGAAGCCTATTTCAACGTTCTGGCCGAGCATTGCGCGCGCTTTGAATATGCTGGCGAAGCCGCGGTCTGCCTGACCTCGCGCCGTCCGATGATCGAGCTGGCGCCGGGTGGCGAGCTGATTGCTGTGCGTTTCAACAATCGCTCCCTTGCGGCGGTTCAGGATGTCCCCTTCGACAAAATGGCGCTCTATTATGCGGCCTATCGCCGGTTCGGCGAGATTATCGACGACACGGCAATGGAGGTGACCTTTCGCCTGAACCCCGGTGAGGCATTTGTGGTCGACAACACCCGTGTCCTTCATGCGCGCAAGGGCTATTCCGGCGAAGGAACGCGGTGGTTACAGGGCTGCTATGCCGACAAGGACGGGCTACGCTCTGCCTATGAGGCCCGGCGGCGTCAGGCCCTGGGGGAGGCGGCGGAATGACCAGCCGCAAACCGCAGCCAGCGCCGCATCGCCCGCCTGAGACACTCGACCGCGACACAATCGTTGCGTTCCTCGGCTCCATCTTCGATCGCCGCGGCGGTGAGGAATATCTGGGCGAGCCGGTGACCATGGGAGAGCATATGCTGCAGGGTGCCACAATCGCCGAAGAGAATGGCCAGCCGGAGGAAATCATCGTCGGCGCCCTCCTGCATGATATCGGTCATTTCACATCGGAGTTTGGCACCTATCACCCCGATGATACCGAAGACCGCCACCATGAGGACGCCGGTGCCGAGGTGCTGGAGCGCTTCTTTCCCAGCGTGATCACCGATTGCTGTCGCTACCACGTTGCTGCGAAACGCTATCTCTGTGCGACCAAGCCCGAGTATTTTAAACGCCTTTCGCCTGCCTCGGTCCATACGCTGGAGCTGCAGGGGGGACCGATGACCGCGCAGGAAGTGGTGGAGTTCGAGGCCAATCCGAACCTCAAGGAGATCATCGCGGTGCGCTATCTGGACGAGGCGGGCAAGCGTGAGGGGATGAAGACGCCCGATTTCTGGCACTTTGCCCCGATGGTGCAGCGCATGGTCGATCAACACTGCGGCGCGGCGAAATAGGGACAGACCCGGATCATTGCGAATAGAAATGCGGCCCCTCTCAAGCCAGAGAGGGGCCGCAATCACGACACCTGAGCCAGACGTCAGACAGCTCGGTCCGGGCTCAGTATTCTGTGGCCCTCAACCGGAGATCACATCGCGTCCTTGAACAGCTGCGTAAGATTGGCTTCATCCAGAACGACAGGGTTGCCGCCGCAGGAGGGGTCGATCAGGGCGCCTCGGACCAGCTCGGGGATGGCGTCTTCGGTGACGCCGAGGTCCGCGAGGCCACGTGGGATACCGAGACTGTCGTTCAGCTCCTGCACATAGGCGCAGAAACCGTCAAAGCCGCAGTCGATGCCCAGATAGGCAGCTGCGGTGTTGAACCGCTCGCGGATTTCCGGCGCGTTGAAGGCCAGAACCGCAGGCATGCAGACCGCATTGGTGGTGCCGTGGTGGGTGTTGAACACTGCGCCGATCGGATGGCTCATGGCGTGGATCGCGCCGAGGCCTTTCTGGAAGGCGGTGGCACCCATGGCCGCAGCCGACATCATCTGCGCGCGCGCCTCGATATCGGTACCATCGGCATAGGCGCGCGGCAGGAAATCCTTTACCAGGCGCATGCCTTCCAGCGCGATGCCCTGCGACATCGGGTGGTAATGCGGGCTGGAGAACGCCTCGACGCAATGGGCAAAGGCATCCAGCCCGGTGCCTGCGGTGATGAACTTCGGCATGCCCACGGTCAGCTCGGGATCACAGATCACCACGGTCGGCAGCACCTTGGGGTGGAAGATGATCTTTTTCTGATGGGTCACACTGTCGGTGATCACAGAGGCGCGGCCGACCTCGGAGCCGGTGCCTGCGGTGGTCGGCACGGCGATGATTGGCGCGATTGCATCGGCATCGGCGCGGGTCCACCAGTCGCCGATGTCTTCAAAATCCCAAACCGGTCGGGTCTGGCCGCACATGAAGGCGACCATCTTGCCCAGATCGAGGCCAGAGCCGCCGCCAAAAGCGATAACCCCGTCATGGCCGCCCGCCTTGTAGGCGGCAACACCGGCTTCGAGGTTCTTCTCGTTCGGGTTCGGGTCAACCTCGCAGAACATCGCCCGGCCAAGGCCCGCAGCATCCAGGATGCCGAGGGTGGCTTGGGTGACGGGCAGTTCGGCCAGGCCTTTGTCGGTGACCAGCAGAGGTTTCTTCATGCCGACAGCAGCGCAGGCGTCCGCCAGTTCCTTGATCCGGCCTGCGCCGAATTTGATTGCGGTCGGGTAGGACCAGTTTCCAACAAGAGTCATAGGTGGGTTCCTGTGATGAAGCCGGGGAGGGGGCGCTGCCCCCGCTTGCCCTGCGGCAAGCCCCCCGGAGTATTTTTTGGAAAGATGACGGGGCTCAGCCCGTGACTTTTTTCAGGTGATAGGATTTCGGGCGGGTGAGGTTATGGAAGCCGATGATCGACAGACCCCCACCGCGGCCGGTGTTCTTGCAGCCGGTCCAGCACAGGCCCGGATCCAGATAATCGGCGCGGTTCATAAACACGGTGCCGGTTTCGATCTGATCGCCAACACGCGCGGCGCGCTCGACATCGCGGGTCCATAGCGACGCGGTGAGGCCAAATTCGCTGTCATTCATCAGCGCAATCGCCTCTTCGTCAGAGGTGACTTTCATGATGCCCACGACAGGGCCAAAGCTCTCGTCGCGCATCACCCGCATGTCATGAGTCACAATGGTCAGGATCTGCGGTGTGAGATAGGCACCGCCGTCATCCTCGGCGAAGGGCGCGATATGGGCGACAGCACCCGCCGCTACCGCCTCGGCGATCTGGTCGCGCACCTCCTGTGCAAAGCGCACATTGGCCATCGGGCCAATGGTGGTTTCGGCCTCCAGCGGATTGCCCAGCTTGTAGCCTTTCACGATGGCCACTGCCTTCTCGACAAAGGCGTCGTAAAGGCTCTCATGGACATAGATCCGCTCGATGCCGCAGCAGCACTGGCCTGCGTTGAACATGGCGCCGTCAATCAGCGTGTCCACCGCCGCATCAAGATCGGCGTCTTCCATCACATAACCCGGATCCTTGCCGCCCAGCTCGGAGCCGACGCCGGTAAAGGTGCCGGCCGCTGCGCGCTCCATCGCCTGGCCGCCACCGACGGAGCCTGTGAAGTTCACGAAGTCAAACGCGCGGTCTGCGATCAGCGCGGAGGTGGTGTCATGATCCAGAAAGACATTCTGGAACACATCTGCCGGAACGCCCGCCGACTGGAAGGCCTGCGCCATGCGCTCGCCCACCAGAAGCGTCTGGGTGGCATGTTTCAACACCACGGTATTGCCCGCAATCAGCGCAGGCGCCACGGTGTTGATTGCGGTCATATAGGGGTAGTTCCAGGGCGCGACCACCAACACAACCCCATGGGGCACGCGCTTGATGTAGCGTTTGAAGGTGGCGTCCTCTCCAACCTCGATATCCGCAAGCGACTCTGCCGCAATCGCGGCCATGTGGCTGGCACGTTCGTTGAAGCCGCCAAACTCGCCGCCATAGCGCACCGGGCGCCCCATCATCTGGGCCAGCTCCGGCACGATCTCGTCATTCATGGCCCCCACGGCGGCGACGCCGGCCATCACCAGGTCAATCCGCTCCTGCAGGGGGCGGGCGGCCCAGGCCGCCTGGGCCACACGTGCTGCCTTGGCACGCTCTGCTGCGGCCTCCGGTGACAGCGTCTCGCGCTCGGCATAGACCGATCCGTCGATCGGTGAGATACATTTCAGGGTCTGGCCCATGGTCTTCCTCATGTGGTTTGACGGGGGCCACGCCCCCATCGTCATCTTTCCAAAAATACTCTCGCCGAAGGCTGCGCGTCTCAGACGCGCTCAAACCCGCGGGCAATCTCGTAGTCGGTCACGATCCGCTCGAAATCCTCGATCTCAACTTCCGCCGCACGGACATAGTGGTCAACCACCGCATCGCCCATGGTGGCCCGCAACATGGCCGAGCTTTTGAGTGCCGCCGCCGCCTCACGCAGCGTGCCGGGGATCATGCCGGTGTCGCCCTGATAGACATCGCCCTTGGTGGGGGCCTGCAGCTCAAGCCCTTCCTCGATGCCTGCAATACCCGCCGCCAGCATACCGGCGATCGCGAGATAGGGGTTCATGTCCGAGCCGGGTATCCGGCATTCCACGCGGATTGCCTTGCTGCCGACACCGCAGAGGCGATAGCCTGCGGTGCGGTTGTCCACCGACCAGATGATACGGGTCGGGGCAAAGGTGCCCTTCATGAAGCGTTTGTAGCTGTTGATATAGGGCGCCATGAAGGCGGTGTAATCCGGCGCGTATTTCAGCAGACCCGCCATGTAGGCCTTCATCAGCGATGACATGCCCAGCGCGTCGCTCTCGTCATAGAAGGCAGGTTTGCCGTCCTGCCACAGCGACTGGTGGACATGGGAGGAGGAGCCGACCTTCTCGTGATGCCATTTCGGCAGGAAGGTGACGGCATGGCCCTGCTGCTGGGCGATCTCTTTCACCGCATGTTTGGCAATGGTGTGATATTCAGCCGTATCCATCGCGGCGGCATATTTGATGTTCAGCTCTTCCTGACCGGTCTCGGCCTCGCCCTTGGAATTCTCGATCGGCAGCCCTGCATCCCACAGGTGGTTGCGGATCGGGCGCAGGATATGTTCCTCACGCGAGGTCTGCAGGATGCTGTAGTCCTCATTGTAGCCCGAGATCGGCTGCAGATCGCGGAAACCGGATTTGCGGATTTCGTCAAAGCTCTTCTCGAACAGGAAGAATTCCAGCTCAGTGGCGCACATCGCGTCAAAACCCATCTCTTTGAGACGGTTCACCTGACGTTTCAGGATGGCGCGGGGAGAATGGGGGACTTCCTCATGGCTGTGGTGATCCAGCACATCACAGAGCACCATCACCGTGCCAGCCAGCCAGGGCACCGGGCGCAGCGTGGCCAGATCCGGCTTCATGACATAATCGCCATAGCCGTTTTCCCAGCTGGTCGAGGCATAGCCTTCCGGCGTCGCCATCGCCAGATCGGTGGCGAGGAGATAGTTGCAGCAATGGGTCTCTTCCCAGGCGCCGTTCACAAAATGCTTGGCGTGAAAGCGTTTGCCCATCAGCCGACCCTGCATGTCCACAAGGCACACAAGAACTGTATCAACGGTACCGTCGGCAACCTGGTCTTTGAGCGTATCGAAGGAGAGCATGAGCAGCCCTTTGTGTTCTGAGGCCACAACTTTCTGACTAAAAAAGTTGAGCAAATTCCTTGGGAAGGAATTTGGCCCACCGCACGCGGGCCAAATTCGGTTTTCTGTGGCAGCCTTTTAGCCGTAGCGATAGGGGCGGCCGGCCTTCTGCATGTCGGCGTTGTACTTCTTGATGATCTCGACAACGCGCGCTTTGGTCGGGCTTTCGGCGGCGATCTCGTCCCAGAATTTGACGGCGGCGTCTTCGACCTGCTGCCATTCATTGTCCGGAATCGTAGTCAGTTTCATCTTGTCGCCGTTCACGCGCAAGGAGGCTTCGCCACCCCAGTACCACCACTGGCGATAATAATGCGACTGATCACAGCAGACACGGAACAGGGTCTGCAGGTCCTCGGGCAGCTCGTTCCAGCGGCCCTGGTTGGCAAAGAAGGAGCCAGCCCAGGCGCCGGAGATGTTGTTGGTCAGGAAGTAGTTGGTCACATCCGCCCAGCCGACGGTGTAATCCTCGGTGATGCCGGACCAGGCGATGCCGTCCAGCTCGCCAGTCTGCATGGCAACTTCGATGTCTTCCCACGGCAGGGTGACCGGCACCACGCCGAACTGGCTCAGGAAACGGCCGGCGGTCGGGAAGGTGAAGACGCGTTTCCCATTGAGGTCGGCCAGCGAGTTGATCGGATCCTTGGTGGCGAAATGGCAGGGGTCCCAGGCGCCTGCCGAGATATGCTTGACGCCGACCTTGGAGTATTCCTCGTCCCAGATCTCGTTCAGACCATATTGGTTGAACAGCACAGGCACATCGAGCGAGTAGCGCGAGGCGAAGGGGAAATAGCCGCCAAAGACAGTGACTTCGGTGGGCGAGGCCATCGAGTCGTCATCCGACTGCACCGCGTCGATCGTGCCGCGCTGCATGGCGCGGAACAGCTCGCCGGTGGGGACCAGCTGGTCGGCATAGTAGAGCTCGATCTGCATGCGGTCGCCTGCGATCTTGTTGAACATGTCGATGGCGGGTTTCACCACATGCTCGGCCAGTGCCGCACCGGCATAGGTCTGCATACGCCAGGTGATTTTCGACTGAGCCAGCGCAGGTGTGGCCAGCGGTGCGGCCAGGGCGCCGACACCGGCGGTCTGTATAAACTTACGTCTTGTCGTCATGTCTCTTCTCCATGTTGAATGTCCGGCCCCCTTGCGGAGCTCTTCTGAGGGTTATTTTCCGTAAACATAGTCCGGCAGCCACAGGGCAATCTGCGGGAACATCATGACCAGGGCGAGTGCGACCACCATGACAGCGGCAAAGGGGATGATTGAGACGTAGATGTCTTTCAGCCCGATTTCCGGTGGCGCCATCGCCCGCATCAGGAACAGGTTGTAGCCAAAGGGCGGCGTCATATAGGCGATCTGGGTGGTGATGGTATAAAGCACACCGTACCAGATCAGATCGAACCCCAGCGCCCCCACAAGCGGCACATAAAGCGGCGCCACGATCACCAGCATCGCGGTGTCATCAAGGAACGTGCCCATCACGATAAAGCTCAGCTGCATCAGGATCAGGATCATCCAGGGGCTGAGACCCAGCTGCGTGGTGAACAGATCCTCGATCGCCTTCACCGCGCCCAGACCATCAAAAATTGCGCCAAAGCCAAGCGCGGCGAGGATGATCCACATGAACATGCAGGAAATCCCCAGGGTGGAGCGCACCGAAGTTTCAAACACCTCCTTGTTCATCCGACCTTTGAGAATGGCCGCGACAAAGGCGGTCATCGCACCAATGGCGGAGCTTTCCACCAGCGAGGTCCAGCCATTCACAAAGGGAACCATCATCGCGGCAAAGATCGCCAAGGGCAGCACGCCGGAGAACAGCAGGCGGTATTTTTCCTTCATGAAGACATCATGATAGAAGATCGGAACGCCTCTGGTGACAAAGGCCAGAACAGCACCGGCAAGAGCCACGCCCATTGCGGGTTTTGCCTCGATGATGCCCATCTTGACCACCAGCGGCACCAGCACCAGAAGGGCCAGAACGATGTAGTTCAGGCGCAGCGGATGATCGCTGATGCGCTCATATTCGGCGAGATCCTCGGGGCTCATGGCGGGGCCGAGTTCGGGCTGCATCCGGGCGCGCAGATAGATGTAGATGATGAACATGGCCGCCATCAACAGACCCGGAACAACACCGGCGAGCCAGAGCTGACCAACCGGCTGGCGCGCGATCATCGCATAGAGCACCAGCACGACGGAGGGCGGCACCAGAATGCCGAGGGAGGAACCGGCCTGAATGGTGCCGGTGACCAGCGTCTTGTCATAGCCACGGCGCAAAAGCTCGGGCAGGGCGATGGTGGCGCCGATGGCCATACCAGCCACTGACAGACCGTTCATCGCCGAGATCAGGACCATCAGACCAATGGTACCAATCGCCAGCCCGCCTTTGACCGGACCCATCCACACGTGAAACATCCGGTAGAGATCATCTGCGATCTTCGATTCCGACAGCACGTACCCCATGAAGATGAACATTGGCAGCGTGAGCAGAGGATACCATTTCATCAGCTTCATGGCCGCGGAGAAGGGGATTTCACTGCCGCCAGTGCCCCAGAGCAGCAGACCGGCCACAGCGCCGACGAAACCGATTGCGCCAAACACACGCTGACCGGTCATCAGCATCAGCATCATGCCGGCAAACATCATAATGGCGATGAGTTCATAGGACATTAGAAGTCGTCTCCGCGAAGGCGTCCGAGATCACGGAACAATTCAGCAAGGCATTGCAGCAGCATCAGAAAGACGCCGAAACAGAGGATGGTTTTGATCGGCCACATGAAGGGGCGCCAGGCGGTGGAGCTGCGTTCCAGATAGCCGAGTTTGGCGCTGGCGGCATCGACGCCTTCGCTCACAAGGATTGTCAGCAGCTCTCCGAAGAACTGAAACGGCTCCAGCCCGAAATACCCCAGCGAATAGGCGGTGGAGCTGACGGCGCCATAAAACAGGATCCCAAGGTAGAACATCAGGAACAGCACGGTGACGGCATCGACCATGGCCTTGGTCTTGAGCGACCATGCGCCATAGAACAGATCCATCCGTACATTGCTGCCCATCTGGATCGAGTAGGGACCGCCCAGAATATAGTAGGCGACCATGACAAACTGCGCGGTCTCCAGCGTCCAGAGTGACGGGTTGAAAAAGGTCTTTGACACCGAGGACCACAGAAGCACCCCAACCAGCACAAAGATCAGATACATGGCGAAACGGCCAATCACGCGGTTCATCGCGTCGATGGCGCGTACATAGCTCTTGATGGCACTAGGCATTGGCTGCCTCCTTACTGGTCAGCGCGCTCAGGGCCGGGCGCAGCAGACACAGCAATTCGTCTGTCATGGCGGCTTCCTGTTCCGGGGTCTGCAACAGATCGTTACGCACTTCGATCATCACATTGGCCAAACCATTGTTCTGACCATGCAGCACCAGCGAATGTGTGACACCGTCCTGCGGGCCATAGGGCGCGTTGCGCTCGATCTGGCGGTCGGGCAGGGCCGGGGCGGCCTCCAGCATCGCATCGGCCAAGCGGCTGTCCGCATCGTGCAGGATGCCGATTTCGACGCTGCGCGGGGTGCCGTAAAAGATCGGGGTAAAGCTGTGGACCGTCACCAGCATCGTCTCGCGACCTGCGGCCCTGCGATCAGCGATCACCTGCGCCACGGCCGCGCAGAAAGGGGTGTAGACGCTGTCGACCCGTTCGGCCCGCGCCGCCGCATCCAGATCACGGTTGCCGGGGACTTCGATCAGTTCCGATTTCGCGGGCATGGCACTGGCAGCTTCGGGCGGGCGGTTGCAGTCATAGACCAGCCGCGACACCCGGCTTGCGACCAGCGGCGCGTCCAGAGCCACCGATAGACCCTTGGCCACCGCCAATGCGCCGGGATCCCAGGCGGCATGGCTGGCGCGGTCATCCTCCGACAGGCCAAGCCCCTCATACCGCGCCGGAATGTGGTTGCTGGCATGTTCGCACAGCACCAGCACATCGCCGGTGCCCGCTGCATTCCAGATCTCTACTGCCTCGTTGGGCAGTTCCGGTGCGGCGGCAGATGGAGCGTTGGAATCGCTCAGTGACATTGGGCACTCCCTGATTTTGGAAAAATGTTTTCACGTACGACTTTTTGTGTCAATATATTTTCAGCATCAGTTTGATCCCCTCGTGTCGGGGATGGCCCTGTCTTTGGGGCGGTGCATAAATTGTAGGCAAACCAGAGGGATAGCCGGACAGTGACAAAACCGCCCGCCACCGTGCGCGAACTCATCCGGGAGCAATATGCAACCCTGACCCAGGCAGAGCGCAAATTCGCAAATGCCCTGCTGGCCAATTATCCGGCGGCTGGTCTGGCCTCTATCACCATTGTTGCCGCCAATGCCGATGTGTCGACACCCACCGTGGCGCGCATGGTGCAGAAGCTTGGTTTCAAAGGATATCCGCAGTTCCATCAGGCCCTGCTGAAAGAGCTGGAGGCAAAGGGATCCGGCCCGACCCAGCGCCGGGCCAACTGGGCGTCGGAGGCGCCGGAGGGGCATCTTCTGAACAGATTTGCACAGGCGGTGACCGACAACCTCAGTCAGACCTTTTCCAACGTCGATTCAGAGCAGTTCGATGCGGCGGTCCGGCAGCTGGCCGATACTGAGGGTCGGCTCTATGTGGTTGGCGGGCGCATCACCCGTGCGCTTGCGGATTATGCCTTCACGCATTTTCAGGCCATTCGCCAGCGGGTCACACATATGACCTCCTCCTCGGCGACCTGGCCGCATTACGTGCTGGATATGGTGGAAGGCGACACGCTGCTGATGTTCGACGTACGCCGCTATGAGACCAACCTGCAACGGCTGGCCGAACTGGCCTCGGAACGGGGGGTGCGGGTGATCCTGATCACCGACCAATGGTCCAGCCCCATCGGATCTGTGGCGGCGCATACCTTCAATTGCTGGGTGGAAATCCCCTCGGCCTGGGACTCGAACATCTCAACCATGATGCTGCTGGAGGCGATGATCTCGGCCGCACAGGAGGAGCGCTGGGACGAGACGCGCGCGCGCTACGAGAAACTCGATACAATCTTCGACACCACGCGGCTGTTTCGCAAATTCACCTGAATCCCCTCGCAGCCGTGGTTGTTCATAGTCAGAGAAACGTGTCCAACAGATACAAAAAAGGGAGGCCGCTGGCCTCCCTTTTTTGTATCTCGGAATTTAAGTGTTTCAGTAGCGGTTGCGGACCGCAAGGCCGATCAGAACGCCCAGCCCCAGCGCGCCAGCTACGGCAAGCGCCGGATTCTTCTTCACGAATTCCTCACTCTGGGAGGCAAGCTCATTAACGGTCTGGGACGCGGTTTTTGCACCCTCGGTCGCCATCTCACGGACCGCCTGAGCATTGCGTACCGCCATATCCTCCAGCTGTTCGCCAACTTCTTTGGCTTTTGCCGCAATCGGCTGGGACGCCTCTGTCAGGGTGTCCTGCTTGCGTCGCGCAGCGGTCGATTTCTTCGGTTCAGTCTGTGTCTGAGTTGCAGCCATGATGAAGTCTCCTTTCCACCACTCAACGTGCGCCGAGCCGCGAAAGTTCCATGGAACCATCGCCGCGCGGTCTGAGTTGGGACGGTATCACAGCACGACATGATATGAAGGAGAGGACCATGCTCTACTGGGCTTTGCTATTCTTTGTTGTCGCAGTCATCGCTGGCCTCTTCGGCTTTGGCGGTGTGGCGTCTGCCTCTGCCGGGATCGCGCAGATTTTGTTCTTCGTGTTCCTTGTACTCTTTGCCATCGCCATGGTGGTTCGGGTGGTAAAGGGCAGATAGCGTGGAGACGACAATGCGAAAGCGATGAGGGGCGGATGCTGTGGCGTCCGCCCATTTTCGTTGCTCATCTGTCCCCGGCGCCTGCGCGTCTGACATCGGTGAGAAGGTCTGACACCGGCGAGAAATATGGGAACCTCTGTCAGGAGCACACGTTGGGGTGGTGAGACCGACATAGACAAAGGAGATGATAAGATGAGCGAAGCGCTTTCAGTTGTGCCCAGCCGTGATGACGTTAGCACCGGTGTCCGTGACACCTCGGTGATCGCCAGCGGGCTGGCCGATGTGCTGGCCGATACCTATCGCCTCGTGTTCAAGACCCATGCCTATCACTGGAACGTCGAAGGGCCGGCCTTCTACTCGGTCCATAAGCTGACCGAAGAGCAGTATGAGAATATGTTTGCAGCGACCGACGAGCTGGCGGAACGGATCCGCGCGCTGGGGCATCTGGCGCCGTCGAGCCTTGCCGATATCGTCAGCCGTTCGAAGCTTGAAGACAAAACCGGCTCGCTGACGGCTGCGGATATGGTTGAGGATCTCGCTCATTGTCATGAACGCGTCGCGCACCGCCTTCATGCGCTGGCCGAGTTGGCGGGCGATCGCAAGGATATCGTTACCGAGGATCTGGCGACGGCGCGCTCCGCCTTTCACGAGCAGGCCGCCTGGATGCTGCGCGCCATCGCCAAGGGCTGAGGCCTGACGAAAGCTTGGGCACCGCCTGACAGGGTGATCCGGCACGAGAGACGCGCGCGGCGGTGATCCCGGCGCGGCGGCGATCTCAAGCGAAAGAGCGGAAAACATCCGCAACTGCCGTCCAGACACAAAAATAGCCGCCTGATCACAGGCGGCTATTTGATCAAAACAGGTTTGCGCCTGGTTTAGGCCTTCAACGTCTCGGTCGAGGAGAAGAACATCGCCTGGCTGACCGCCGAGCGAACCTGATCCTCGGTATAGGGCTTCGAGATCAGGAAGGCAGGTTCCGGCCCTTCGCCGGTCAGCAGCCTTTCGGGGAAGGCAGTGATAAAGATCACGGGGCAGTCAAAATGATTTTCAAGGATCTTGTTCACCGCATCAATGCCGCTGGAGTTATCCGCAAGCTGGATATCCGACAGGATCAGATCCGGTGTCTCTTCCCTCGCGAGTTTCAGCGCGGCATCTTCAGTCCGGGCAATGCCGGTCACCCGATGTCCCATTTCGCTGACGATCCCTTCAAGATCCATCGAAATGATCGCCTCATCCTCGATGATCATGATGCGACCCGATGTGGATTTCGACATCTCCTGATAGGCGATCTTCACCAGTTCACTTGCTTCATCGGCGCCGATTTCCATTATCTGCGCCACCTCTGCGGTGCTGAAATCCTCAATCGTGTGAAGCAGAAGCGCCTCGCGGGTATTTGGGGTAAGCGCACGCAGATGCTTCTGCGCCTGGGTCTCCAGCCCGCTGTCGGGCATATCCAGCTCAACCGGGGCACCGCTGGAACTCCAGATAACATGGAAAGCGCGGAACAAAGCCACCTTTGCTTTCAGCTCAGCCTCATAGCGGTCCGGCTCGGCCAGGATCGCCTCCAGAGTTGCAAGGGCATAGGTGTCACCGCTGGTCTGGCTACCTGTCAGCGCCCGCGCATAACGGCGCAGGAACGGCAGGTTAGACCCGATCTGATTAGCAAGAATTTCTCCTGTCGGGGCGGTCATTTGATATGTCCCTTTTTTTCTGAATACATATGGAACCATACGTCTGGTCACTGCGTTTGGTTCCAGAGTGTGCGTAAAAAAATATAGTTGGATCGTATGGAAAAGCACAAGGCAACAGAAAAACGCGGTGACGCGATCGAGCGAGAGATCGACAGCAACCTGAAAAAGGCGTTTGATACGCTTGCGTCGGAGCCTATCCCCGACCGGTTCGCAAATCTTCTCGACCAGTTGAAAGCCAAGGGCGCGGCGCCGATCGAAAGCGCCAATCGTGATGAGGATGACTCCTGATGGGCGATCCCAGAGACGAGCTGGTGGACCACCTTGGTGCCATGCGTGCGTTTGCCATCAGTCTGACCCGGAATACGGCCATGGCCGATGATCTGGTGCAGGATACCTTGGTTAAAGCCTGGACCAATATCGACAAATTCGAGGAAGGCTCCAATATGCGGGCCTGGCTCTTTACGATCCTGCGCAACACGTATTACTCTCTACGCCGTAAACGCCGCCGCGAGGTGGAGGACGGCGATGGCGTCCTGTCCGAGCAGCTTTCGCAGAAACCTGATCATGACGGGCGCCTGAACATGCGCGATTTCAACAAAGCTTTCGAACAGCTGAACGATGAACAGCGCGAGGCGCTGATCCTGGTTGGCGCCGGCGGGTTCTCTTATGAGGAGGCCGCAGAAACCTGCGGCGTCAAGGTCGGCACGATCAAGAGCCGGGTGAACAGAGGCCGGGCGCGGTTGGCCGAGCTGATGAATCTGAGCGAAAACGAGCCGCTGGAGCTGACCGACACCGTAACTGCAGGCATCGTGTCGCAGCAAAGCGTGGCCTGATATGAAACTGGGGCGGGCACTGGCTGGCGGGCTGTTTTTTCGGCTCGCCGCTCTCATGACCTTGGCATTGCTGCCATTGGGCATGATTGCCATCTATCAGACCTACACGGTGATAGATGAGGCCGCGCGCCTGTCCCGGATGGCCATTCTTGCCCGCACCGAACGGGCCGCTATGGGAGAGCGGGAGCTGTTGCAACGCACCGGCGGCGCCGCTGACGCCCTGGCGGCGGCCACCCTGCCGCTGCGCAATCAGCCAGCGGCCTGCAATCTCGCCCTGGCCACCTTTGTCAAAGCGCAGCCGACCTATTCCTTTGCGGGCCTTGTCACGCCCGAGGGGCAGCCGGTCTGCAGTTCCAAGGATGTGGGCGCCGCGATCGCCGAAACAGCATTTTTTGCAAAAGCGGTCGCGCGCGGCGCGCTGACCTATGGGGTGGGGCGCAGCCTTGATGGAAATGGGGATTTCGAACTCTCATTGACAACGCCGGTTCGCGAAGGTGGCGAAATCGTCGGCTATCTGACCCTCGCCATTCCGAAAAGATTGACCAGCGCGTTTTTCACCGAGAGCTGGCAGCTGGAAGGCATCCGTTTTGCCACAATTGATCGGGACGGCGATATCCTGTCCTCTTCGGAGCCGCTGCCTCAGGCCGGGTTGATGCTGCCCCAGACACCCGCGCAGTCGGATCTGATCAGGCGGTCTGGCGACACGTTCTTTGCAATGTCAAAATCCCAGGAAGAACGGTTCTTCGCGGTGAGCGACATCGTTCCGGGCGAGGTCGCCGTTGTGGGAAGCTGGCCAGCTGCACAGGCGCAGATGGCAACAGGCATGGGCGGCTGGGCCTTCACCCTGGCCTTTCCGGTGTTGATGTGGCTCGCAGGCATGGTCGTCGGCGTATTTGGCCTGCATCGTCTTGTTATCCGCCATCTCAGTGACCTGCGCGCAGCCATGAGGCGCTATGCACTAGGCGAGCGGAAACAGGCCCAGCTGGATCTGCTGAACCCGCCGCGCGAATTTGCCGAGGCCCAGCAGTCCTTCAACCGCATGGTGATGATCCTCAGCAAGGCCGAAGAACGCCGGGAGATCGACCTGCGCGAGAAAACCGTGCTCCTGCGCGAGGTGCATCACCGGGTAAAGAACAACCTCCAGCTCATCGCCTCGATCATGAACATGCAGGCAAGATCGGCGCGCTCGGACGAGGCGCGCAACGTGCTTGCCCAGCTTCAGCGCCGGGTGCGTGGGCTGGCGGCGATTCACCGGTCCCTGAACACCAATCCAGATGTCACCACCGTGGATGCGGCCGAGCTTATTACGGCTCTGGCCAAGGAGATTGCCTCCCTGTCGCATGGGCGCGATGGCGCTGTCGCCATCGAAACAGATCTGGCCTCGGTCCAGCTTAATCAGGACGATGCGGTGAATCTGTCGATGCTGGTGGCCGAAACGCTCACCAATGCTGTCAGATTTGCGGGTGTAGACGGCGACGGGCGACGCGTTGTTGGTGTCTCCTTTGCCGAACAGGAAGGCGGCTACTGTCGTCTTACCATCCGCAACGCGCTGGGCCCGCAGAACGGGGCCGAAAGCGAAGAGCGCCAGTTCACCAGCGGGCTCGGCGCACGGCTTATCAAGGCCTTCGTCGCACAGCTCGAGGGTGAGGCCAAGACGACGGAAACAGAAACAGAATTTACCTATGAGGTCGTCTTTCCGCATAGCGACGACACGGCGGCACAGGGGCTTGCGGAAAAAAGGGGTGCGAACGACAATGCCGACCTGCGAAACACAGGATGACGCGGCGACGGATCCAGAGGTCTTTGAGGTTCTGGTGACCGCTGCCGAGGCATGGCCTGCGTTTGAGCGGGCGGTGCTCAGCGCCAAAACAGAGGTGCGTGCCAGTTTCCGTATCTTCGACTTCTCTACCGCATTGCTGAGCGACGAGGCGCGCGCCATCGGCGACACATGGGCGGATCTGGTCGAACATGTGGTTGCCCGAGGTGTCCATTTTCATCTGGTTGTCAGCGATTTCGACCCGGTGATGGGCCAGGAGCTGCATCAGAAAACCAAAAGCACCGTGGCGCAGGCGCAGGAAATCGCCGTGCGCCTTGCGCGCCGCGCGACCGATGATCCGGTCGGTGACCTTCATGTCGAGGGCGCGCTGCATCCGGCGCGGGCAGGTTTGTTGCCACGGTTGGCCTTTGGCCCGTTCATCAAGATGAAGAAGAACAAGATCTCGGACCGCAGGCCAACCGGACCAGCAGGCGCCACCGGGTTCCCCAGTCGTGGCCTGTCCGATACCCCCGACGATGGTCTTCTTCCCGAAGTGCGCCCGGTCACCCACCATCAGAAGCTGGCGGTGATTGACGAAACCCTACTCTATGTCGGCGGGCTGGATCTCAACGAGCGCCGCCGCGATACGCTGGAGCATGATGAGCCGTCACAGCAGACCTGGGCAGATGTCCAGGTGCTGGTCAGCGGCCCCGAGGCCCGCGAGGCCGCGCAGCATTTGCGGCATTTTCAACGCTATGTCGCGGGCAAGGAACACCCGCCTGAAGGCAAATTGATCCGCCGGACGATTTCCGCGCCGCGTCGTTTCGGATTCTGGGCGCTGTCCCCCCGCACGGTATTGCGCGAGATCGAAGAGGATTATCTCGCCGCCTTCGAACGCGCCGAACATCTGATCTATCTCGAAACCCAGTTTCTGCGCTCCAGCGTACTGGCCGACGGGCTTGCCGCTGCCGCCAGACGTAACCCGGACCTCTCTCTTATTCTGGTGCTGCCCGCGCTGCCCGATGATGTGGCTTTTGAGGGCAACCGGGATCTGGATGCGCGCTATGGTATGGCCTTGCAGGGGCAGGCGCTGGACACATTGCAAGCAGCTTTTGGCAGCCGCGCGACCATCGCCAGCCCGGTACAGCCGATCCTGGCCGATCGCGAGGCGCCCTCAGTGCTGGCAGGCTCACCTGTGATCTATGTCCACAGCAAGGTGCTGATTGTTGACGATAGTTTTGCGATGGTCGGGTCTGCGAACATGAACGGGCGGTCGATGCGCTGGGACACTGAGGTGGCGCTGCGCATCACCCGCAAGGACCGCGTGGCCGAAACCTGGCGCGCGATGTGCAACCACTGGTGGGATCAGGGCCAGATGCCGGATGAGGCGCGCAGGCTGGAGACAGCGTCGGACTGGTGGCGCGCAGAAGTCGCACGCAATGGCCTGCGCCTGCCGGAGTCGCGCAACGGCTTTCTGGTGCCCCATGATCCGGACAAAATGGCCGATCTTCAGCAGCCCCTTCCGGGCGCGACCGAGGATGTGGTCTGACCCGACGGGATGACAGGGCCTGATGGCGCGACTGGGGCGCGCAGGCGGCGGCCCGGTGGCCCGGTGGTCTGGCTCAACTTGGCTGGGTATCGGGGCCTTGTGACCGGCGTGCCTCTGAGGAGGCGCGAAGCAACTGACCGGCCCACAGCAACGTCGGCAGCGCCACGATCGCGCCCACCGGACCCCAGATCCACAGGCCAAAGACAATTGCGAGAAACACCACCAGCGGGCTCAGATGTAGCTGATGACCGACAAAAGCCGGGGTGACAAACTGCGCCTCGATAAGGTTCAGCCCAAGGAACAATGCCGGCGGCAGCAGCGCCGCCGCACCGCCAAGCTGGGTCATCCCGACGAATGTCAGGCCGGTGATCATCATCAACGGGCCGAGATACAGGATGAAGTTCAGCAGCATGGCCGCCAGCCCCCAGATCAGCGCGCTGTCGATGCCGATCACGGCAAGGCCGATTGCGGTGGCGACACCAAGCCCTGCGTTGACGATCGTCACAGCAGCGAAGTAGCGCGCCACCTCATGTTCCGCGCGGTAGAGCCGTTTGCCCAATGCCCCCGCAGCAGCATAGATATCCGTACGTGTCAGCACGAAGAAGAACAGCGTGCCGATGAAGATAAACACCTGCGCACCAAAGTTGGGCGCCACCCAGAGCGCATCCATCAGCGTCGGAAACCCGCTGGCCACATCCGCCTCGGCGCCGCGTGTCCCGACGGTTTGTTCAATCTCCTGGCTGATGGCTTCGATGCCGCGCAGGAGGCCGGACATCATGTAGACCCAGCTTTTGATTTCACGTTTGATTTTGGGGAGATCTTCAACAACGCCCGAGATCAGAGGCTCCAGCGACAGGAATAGCAGCACGATGATGGCGCAGGAGAATAGCAGAAGGCTGCTCGCGACGATCACGCGGGCCACGCCAATGCCCTGTAGCCGGTCGGCAATCGGTGAGACGACAATTCCCACCACCACGGCAAATATGATGGGCGCAAGGATCGGTTTGGATACATAGAGTGCAAGGCCGAGGGCAAGCGCCGTCAGAATGAGCAGCATCATGCGCGCCGCACGGTCGGACAGCATCGAATTGAGCATGGCGAATGGCCTTGTCTGAGAGAAAACCCTCCGGCCCGGTCGGGCCAGAGGGGAGGTTAGCGTCAGTTCAGCGAGGCTTCCAGCGCCTCGCGGCCTTGGCTGAGCTGGTCGTGCAGCGCGGTCTCGCCTTTGTTGGCCAGCTTGCGTAACTCCTGTTGCAGGGTGTCGCGCGCCTCAGCCATCAGGGCGTCGCGTTTGGCGCCCAGCAGTTCATCTTCCTGCCGGGTTTGCGGCAGCAGGGCCGCGACAATCGCACCAAGGCCAAAGGCGAGACCGCCGGCAACCAGTGGCTGCGCTGCGATGCCATCCTGTGACGCGCGGCTGAGCTTTGCGGCTCTGCGTTCCAGTTCTTCCTGGATCTGGATCGCTGAAAGACGTGCCTTTCGCACCTGCTTGCGCGCTTTGGGAGGCAGTTTGTCCAGCCCGTGGTCCAGCGCCGCACGCAGACGCCTGGCGCTGGGGCTTTTGCGCTGGCCCGCATCGGGGCTGGGCACGTGAGCCATCTCAGCGCTGGTCGCCGCGGCCACCGGTCCCGCCGGTTGCGCTTGTCCTTCCGGATCACGTCGCTTGCCGGCTCCCGACATCAGCAGCGCGATGCCGGTGCCGACGAGCGCCAGCGCGGCCGGGTTGGCACGCGCGGTCGACCACAGCTGCTGCGAAATCTCACCGCCATATTGCGATGCGGTTGCAGAAACTTCCGTCGCGATGCGCTCCGGCGACAGGCTCGCCGCCAATGTGTCGAGGGATTTGGACAGCGCCACGCGGTCACGGGCGATTTCGGTCTCAAGCTCGGTCAGATCGGTATCATTAGACATGGCGTGTGGTCTCCTTCAAGGTCTTGAGGTCGCGTTGCACGTTCCGCAGGCTGCGATCCGGCATAAGGGCTGAGGGTGACAGGCGGTTGACGCCCAGCATCACCAGCCCCACGGCAAGGGCGATCAACGGCCCGCCGACGATCAGCGCGGCGGTCCCGACGCTAAGGCCCATAGCGGTGATCGCGGCGACAAGCGCGGCTGCAAGGACATGCAGCCCCACAATGGCCAGCACGGCACCCACCGCGATCATCGCGATGGCAACACCGGCGCGCGACAGGTTGCGCGACAGTTCTGCCCGCGCCAGTCGCAACTCGTCCTGTACCAGCTGCGACATCTGTTTGAGCACGGTCACCAGCAGTCCCGGCGCCTGTGACGGGCTGGCAGAGGTGTTCTGATCTTCCATCACGAAACCCTCCGCGTCGGGCTCTGCGTCATGCCGCCACGGCTGTAGTCACTGTCGCTGGCCGGGGAGCCGTCACCGGTCTCATAGGCGGCCCATGGGTCGCCTGTTGCGTCATCGGCGACGGCGCGGCCCGTCGTGGCGTCCGGGGCTGTCGACTTCAGGAACCGGGTTGCGGCAAAGCCGAGAAGCGCAGCCCCCCCAAGAAACAGCATCGGGTTCTTGCGGGCAAAAGCGCCGGTATCGCGTAGTACTTTTTCCAGATCGGCTGTCCGGATGGTATCCGCAACCTGCTCCAGCCCCTGAGCCAGCTGCTGGGCGGCCTGAGCTTGAAGCGAGCCTTGCGGCAGCTCGGAGGCAGCGGCATCAGCAGCACGCGCAACGGCGGCGGCCTCACCTGCGGCTTTGCTCTGGGCTTGCTCCGCGCGTGCTCTGGCCTCGCTGCGCAGCGTCTCCTGCGCCTGTTCCGCGAGTTCCGTCGCATGTGTCTTGGCGCGCTCGATGTGGCGTGAAGTCGTGTGTTGTTCGGTCATGTGCCTCTCCCGTTCTGTTTGGATGGCTTGTGATCCCAACGCGGCCTGCGACGGTTGGTTCCCGATCTCTCTGGACTTCTGTCTGTTCCAACTAGCGGTGCCCAACGCGCGATCATGAACGCCGATATGGCAGCGTCCTCTGGGACGCGGACTCCAGAGCAGTCTTCGCGATCGGCGACAGCGCACCGGCGGAGTTTTCCGGGAACCAAGCCGATACCGGCACGTTGACTAGGCGACGATACCCAAATGACAGGAGCCAAGACATGAACGAGCAACAGATCAAAGGGAACTGGGCAACCCTGAAGGGCAAATTCCATGAGGCCTATGGCGATTTGACAGATGATGATGTCGAGAAGGCCAAGGGCGACCGCGAACAGCTGCTTGGCCTGTTGCAAACAAAATATGGCAAGGCCCGCGAAGAAGCTGAGCGCGAGTTGGATAAGTTCTTCGCCTCAGTCTGACCCCTCCATCTGATGTCCTGTGGTTTGGCTGCCGGACAGGCGGCCGCAAACTGCGCGGGGTGACACTCCGACCCCGCCTATCGAATTGAGACGAAAGGAATTTTGACATGGCACGACAGACCGAAACCCAGCAGGAGGCGATCTCTCAACTGTGGCACCAGCTGGAGAAACGCCGCACTTCGATGCTGGCTGTGCGTGACAGCGACCAGCATCCGCAGCCGATGACGCATTTCGCGGATGCAGAGAATGGCGCGATCTGGTTCATCAGCTCCTCCGACAGCGATCTGGTCCGGGCAATCGGCCTTGGTGCCGACGCCCAGTTGACCCTTGTCTCTGACGGTCAGGATTATCACGCAAGCGTGCGCGGACCGCTGGAGGTCACCAATGACACCGATAAGCTCGATGAGTTGTGGAGCTTTGCCGTCGGCGCCTGGTTTGAAAAGGGCCGTGACGACCCCAAGGTGACATTGCTCAAGATGACCCCGCGTGAAGCAGCGGTCTGGGCCTCGCAGGGCAACGCCGTTCTGGTCGGCCTGAAGCTGCTGCGCGCCAGCCTGAGCGAGACCGAGGGCCATCCGGATGTCGGCGTGCACCACGTGCTTCAGCTCAATGCCTGATCGTCAGCACGTCGCGCGATCACGAAAAATGGCGCTGTTCCGTGTTGGGGCAGCGCCATTTTTTAACGTTTCAGCCTTCGGTCAGATGTGTTTATGCCTTTCGCGCGCGGGGGCCGAAGAGCAGCCAGCAGATGAAGCCAAGGATCGGCAGGATCAGCACGAAAACAACCCAGATGACTTTCTTGCCGGTGCCTGCGTTGGACCCGACAATCGACACGATTGCCCAGATGGATAGCAGCAGGACGATCAGCCCGCCGATGCCAGCATATTCTACCATATATAATCTCTCCTTGTTGGCGTATGGGCGCGGTCAGGCGCTGCGCAGCGCCTCGATCAGCGCGTCCTTGTTCATAGTCGAGCGCCCGTCGATATCCAGCTCGCGGGCGCGGTCCATCAGCTCGTCTTTGGTCCAATCCTCATATGGGGGCGCCTTACCGCCCTTTTCAGATGGGGACATGTCATCATTTGCCTGCGCGTTGGCTATGGCGGCAGCCTTCGACTTACCATAGCCCTTGTCGCGCAGAGCCTCATAGGTGTCTTCCTTCTTGATGGATGCGCTGTGATCGTCGGCCATGGGGTGCTCCTCTTTTCCAAGCGCAACGCAGAACCTGAATAAATTGTTCCGCCATCTCATATTGCCGCATTGCCATCTGGCCGTGGCGACTGGCGTCATCACTCCGCGTTCTGCCCGTCGCTCAGCAGGTCGCCGCCACCATCGGGGGCGTTGCGTTCGCGGGCGGCAGCCTCCTCATTGGCGTCCTCGACACGGGCTGGATCCGACGCTGCCGGCAGGGGGGTCTCGGCCGGGGCGGCGGCAGGTTTAGGTGCCGGGGCCTTCTGCGATTGCTGCTGGGCCACGGGCAGCAGGCTCGCGGCGTCCCGAGCATCAACACGCAGGCGGTAGATCGGCTCCGGCAGGCCAAACCCATTGCTTTCCAGCGCGGTCTTGGCAATCCGAATGGCCTCGCCACGGGCTTTTTGAAAACTGCTCTGGGTCTGATCGACCCAGCCGGTGAAGGTCAGGATCACATTTGAATCGCCAACCTCCTTGACCCAGGCACCAACCGATGGATCCCGCAGGACAAAGGGCAGCGATTGCAGGGCATCAACCGCTGTCGACAGGGCCGCGGCCAGATCGGCGTCGGCATCAACACCCAGTTCAAACTCGAACCGCCGGTTGGCATCTCGGGTGTAGTTGACGATCCGGCCCTTGAAGACGGTCGCATTGGGGATGCGGATATGGTTGCCTTCGGGTGAGATCAGGATGGTCGCGCGTGAGGTCAGCCGGGCAACGGTCCCCATATCGCCTGCAATCTCGACAAAATCATTCGGCCGAAACGGTTGCCGCAGGCTGAGCAGGATAGAGGCGATGAAATTCTCCACCGTGTCGCGCACCGCAAAACCAACCGCCAGACCAGCAACACCAGCGGCCCCCAATACGGCCCCCAGCAGCGCTGTTGCGTTGAGGATATCCAGCGCCACCACCAGCCCAAGGACGATAAAGGCAATGCGCGCCACACCGCTATAGACCTCCGCGATAAAGGAGTTTGGCGCCAGACGCTTCCAGATCCGCAGCCGCGTCGTCAGCAGCCAGCCAAAGGCGGAAATCATCACGAAAACCAGCATCGCGACAAAGAAAATCGGTGCATTGGCAATGATATTTCGGGTCCGCTCCTTCAGCCGGGAAAAGGCCGAGTCGAGCCGCTCATCAAGCCGCCCATTGATCGCGGTCCGGTTTTCGATCGCCACGACACCGTCAATGCGTTCGACCATCGTGGTCAGCTGGGTCTGGCGCGGATTGTCCAGAACCTCGCCCGACAGGGTCACAACGCCACTTGACACAGAGACCCTCACCTTGTCGAAGCCGTCGATTTCTCCCAGCAGCTGGACAATCCTGCGGCGGATCTGGGCGTCCGGGGCAGCTTTGCTATCGAGCTGGATTGCGCTGTCGGTCTGCACCGGATCGCTGGTCGCCTGAGCGGCGCCGGGATGCGGCAGCAACAGGCAGAATGTCAGCGCCATGACACTCAGAAGCAGCGCAAGCCGGGATTGACGGAATGCCGGGGCCAGGGGCCGGGCGGCGGCGCCGACGGGATGGGGGGAGCGGCGGGCAGGGCGGTGGGGCATTGGCATCCTCGGTCTGGAACGCATCGAAAAGGGGCGCGTGGCCCGCTGGTTGTAATACCCGTCAGGCCATTGATCGCGCTGCAATGGTTCTTCGAGTTGCGGGGAACGTCAACCGCCGACCGCCATCAGCACCGCAATATCCGGATGCGCGCGGGATCGGACAGAAAAACCCCGCCAGAACTGGTCTGACGGGGCATGGATCGGGCGGCGCTTTACTGTGCTTCCTGAGATTCCTCGGTGATCGCGTCGCCAAGGTCGGAGACGTCACGGCCAAAGCCCTCGGTTGTTTCGCAGGCAGCCAGACCGGCCAGGGCAAGAGCGGCAATAATCAGTCGCATGTCAAATTCCTTTTGTTTCGCGGCGCGAACGCCGGTGTCAGATCCAAGTATCAGTCCCGAAAAATCGGGGCCGGTGTCGCACCGGCGGAGTATGGGGCGCGGGCAAAGCCCAGTCGCGGCCCCGGGTGGCCCCGATCTGGCGGGGCCTGCCCCGTCTCGTCACGGGGTTGCGCTGGGCTAACGCCTCTGCTGCCGGATCGGTTCCCGCCGAAGCTGCTGGCAGTCAAAGAAAAACACCTGACCTGCCTCGGGGGCGAGCGGTGTTGTCGTGCGCATTGTCCCGCGCTCGCCGGAACCGCAGGCGCGTCGAAACGTTTGCTCTCCAGAGACACAGAACAGACACGGAACCCGACGCGTGACAGGTCGGACAGAGCGCCGAAGCGCGCACCGCAGGCCAGACAGGAGGCAGATCACAATGACAGCGCAGGACCATCCCGTCGGCGAGATAATCGAGGCGACGACCGAATTGCTGGAAGAGGACAGCATCAGCGTTGCCGAGGTTGTCGAGGATCTTGGCCATTCCTCGATGGCGGCGACCCTGTTGCTGCCCGCGATGGCGGTGGTGTCGCCGCTCAGTGGCGTGCCGCTGTTCTCGACTGTCTGCGGGCTGCTGATCTTTCTCATCGCCGGGCAAATGGCGCTTGGCCGGGATCACCTGTGGCTGCCGGATTGGCTCCGCCGACAGCGGATCTCCTCGGAGCGGGCGCGCAGGGTGCTGGGGCCTATGCGCCGGATGGCCCGATTTCTCGATCGCCATACCGAGGCGCGGGTGAAGATCCTGCTGCGCCAGCCCTTTGTCACAGTGCCGCGTATCCTGTGCGCCCTCTCTGGGCTGGCGATGCCGTTTCTTGAACTGGTGCCCTTCAGCTCTTCCACTCTGGGGGCGGTGGTCAGCAGCCTTGCCGTCGCGATGCTGACCCGCGACGGGCTGGTAATGCTGGTGGCGCTGGCGCTGCTGGCGGTGGCCGGCGCCGGCCTGCCTTACCTGCTGCTATGACGGGGATCAGCCCGGCAGGGTGTGGCGGCGCCGGACCTGTGCAGGGCGACCGGGCAGCGACAGCGCAGCATCGCCGCGTGCGCTGCGGCTGATCACCTTGCCCTTTGCCACCACTGCCAGGCGGGCAGGTCGCAGGCGCAGTGCCTCGGTCGGGGTGGCCGCATCCAGCACAACCAGCGAGGCGCGATCGCCTTTCTTCAGCCCATAGCCGTCCAGTCCCATGATCGCGGCATTGTTCTCGGTCACCATGGTGAAACACTGCGCCATCTCGTCCGGGTGGATCATCTGCGCCACATGCATCCCCATGAAAGCCACGTCCAGCATGTCGCCGGTGCCAAGGCTATACCAGGGATCCAGTACGCAATCCTGCCCCCAGCCCACCGTTACGCCATGGGCCAGCAATTCCTTCACGCGGGTCAGGCCGCGCCGCTTGGGAAAGCTGTCGTGGCGACCTTGCAAGACGATGTTGATCAGTGGATTGGGGATGGCGGCAATCCCGGCTTCGGCAATCAGCGGCAACAGCTTGGAGACGTAGTAGTTGTCCATCGAGTGCATGGAGGTGAGATGGCTGCCGGCCACGCGCCCCTGCAAGCCGTGGCGCAGCGTCTCCTGCGCCAGTGTCTCGATGTGTCGCGACAGCGGATCATCGGTTTCGTCACAATGGATGTCGACCTGCAACCCACGATCCGCAGCGATCTTGCATAGATCGCCCAGAGACTCCGCACCATCCTGCATACTGCGTTCGAAATGCGGAATGCCGCCCACCACATCGACGCCCATATCCAGCGCGCGGATCAGGTTATCGCGACCATTTGGCGCCCGGTACAACCCATCCTGCGGAAAGGCGACCAATTGCAGGTCGATGTACTCCTTGACCGCCTCGCGGACCTCCAGCATCGCGGTCACGCCCCGCAGGTGGTCGGGCGTGGTATCGACATGGGTGCGGATCGCCAGCAGCCCCATGCTGGCCGCCCAGTCGCAATAGGTCAGGGCGCGGCTGACCATATCCTCGACACTGGCCTCCTCGCGCAGCTCTCCCCAAAGGCTGATCCCCTCCAGGAGTGTGCCAGAGGAATTGACCCGCGGCAGCCCGTAGGAGAGCGTCGCATCCATGTGGAAATGCGGATCGACAAAGGGGGGCGTGACCAGATCGCCGCTGGCCTCGATGGTTTCTCTGGCCGCCGCGTCAATGGACGGCGCCACCTCGGTGATGATGTCACCGGTGATGCCGATATCCGCGACCGAGCCATCGGGCAGCGTGCCGCCCTTGATCAACAGATCCAACATCATCTTTCTCCCTTGTTGAATGGCACCATCAATGCGGCAGGCACCTCGGCGCGGCGCGACATCACGATCAACGCCAGTATCGACAGAATATAGGGCATCATCAGGAACAGCTGGTAGGGCACCACCGCGCCGATCCCGGTCTGTTGCAGGCGGATCTGCAAGGCATCAAAGGCGGCAAAGAGGATGGCGCCCAACACCGCCTTGCCCGGTCGCCACGCGCCAAAGACCACCAGCGCAATGCAGATCCAGCCGCGCCCGTTCACCATATCGAAAAAGAAACTGTCAAAGGCCGAAAGCGTCAGGAACGCGCCTCCCACGGCCATCAGGCCGCTGCCCACCACCACCGCCCCCATGCGGATCGCGGTCACTGACAGCCCCTGTGCGGCCACTGCCGATGGGTTCTCACCCGCCGCGCGCACCGCCAGCCCCAGCGGCGTTCGGTAGAGCACATAGGCACAGAGCGCCGCCAGCACAAAGGCGGCATAGGTCAGTGGTGTCTGTGAAAACAGGGCCGGGCCGACCAGCGGCAGATCCGACAGCAGCGGGATTTCATAGGGCTGAAACGCCTCGATCTTGGGCGGCGAGGACACCTCTGGCAGCACCACGCGGTAGGTGTAGAAGGTCAGCGAAGTCGCCAACAGTGTCAGCCCGATGCCCACCACATGCTGCGACAGCCCGAAAGGCACGCTGAGCGTCGCATGCAGCAGGCCAAAGGCCATGCCGGTCAGCAGCGCCACACCAACCCCGCCCCATAGGGGCAGCCCGGCCCAGACCGCGATCCAGCCGGAGAAGGCACCCGCGACCATGATCCCCTCGATCCCGAGATTGAGCACGCCGGCCCGTTCGCAGATCAGCTCCCCCAGCGTGGCAAAGATCAGCGGCGAGGCGATGCGGATCGCAGCGGCCCAGAAGCTGGCGGAAAGCAGGATTTCGAGAATGTCCATCTCAGTCCCTCCGCAGCCGGAATTTGCTGAGCAGGATCGCCAGCACCATCAGCAGCAGAGCCGAGGCCAGCATGATATCGGCCAGATAGCTGGGAACACCTGCGGCGCGGCTCATACTGTCCGCTCCGACAAAGATCGCGGCGACAAACAGCGCTGCAAAAACCACGCCAATCGGATGCAGCAGCGCCAGCATGGCCACAACGATGCCCGTGTAGCCAAAACCGGGGCTGAGATCGAGCGTCAGCGCCCCCTTGAGGCCGGCCACCTCTGAATAGCCCGCCAGCCCGGCCAGCCCGCCGGACAACAGCGCGGTTTTCAGGATCACCTTTGTGACTGGAATGCCTGCAAATCGCGCGGCTTCGGCGTTCTGGCCAACTGCGCGCATCTCATAGCCCAGCGTGGTGCGGGTGTTGATCACCCAGATCACCAGCGCTGAAATCAGCGCCAGCGCAAACCCCCAGTGCAGCCGCAGCCCGTCCACCACCCGGGGCAGCCGCGCGTCGGCGCTTAGCCGGGGTGATTTTGGCCAGCCCATGCCCATCGGATCCTTCAGCGGCCCTTCCAGCAGGTAGGAGACGAACAACAGGAATATGAAGTTGAACAGCAGCGTGGTGACCACCTCATCCACCCCCAGCCGCGTTTTAAGCAGTGCAGGCCCCAGCAGCAGCACCGCCCCCGCGATCAGAGCCGCCGCACCAAGCAGGGGCAGCAACAGCGGTGCAGGCAGGTTCAGCGCGCCGGTGCCCAGAACAACGGTGATCACAGCCCCAGCATAGAGCTGCGCCTCGGCTCCGATATTCCAGAGCTTGGCACGAAAGGCGACCGCAACCGCCAGACCGGTGAAAATCAGCGGGGTTGCGCGGTTCAAGGTCTCAAGCAGCGCAAATTTCGACCCGAATGCCCCGCTCAGGATCAGGCCAAAGATCGACAGCGGTTCCCCCCCGGCGACCTGTGCAAGCGCGGCAGCAATGACAAATGTCGCCAGCAGTGCAAGGGCAGGCGGCAGCAGCCGCCGCTGCCAGCTTGGCGCGGCAATCGGTTCAAGCCGCATGGCCATCCTCCGTCTGTGGGGCATCCGACCGATCGTCAAACCCATGGCCGGCCATCCAGGCGCCCAGTTCCTCGGGCTGTTTGCTGCCACGGGCAAAACCGGGGCTCAGACGCCCTTCGCTGATCACATGGATCACATCGGAAAGCTGCATGATTTCGTCCAGATCCTCGGAAATCAGCAGAACCGCCGCCCCGCGCGCGCAGGCTTTGGCCAATTGTTCATGCACATAGGTGACCGCGCCGATATCCAGCCCGCGCACCGGCTGGTTGGCCAGAATGATCTGCGGGGCCTGTTCCAGCACACGGCCAAGGATCAGCTTTTGCATATTGCCGCCCGACAGCAGCCGGATGCGCGTGTCGGGGCCGGGACAGCGCACGTCATAGCCCGCAATCACCGTCCTGGCAAAGTCACGCGCGGCCCGCCAGTCGAGCCAGCCACGGCGGCTGAAGCGGGTCGCATAGGTTTCAAGGATCGCGTTTTCGGTCAGGTCAAAATCGGCAATCGTGCCGGTCTTGTGCCGGTCTTCGGGGATGCGGGCGATCCCGCTGTTGATCGCCTCACGCGGGGACCAGCCTGCCGGGGCGGCGCCGTTCAGGGTCAGGCTGCCGGACTGCGGCGTGATCAGCCCCGAGACCAGATCAGAAAGCGCGGCCTGACCATTGCCGGACACCCCGGCCAATCCGGTAATCTGACCCGCCGCCAGTTCCAGTGACACGCGCTGCAATCCGGGTGTTGCCCCGATGCTGGGGGTGGAGACCTCATGCAGCTGCAACAAGGCAGGGCCGGGGGCGTTGGCGGTGAAATCCGCCGGCGTCACTTCTGCCCCCACCATCAGCGCCGCCAGTTCGTCACGGCTGGTCTCGGCGGTACGCCGCTCGGCCACCAGTCGGCCATGGCGCAGCACCAGCACGCGGTCGGAGATTGCCATCACCTCATGCAGCTTATGCGAGATGAAGATCACCGACAGACCACGGGCGATGGCTTCGTGCAGCGTGGCAAACAGCGCATCGGTCTCCTGCGGTGTCAGAACCGCTGTGGGCTCGTCCAGAATTAGGATCCGGGCATCGCGGTACAGCGCCTTCAGTATTTCCACCCGCTGGCGTTCGCCGACGGTGAGCCGCGAGACCTTGGCGTTGGGATCGACTTTCAGATGAAACTGCTCCGCCAGCGCGCGGATACGGGCCTTTGCCGGTCCTGCCCGCAGGCCCAGACCCAGCAGCGGCTCCACGCCAAGGGTGATATTCTCCCAGACCGTCAGATTATCCGCCAGCGTGAAATGCTGATGCACCATGCCGACGCCGCCATCCAGCGCGGCGCGCGGTGCACCGGGGGGCAGGGCCGTGCCGAACAGTTCCACGGCGCCAGCGTCCGCCGTGTATTGTCCGAACAGAATATTCATCAGTGTGGTCTTGCCCGCGCCATTCTCTCCCAGCAGAGCGATCACCTCGCCTGCAAACAGGTCAAAGCTCACGTCATCATTTGCGGTGACGCTGCCAAAATACTTGGTGATGTGTTGCAGGCGCAGCACCGGGCCACTGCCCGATGCCTGCGCCGTCTGGTCCGGCGTCATGCGCAGCTGCTCAGGAGGAGCCGGGCTCGGTGTCGTTGATCTCCACCACAAAAGAGCCATCCTTGATCGCTGCGCTGCGGCTGGCGATCAGATCCAGTGCCTCCTGCGGGATCTTGCCCTCAAAGGTGCCAAAAGGCGCCAGCGAGGCTCCGCCCTCCTTCATGAAGGAATAGATGCCATAGTCGGCAGCGGTGAAACTGCCGTCCCGCACCTTGGCGATGGCCGCATCCAGCGTCGGCTCAAAATGCCACAGCGCCGAGGCCGCCACCGTGTCAGGATAGTCGCTCTGGGTGTCGATCACATTGCCGATGGCCAGCACGCCCTTCTCCTTGGCCGCGTCGGAGACGCCAAAGCGTTCCGCATAGAGCATATCGGCACCGTTCTCGATCATGGCGAATGCGGTTTCCTTGGCCTTGGGCGGATCAAACCAGCTGCCGATGAACGAGACCTGGAATTTGATATCGGGGTTCATCTCCCGCGCGCCCGCCATAAAGGCGTGCATCAGGCGGTTCACCTCAGGAATGGGAAAACCGCCGACCATGCCGATATTGCCGCTCTCCGACATGGCCCCGGCCACGATCCCCGACAGGTAGGAGGCATCCTGAATGTAGTTGTCGAAGACCGCCAGATTGGGCAGCGCCGGATCCTCCTTGAAGGAAGAGCCCATCAGGAAGGCCACATCGGGATAATCTGCCGCCACCTCGCGGGCCTCGGCCTCAACGCCGAAGATCTCACCGATGATCAGCTTGTGCCCCTGTTCGGCATATTCGCGCATCACGCGCGGATAATCGGTGTTCGAGGTGTTTTCGGAAAACGTATAGGTGATGTCGCCACGGTTCTCTGCGGCGAGGGCGGCAACATGGATCCGGCTAACCCATTGCTGTTCGACGGGCACGGTGTAGATGCCTGCAACCTTGATCGGCTCGGCCGCTGTGGCCCGAAGCGGCAGCGAGGCGGCAAGCCCGACGGTCAGCGCCCCGGCGGCACAGCTGAGCAGAAAGTGGCGGCGCGACATCCGCGCGCTGGTCTTGGTCTGTGTCATGTCATTTCCCCCTGTCGATGGCCCTGCGTTGGTGCAGGCTCTTTGGAACGTCGCCGGTCATGCCCGCGTGGTGTCGACGCTAGGGGGCTGGTCGTGACCCCGGCAATACGCGCCCTGTGTTCCGCAGGGGAAACTATAGGGGCGCGCTTCTCTTTTGGGCAAGGATGAATTCAGATATCGAAATTTGTGCGGTATTTGAGCTACTCCCCAATCGTTGGACAGCTTTCGGCGTAACTTAAGCTACTCTCTGCTCCTGCTGACCTGTTTGGGTTTCGTCTTTTCTCAGCCAATAAACCACGGCCGGAGGTTTGCCACCAAGGGCGGAATGGGGGCGTTTGCGGTTGTAGAATTCGACCCACTTGCCGACGCCCACCTTTGCTTCTGATCCTGTTTCCCATGCGTGCAAGTAGACGCACTCGTATTTCAGGCTGCGCCAGAGCCGTTCGACAAAGATATTGTCGAGGAACCGACCCTTGCCATCCATCGAGATGCGCACGCCGGAGCGGCGCAGACGATCTGTCCAGGCAAAGGACGTGAATTGGCTCCCCTGGTCGGTGTTCATGATCTCTGGCGGGCCGAAGCGGTGGATCGCCTCATTCAGAGCCTCGACACAGAAGTCGGCTTCCAGCGTGTTCGAGATGCGCCAGGCCAGAACCTTGCGGGTATGCCAGTCCATGATCGCTACCAGATACAAGAAGCCCCGTCGCATTGGCTGGCAGGTGATGTCTGCGGCCCAGACCTGGTTGGGCCGGTCGACGCGCAACCCTCGCAACAAGTAGGGATACGTCTTGTGGCCCTTCGCCGCCTTGCCCCCTCTCGCACATGCTTTGCATGTACTGTCAGGCAGCGGGTGTTGGGCTTTTGGCAGATCGGCATCAAGCCCATGAGCCGCATCAACCGTCTGATCCGTTTCGCGTTCACCAGAAGGCCTTCGTTGCGAAGATGCCAAGTCATCTGCCGAACACCGAAGAACGGCGTTTCCAGAAACTGCTCGCCGATCAGGCGCATTAGCGCCAGGTTCAGCACCGTCTCGCCCTTGGGCTGATAATAAAACGAAGACCGCGGGATCGACAGCAGCTTGCATTGCTTGCCAATGGGCAGATTGGCATTGGCATTGGCATTGGCAGGTCCGATCATTTTCCGCCTCACTTGCCGATCCAGGGTTTGAGCTTTCGTGACAAAAAATCGTTGGCAACGGCCAGCTCCCCGATCTTGGCGTGCAATTCTTTGACCTGCTCTTCATCAATCTCCGGGGTTCTCTTGCCGCCACGCTCGAATACGCCGGACGCGCCCTTCAGGAGCGCCCGCTTCCAGCTGTGGATCATCGTCGGATGAACGCCAAATTGGCTTGCCAGCTCAGCGACAGTCCGCTCGCCCTTCAAAGCCTCAAGCGCGACCTTGGCCTTGAACTTAGGCGAATGGTTCTTCCGTTTCGACATCTCTGATCTCCTCTGCGTCGAAGATCAACAGACAGCAAATTGTAGCTTACGTCAGTGTCCGATTTTCGGGGAGTAGCTCAATTTGAACCGCTTGCCCTGCGCATTGCCTTGCTTTCGATGGGGCGGTATCCATGGTGCGGACCCGCCCTGTCGGCGCGGCCGACACCGAACGAGGATCACATGACACAGATTGAACGCAGCCACACCGGCCCCCGCATGAGCCAGATCGTCAAACATGGCGATACCATCTATCTGGCCGGTCAGGTCGGCACCGCCGGGGCCAGCGTCGCGCAGCAGACGCAGGATTGCCTCGACAATATCGACCGGCTGCTGGCAGAGGCGGGCAGCGACAAAACACGTATCCTGCAATGCACCATCTGGCTGTCTGACATGGCTGATTTTGCTGCGATGAACGAGGTGTGGGACGCCTGGGTGCCCGAGGGGCATACCCCGGCCCGGGCCTGCGGCGAGGCAAAGCTGGCGCGCCCCGAGTTTCTGGTGGAGATGATCGTCGTTGCCGCGGCCTGAGGCTGATAATTGCAAAAGGCCCCCGTCAGCGATGGGGGCCTTCTTTGGGATCGGGCGACCTTAGCGCCGCCGCAGCAGCCAGATAAAGAAGACGCCGCCGACCAGCCCGGTGACCAGCCCGATCGGCATGTCCTCTGGCGCCATCAGGGTGCGGGCGGCGATATCGGCAGAGACCAGAAACAGCCCGCCGAATAGTGCCGAGACCGGCAGCACCCGGCGGTGATCACCGCCAACGATCAGCCGCGCCACATGCGGGACGATCAGCCCGACAAAGCCGATCATTCCGGAAAAGGCCACCATCACCCCGGTGACCAGCGCGCCGACGCAAAAGGTCATCAGCCGGAACCGCGCCACCGGTATGCCCAGGGTTGTTGCCGTTTCGTCACCGACGGTCATCGCATTGAGATCGCCAGAGCGGGACCAGAGCCACCCCCCGCAGAGCAGCAGCACCACCAGCGGATAGGCCAGGTGGTTCCACTGCGCGAGGCCAAGCCCGCCCAGCATCCAGAACACCACGGTATGGGTGGCGCGCGGATCTCCAAGGAAAATCAGAATATTGGCGCCTGCCATGATCACAAAGGAGACCGCCACGCCAACCAGAACCAGCCGGTCAGCGGTTGTCGCCTCGGCAAAGCGGGAGACCGCAAGGACCAGCGCGGTTGCGCCCAATGCGCCGACAAAGGCCAGCAAGGGCACTGTGAGAAGCCCGAGAAACAACCCGGTGTGCAGCAGCGCCAGAATGGCACCAAAGGCACCGCCGGCCGAAATGCCCAGCAGATGCGGATCTGCCAGCGGGTTGCGGGTCACCGCCTGAAGGCTGGCACCCACCATGGCCAGACCGGCCCCGACCATCATCGCAAGCAGCGCGCGGGGAAACCGGATATCCCAGACGATGGCCGCCTGCCCCTTGGTCCAGCCTGCGGCGAAATCGGCGCCCGATCCGCCGCCCAGCTTGTCGGCGATGATCCCCCAGACGGAGGTCAGCGGGATGCCGACCGCGCCCACGGAGACCGCAATCGACAGGGTCAGGGCCGTCAGCACGGCCCCGCCCAGGATCCAGGCCAGCCGCCCGCGCAGGCGCCGCCGGGCACGCGCGCTCAGGCGCGGCTCAGATGCGTGATGTGCGTCGGCTGTGGACATATCAGTTGCTTACCGCATCCGCGCGGGCGGCGTCAAAACCGGTGGCCAGTGTCTTGATCGCGCGGATATTGCGCGGACCCGGTGTGGCTTCGACATATTCCAGCGTCACGAAACGGTCGTTCTTCACCGCGTCGATCTCGGCAAAGGCCGGGTTGCCCCGCATGAAGGCGCGTTTTTCCTCGGCGGTGACCGAGCCGTAGTTGACGATGACAATCACTTCGGGGTTGCGCTCGACCACGGCTTCCCAGGTGACGGTGGCCCAGCTTTTCTCCAGATCATCCATCACATTGCTGCCGCCCGCGGCCTCGATCAGCGCGGTGGGCATGGCGTATTTCCCGGCGGTAAAGGGCGAATCCTCGCCGCTGTCATAGACAAAGACCCGCAGCGGCTCACCCGCCTCGGGGCGGTCCTTGGCAAAGGCGGCAAGCTCGTCCTTATAGCCGGCCACCAGCGCCTCGGCGGTGTCCTCGACCGCAAAGATCCGGCCCAGATTCAGCAGGTCATTATACATGTCATCCATGCTGACCTTGGCTTTCTCGCCGATGTGAATGCAGCTCTCGGTCAGCTCATAGACCTTGATGTCAAACGGCGCGAGTGTCTCGGGTGTAACCTCTCCGCCCACTTTCATGCCGTAGTTCCACCCGGCAAAGTAGAAATCCGCACCGGCGCCGATCAGCACTTCCTTGGAGGGGTATTTGGCCGATAGTTCCGGCAGCTCCGCCACGCCTGCGCGCATGACCGGATCCAGCGTTTTCCAGCCGGAAATACCGGTGTAGCCGACCATGCGGTCAGCCAGACCCAGTGCCAGCATCATTTCGGTGAGATTGACGTCGTTGGAGACCGCGCGTTTTGGCGGTGTCGCAAAACTGACACTGCGGTTGCAGCTCTGCACGGTGGTCTCGGCCTGCGCCGCCGGGGCCAGGGAGGCACCAAGTAGGGTGGCGGCAAGCAGCGGCATCACAGTGGAAAGGCGGGCAAACATGATCAGGTGGTGTCCTTATGAAACAGGGAGATGAAAGGTAAGGTGATCCTGCCCGGAGGGGGCAAGTGTCTCGCGCCTCGCAGCGACGTTGAAGACCTCGCTAACGGTATCTTCGCTCAGAACGTCGCGCGGTGCGCCAAAGGCCAGCGTGCGGCCCTGCGCCATCAGCAGGATGTCGTCGCAGACCCCGGCTGCTATGTTCAGATCATGCAGGCTGGTGATGATGGTCACGTCGAGATCCCGGATCAGCTCCAGCACATCAAGCTGATGGCGAATGTCCAGATGGTTGGTGGGTTCGTCCAGCACCAGCAGGGCCGGCTCCTGCGCCAGCGCACGCGCCACCATGACCCGCTGACGTTCGCCGCCCGACAGGGTGCCAAAGGCACGATCAGCCATCTCGCCCAGTTCCAGACGATGGAGCATCCGGTCGACAATCGCCGCATCGCGGGCGCCCGGCGTGGCAAAACCGGACCGGTAGGGCGCGCGCCCCAGCGCGACAATCTCGGCCACGGTCAGGGCAAAATCTGTGGGTTGCTCCTGCAAGACAGCGGCAACGCGCTGCGCGGCGGCCTTGGGTGGAAGGGCCCAGATGTCGCTGTCGCCGACCTCAACCCTGCCGCTGCGCGGCTGATTGAACCGGTAGATCACCCGCAGCAGGCTGGATTTGCCGGCCCCATTCGGCCCCACCACGCCCAGCACCCGGCCCGCATCCAGATGAAAACTCGTCGGATGCAGGATCAGCGGAGCCATGCGGCCCGGCCCCCAGCTGACATCGGTCACGGTTACGGCAGCTGCGGTCATTCGGCAGGCTCCACCTGTTGCAGCGCCGCAGGGGCGTCGATGGCGGGCGCCGGGATCGCAGCGGCCGGGGCGGCCGGAACCAGGGCCGGGATGCGCGACAATGTGCAACGGCGCAGTTTTCCGGGGCGGTCAACCGAACTGCACCAGCCGTCAGCCAGCATCTGGTAGAGATCGGTGAAACTCAGGATATCGGCGAGATCCTCCTCGGGGCTGAGATCGCCAAAGACATAGCTTGCCTTGCCATCCGCCTGAAATCCGACGGTACAGGGATGGCTGCATCCGGCCATACAGGCCACGCCGGCAACCTCGATCGCGGCACTGCCACGCCGGTCGAGTTCACGGCGCAGGGCCGCAATCAGCTCCGGCCCCGGACGGCTGCCCGGGGTCGCGCCCTTGCAGGATGTGCACACCAGAATACGGTGCCGTGCTGTCCCGTCCATAGCGCCCTCCGCGCAATCCGGTCAGGTGAAGAGGGGGAAGGGGATCAGCAATGCCTCAGCGCCACGCAAAATCGTCCTGCCCGCCGGAACACCCCGCCCGGTCAATAGGTTTCCAGTCGATGGCAGGTCTCCTGACTTGCGGGTTGCTGCGGGCCTCGGCCTTCCCGGCGCCAGCGCCAGTGGTCAATCGAGGTCGCTCACCGCTCACAGTTGCGGGGGCAGTCGCGGATTCGGCGCCTGATGGCTACACCACACCGCGTTCCCTTTTCATCCCGTGACCGCTTTTGGGTCTTGGGAACCATCTCCGGTTTTGGGTAGATTTCTCGCCGGGGTTTGTAAAGGGGAAACCGTCTGCCAATGCGTGTGCCGCCAGGGCGGCGGTGGCGCAAATGCGCGCCTCAGGGCTCTTCGGGCTGAAGCAGTTCACCACCGGCGCCAAGCCGGGGGCGCGGCAGGTGCTGCAACAGGGTTGCCACGCGCTGGCGGCAATGCTCCCCGGTCCAGTCTGCGGGGTGAAACCGGGGCGGCAGGTCGGGGTGGCGCAGCACCACTCGCCGCCAGCGGTGCACGATCAGGGTCCGAAGCGTGGCAATCTGCGCCGGATCAAGCGCGCCTGCCTCGGTCATCTTTGGCGGTGTCAGACCGCTCAACGTGGTGTCGAGCCGGGCGCAGGCCTGTCTCAGGTCATCGGGAAACAGCCGGTCCCGCAGCCAATCGGGCACCGTCAATTCCGGCTGTTCCACCACAAGGAAATTGTCCCGACCCTGCGGCAGCGGACCGTGACCCAGCAGGGTCGAACGGTTGATCGCGACATAATTGGGCTGCTGCACCAGCGCATCCAGCGCGCTGTTCTGCCCATCCGCAGCCACCAGCAGGTGCCAGTCGGCGGGGGGCACGGTGGTTGGCGCATAGATGCGCGGGGTGACGGCGGCGGACTGGCTGCGCCCCATCGGCGTCAGGAAATGGACCGACGCCCGGCCCGAGCGTGTGCTGTCGATCCAGCCATCCTTGCGCAGCCGGTGCAGCGCCACGCGGATCGCCTCGGGCTTGATGCCCATCGGCGTGATGATCCGGGTGAGGGCGCTGCCGCCGATCTGATCCCCCTCGCGCTGCGCCAGATCGCCAAACAGCGAGACAATAATCGACCACACCCGCTGGTTCTGCGGATCGCTGAGGGCGGTTACGGCGGTGTCAAACCAGAGGGTCTGCGTGTCGGTCATATAGAATAGATAAATCGCCCGGGCCGGTTAGGCCAGACCGGGCGAGTGTTTCACTGCAAACACCTGTCAGAAGGCATTCATCGTCAGCAGCTCATATTCGGCGGCAATCTCGTCGTCCTGATTGGTCAGGGTGACATGCCAGCGCACTTCGCCGTAGTCCTCGTTGCGGGGAGTTTTTTTCTTCACCGTCAGGCGCACCCTGATGCTGTCACCTGCCGAAACCGGCTTCATGAAGCGCAGGGAGTCGAGGCCGGTGTTGGCCAGAACCGGGCCTTCGTCAGGCTGCACGAACATGCCCGCCGCAAACGACAGCAGCAGGTAGCCATGCGCTACGCGGCCCGGAAAAAACGGGTTCCGCTTGGCGGCGGCGTCGTCCATGTGCGCATAGAAGGTGTCGCCGGTGAAATGGGCGAAGGTCTCGATATCCTCCAGCGTCACGGTGCGCGGTGCGGTGTGCAGGGTCTCGCCAATCGCCAGCTCGCCGAATTTACGGGTGAACGGATGTGCCGGGCCTTTGATCTCGGTGCCGCCGGGGACCCATGTCTTGCCAATCGCAGACAGGATATCGGGCGAGCCCTGAATGGCGGTGCGCTGCATGTAATGCTTGACGCCGCGCACGCCGCCCAGCTCCTCGCCACCGCCGGCACGGCCCGGGCCGCCATGCACCATGTGGGGCAGGGGGGAACCATGGCCGGTCGATTCCTTCATCGAGTCGCGGTTGTTGAAATAAAGCCGCCCGTGGTAGGCGCCAGCCCCCAGCGCGACCTCGCGGGCCACCTCAGTATCATGGGTGATGACCGAGGCGACCAGCGAGCCTTCACCGCGATTGGCGAGAGCAATCGCATGGCTCAGATCGCGGTAGCCTATGATGGTGGAGACGGGGCCGAAGGCCTCGGTGTCATGGATCCGCTGGGCATGGTCCGGGTCGGCGCAGTGGAACAGCATCGGCGGCACAAAGGCGCCGTTGTCGGAGTCTGCACCATCGACGGTGAAGTTCTCGGGATCACCAAAGACGCGCTCAGCTTCCTGGCCGATGATCTCCGCCTTTTCCAGCACGTCACGCTTCTGGCTGTTGGAGACCAGCGCGCCCATGCGGGTGGTTTCCAGACGCGGGTCGCCGATCTGGGTTTTGGCCAGGCGGGCAGAGAGCGCCTCGATCACCGCGTCCACCTGCGCCTGCGGCGCGATGATGCGGCGGATGGCGGTGCATTTCTGACCTGCCTTGGTGGTCATCTCACGGCTGACCTCCTTGACGAACAGGTCAAACTCCGGCGTGCCGGGCTGCGCGTCCGGTCCCAGGATCGACGCGTTGAGGCTGTCCTGTTCGGCCACGAAACGGACCGAGTTTTCCAGGATCACCGGGTTCGCCCGCAGCTTCAGCGCGGTCTGCGCCGAGCCGGTGAAACTGACCACATCCTGCATGGTCAGATGGTCCAGCATGTCACCGAGGCCGCCGGACACCAGCTGTAGTGCCCCGTCGGGCAGGAGGCCCGAGTCCAGCATCAGCCGCACCGCCAGCTCGGTGACATAGCAGGTGGCGGTCGCCGGTTTCACGATGGCTGGAACCCCCGCGAGCAGGGTCGGCGCCAGCTTCTCCAGCATCCCCCAGACCGGGAAGTTGAAGGCGTTGATATGCACTGCAACCCCTTGCAAAGGCGTGCAGATATGCTGACCGAGGAAGGTGCCGTTGCGGGAGAGCTGCTCCACATCGCCGTCCAGATAAACATGCCCGTCCGGCATTTCGCGGCGCCCCTTGGAGGCGAAGACGAACATGGTGCCGATGCCGCCGTCGATGTCGATCATGTGGTCGGACTGGGTGGCACCGGTGTCAAAGCTGAGATCATAGAGCGCCTGCTTGTGCTGGTTCAGGTGGCCTGCCAGCGCCTTCAGCATCCGGGCGCGGTCGTGGAATGTCAGCTTGCGTAAAGAGGGACCGCCCACCGTGCGGGCATGGTCGAGCATCGCCTGCACATCCAGCGCATCATTGCCGGCCTGGGCGAGAGGTGCGCCGGTAATGGCGCTGGCGATGTTGCGCGCGCCAGCCCCCGGTGCAACCCATTGGCCCGCAACAAAGCTGGAAACATCAAGAAGGCTCATGAGCGCGATCCTTTGCATCTGAACCAATGTGGTTCGGTCTGAGGTGAGAAGCTTCAAATATATTGACCAACCGGTCGGTTTATGCAAGGTCTTTGTTAACACATGTACGAGGGAGGCGCTGTGATGTCTGAGACGCTGCTGGTGAAGGACCACGAAAACTGGGTGGAAATCACCCTGAACCGCCCGGACCGGCTGAACTCTTTCAACGAAGAGATGCACCACGCCTTGCGCGCCGCCCTTGAAGCCGCGCGCGACAGCGGCGCCCGTGCAGTGTTGCTGACCGGCGCTGGCCGTGGCTTTTGTGCAGGTCAGGATCTCGGCGACCGCGACCCGCGCAAGATGGATGGTCCCCCCGATCTTGGGCATACGGTGCGGACCTTTTACGCGCCACTTGTGAACCTCATCCGCTCGCTGGACCTCCCGGTGATCTGTGCCGTCAATGGCGTGGCGGCCGGGGCAGGGGCCAATCTGGCGCTGGCCTGCGACGTGGTGCTGGCGGCGGAAAGCGCCAAGTTCATCCAGTCGTTTTCCAAGGTCGGGCTGATCCCCGATACCGGCGGTAGCTGGCATCTGCCGCGGCTGCTGGGCGAGGCGCGCGCCAAGGGGCTGGCACTGACCGCCGAGCCGCTGCCGGCCAAGAAGGCCGAAGACTGGGGCCTGATCTGGAAGGCGCTGCCGGACGGCGACCTGATGACCGAGGCCCGCGCGATGGCAGAGAAATTCGCAAATGGCCCGACGCTGGGCCTGGGGCTGACCAAACAGTGCATTCAGGCGGCGGCGGTCAACACGCTGTCTGACCACCTGGAGATCGAGGCGGACGCGATGAAGACCTGCGGCGAAAGCGCCGATTATGCGGAAGGCGTCGCCAGCTTCCTGGAAAAACGCGCACCTGTGTTCAAGGGCAAATGACCATGACCCCGAAAGAACGTGCCGAGAAATCCGCCGCTGCCATGTGGGCCGAAGACCATGCGTCCAAATGGGCGGGGATGGAGATCACCCATGTGGATGAGGGCGAGGCCACGCTGGAGCTGACCATCGCCCAGCATCACTGCAACGGCCATGGCATCTGCCACGGCGGTGTTACCTTCATGCTGGCCGACAGCGCCTTTGCCTTTGCCTGCAACAGCCGCAACCAGTCGACCGTGGCGCAGCACAATGTGATCAGCTTCACCGCGCCCGGACGGCTGGGCGATACGCTGATCGCCAAGGCGCGCGAGATTTCCCTGACCGGGCGCAGCGGTATTTATGACGTGACAGTGACCAATCAGGACGGCCAGCAGATCGCCGAATTCCGGGGCTTTTCCCGGGCGATAAAGGGCCAGCTGTTTGATGACTAAGCCCTATTGCAAAGACAAGCTGTGGAGAACGCCATGGAAGACCTGAGCCCGAAGAAGGCTGATCTGGACCCGATCGAGATCGCCTCGATCGACAAAATCCGCGACCTTCAGCTCACGCGGCTGAAATGGTCGCTGCGTCACGCCTATGACAACGTGCCGATGTATAAGGCGCGCTTTGACGAGGCAGGGGTGCATCCCGACGATCTACAACAGCTCTCGGATCTGGCGAAGTTCCCCTTCACCTATAAGAACGACCTGCGGGACAACTACCCGTTCGGCCTGTTTGCGGTGCCGCGCAGTGAAATCATCCGCCTGCACGCGTCCTCCGGCACCACCGGCAAACCGACCGTTGTGGGCTATACGGCGAATGATATCAGCAACTGGGCCGATCTGGTGGCGCGCAGCTTGCGTGCCTCGGGCCTGCGCAAGGGTGACATGGTGCATAACGCCTACGGCTATGGCCTGTTCACCGGCGGCCTTGGCGCGCATTACGGGATCGAACGGCTGGGCGCCACTGTCGTTCCGATGTCGGGCGGGCAGACCGAAAAGCAGGTCGGGCTGATCACCGATTTCAAACCTGACGGCATCATGGTGACGCCCTCCTATATGCTCAACATTCTGGAGCAGTACCACAAGGTCGGCATGGATCCGCGCGAGTGCTCGCTCAAGGTGGGGGTGTTCGGGGCCGAACCCTGGACCGACGCGATGCGCAAGGAGGTCGAGGCGGCGTTTGACATGCATGCGGTCGATATCTACGGGCTCAGCGAAATCATGGGGCCGGGTGTCGCCAATGAATGCGTCGAGACCAAGGATGGCCCGGTGATCTGGGAGGACCACTTCCTGCCGGAGATCATTGACCCGCAGACCGGCGAGGTGCTGCCGGATGGCGAGCTGGGTGAGCTGGTGTTCACCACGCTGACCAAGGAAGGCCTGCCGATGGTGCGCTACCGCACCCGCGACCTGACCCGCCTGCTGCCGGGCACCGCGCGCACGATGCGGCGCATGGAGAAGATCACCGGCCGCAGCGACGACATGATCATCCTGCGCGGTGTCAATGTGTTCCCCAGCCAGGTCGAAGAGCAGCTCTTGGCCACCGGCGGGCTGGCGCCTTACTACCAGATTGAGCTGTATAAATCCGGCCGCATGGACGCGATGCGGGTTTATGTGGAGGCCAACCCGGATGCCGCCGACGAACTCAGCAAGACCGCAGCCGCGCGGATGCTGACCAAGCGGATCAAGGATATGGTTGGCGTCTCAAGCGAGATCATTGTAGGCGAGCCGGGATCGGTGGAGCGCAGCCAGGGCAAGGCCAAGCGCGTCGTCGACAACCGCAGCAAGGAGTAACCCGGCTTGGCCCGCACCATCGCAAAAGACCACGACCACAAGCGCGCCCAGATCCTGAAATCCGCGGCGAAAGTCTTTGCCGAGGAGGGGTTCGACCGTGCGTCGATGACCCAGCTCGCGCGCGAATGCGGAATCTCCAAGGCGAATATCTACCATTACTACGACAGCAAGGATGCCGTGTTGTTCGGCCTCCTTGATACCTATCTCAGCGCGCTGCGCGACCGGGTCTGCACGGTCGATGTGACGGGCTTGTCGCCCGAGCAGCGTCTGCGGCGCATCGTGTCGGAAATCCTGCTGGCCTATCAGGGCGCCGATCATGAACATCAGGTCCAGATCAGCGCCATGGGCGCCCTGCCAGAAGCGCAGCAGAAACTCCTGCGCGCCTATCAGCGCGAACTGGTGCAGCTGGTCAGCGATGCCCTTGCCGGGGTGGCCGCGCCAACAATTGCCAGGGATCCGGCCAGGCTGCGCGCCGTGACCATGTCCGTCTTTGGCATGTTGAACTGGTACTATATGTGGAATTCCGGCGCAGGCCCGGAGGCACGCGAGGATTACGCGCAGATGGTGGCGGATCTGACGATGAACGGCATTCGCGCGCTCTAGCAGGCGACCATCGCCGCCGCTTGTCATCCAGAGTCACGACCAGAACAGGCCCTGAATAGGCCCCGGAACAGGCAAAAGACCCGAACACGCAAAAGGCCGCCTGAAACGGGCGGCCTTAGGTGATTCTATCCACAGGTCACTGTGGTCAGAATGTCTTTAGATGGATGGGCGCGGAAACTCCGCGCCGCGATCCTTACAGCAGTTCCAGCGAACCTGCGGACTGCTTGCCGTCACGACCAGTTTCCAGCTCGTAGGAAACTTTTTGGTTGTCGTTCAAACCATTAAGGCCCGAGCGTTCAACCGCAGAGATGTGTACAAACACGTCCTTGCCGCCAGACTCAGGCTCGATAAAGCCGTAGCCTTTTGTTGCGTTGAACCATTTCACGGTGCCATTGGCCATCCGAATTCTCCAGTATCTATCTCCCCGCAGGGTGCGGGATCGTAAGGCCTGATATCACAGAGTAACCGGCGCGACCATGCCCACAATGTCATAAGTTTGGCGAAGAATGGGGGCTGTGATTTCTCGGGCACGCTCTGATCCCCGGGCAAGGATCTTGTCGATTTCGTCCTGATGCTGCATCAGCCGGGCCATTTCTGTGGTGATCGGCGCCATTTTCGAAACCGACAGGTCGGCCAGCATCGGCTTGAACTCGGAAAACGGCTTGCCGCCGACTTCGGCCAGCACCTGTTCCACCGACAGTTCGGCCATGGCGGCATAGATATTGACCAGGTTGCGCGCCTCGGGCCGCCCATCAAGCCCCTCAACCTCGGAGGGCAGGGCGTCAGGGTCGGTCTTGGCCTTGCGGATCTTCTTGGCGATGGTGTCGGCATCATCCGTCAGATTGATGCGGCTGGCATCCGAGGGGTCGGACTTCGACATCTTTTTCGATCCGTCGCGCAGGGACATGACGCGGGTGGCCGCCCCTTCGATCACCGGCTCGGTCTCCGGGAAGAAGTTGACACCGTAGTCGTGATTGAACTTCATCGCGATGTCGCGGGTCAGCTCCAGATGCTGCTTCTGGTCCTCTCCCACCGGCACATGGGTGGCGTGATAGACCAGAATGTCCGCCGCCATCAACGCCGGATAGGCAAAGAGCCCGAGCGAGGCGTTCTGCGCATTTTTGCCGGCCTTGTCCTTCCACTGGGTCATCCGCTGCATCCAGCCCATGCGGGCGACGCAGTTGAAGATCCAGGCCAGCTGCGCATGTTCAGGCACCTGGCTCTGGTTGATCAGGATCGACTGTTCGGGGTCCAGACCCGCAGCAATGAAGCCCGCGCAAAGCTCACGCGTGGATTTCTTCAGATCCGCCGGATCCTGCCAGACGGTGATCGCGTGCAGATCCACCATGCAGTAGATGCTCTCCACGTCCTTGGCCTGCCAGTCCACGAACCGCTTCAGCGCGCCAAGATAGTTGCCAAGGTGCAGATTGCCCGATGGCTGGATGCCGGAAAACACGCGGGGCGTGAATGTGGTCTCGGTCATCAAGAAACTCCCGTCTGGAATTAGGATCCTCGCTGGCTTAACCATGGCGGCAACCCTCGTCAACCGCGCGCGGATCAACCGGGCGGCCGGGCAGAACAGCAGAGCAGGCAAGCAGGAGCAAGAACACGATGGAATATCAAAAAGAGCCGTCGCCGGTGAACCCGCTGCCGCCCGTGGTGGTGGCGCTGGTGTTGATCCTCTTTGCCATCGAGGCCGGATTTTCCCTCGGCGCGCGCGGCATCATCGGCGGCCCCGAGGCGATTGGCTGGCGGCTACAGGCGATCCAGACCTATTCGTTCTCTTCCGACATCTTCTGGTGGATGTGGGAGACCGGGCAATGGCCGGTGGAGCATCTGATCCGCTTTGTCTCCTATCCCTTTGTGCATGTGGCCTTTACCCAGACGCTGTTTGTCTGCGTTTTCGTGCTCGCCATGGGCAAGATGGTGGGCGAGATCTTTGGCGATCTGGCCATGGTACTGGTGTTTCTGATATCCGGCATTGGCGGCGCCTTTGGCTATGCGCTGCTCACTCAATCGCCGGTGCCGCTGATCGGTGGCTTTCCCGCCGTCTACGGGCTGATCGGAGCCTTTACCTATATCCTGTGGCGGCAATTGTCGCTTGTCGGCGCCCAGCAAAGCCGCGCCTTCACGCTGATTGCCTTTCTGATGGGGATCCAGCTGCTGTTTGGCCTGCTGTTTGGCGGCACGCTTGACTGGGTCGCCGATCTCTGCGGCTTTGCCACCGGCTTTGGTCTCTCCTTCTTTCTCGCCCCCGGCGGCTGGGCCCGCATCCGCAACCGCATCCGCCGGGAGTAGGGGGCGAAGGCCGCAGGATCGGACAGGGCGTTCTCAGTTCGATACTGGCAGCGGGAAAGGGCTGGTGGCGCCACTCTGGACGCCACCAGCCTGGCCTCAATAGGCCACCGATGGCAGCCAGGTCGCGATCGACGGGAACCAGATCACCAGGGCGAGTCCGGTCAATTGCAGCAGGATGAAGGGAACGACGCCCTTGTAGATATCCGTCAGCGTGACCTCGGGCGGGCAGACGCCCTTCAGGTAGAACAGCGAAAACCCCACCGGCGGTGTCAGGAAGCTCGTTTGCAGCGTTACAGCGACGAGGATCACGAACCAGACAAGCTCCGGGTTATCCAGCCCATAGCCAGGTACCGACAAACTCATTGCCGCAATGATCGGAGCGACAAGCGGCAGGATGATGAGCGTGATCTCGATCCAGTCCAACACAAAACCAAGCAGAAATACGATGAACAGAATGAACAGGATCGTGCCCATTTCTCCCAGGCCCATGCCTTCGATGGTGTGGGTGATCAACTCATCACCGCCCAATTCGCGCAGAACAAAGGCAAAGCAGGTGGCACCAAGGAAGATCGCAAAGATATAGGCCGTTGTCTTGAACGTGTTCCGTGTCACTTCGACCAGTTTCGCGATTGTCAGCTTGCGATAGCCTATTGCCAGCAGCGTGGCCCCGGCGGCGCCAACACCTGACGCTTCCGTCGGTGTCGCCAGACCGGCAAAGATCGACCCCAACACGGCAAAGATCAGCGCCACGGGCGGCAGAACCGCCTTGAACACATCCCAGATCGCCGCCCAGTCCACCTTCTTGGCACCCTCAGGCAGTGGCGCCACATCAGCGCGCAGGGTTGAAATCACCACGATGTAGAGGATGTAAAGGCCCCCGATGATCAGGCCGGGAAACAGCGCCGCCATAAACAGATCACCCACTGACAGCGCCATCTGGTCGGCCATGATGACCAGCATGATCGACGGCGGGATCAGAATGCCAAGCGTGCCGGACGAGGCAATCACGCCCGCTGCCAGTGTCTTGGAATATTTCTGTTCCATCATCGCGGGCATCGACAAAAGACCCAACAGCACGACGGATGCCCCGACGATACCGGTCGAGGCGGCCAAGATGATCCCGATCGCAGTCACGGTGATGGCCAGGCCCCCACGCATGGTGCCGAACAATCTCTGCATCGAGGTCATCAGCCGCTGTGCCACGCCGCTTTCGTCCAGCATCAGCCCCATGAAGATAAACATGGGAAGGGCAACAAGAACGGCGTTGGACATCGTCGCGTAAACACGGTTCACAACCGCGCCAAGTGTCAGGTAATCGAGCCCCGTAAACGTGGCCTCCATGCCCGTCCAGAGCAGCATGTCATTGTCACCGAGGTAAGCAATACCGCAGTAAAGAACGCCGATGCCCGACAGGACCCAGGCGACCGGAATGCCGGTGAACAGGACACCGACGAAGGACATGAACATTGCGATGACGAGCTTTTCCTCAGGCGCGTCCACCAGCTGCATCAGGGTGAACGTCACGATGGCGAAGCCAACCATCATCCACATGAGGGGTTTCAGACCAGCGCGATCCGACGATGGATCGGCGCGGGTCACCAGCATGTAGAGGTCATGAATCAAGCGTGCGACAGCAGCCATGGCAATCAGAACAAAGCTGGCCGGGATAACAGCCTTCAGCAGCCAGCGCGCCGGTAGGCCGGTGGGGCTGTCGGACCGTTCGTTGACCCGGTAACTGTCCTGAAAATAATCGAGACCCTGATCAATCATCAGGTAGCAGAACGGCAAGATCAGAACCACGATCCCGACAATTTCGATCACCCGCCGGGCGCGGAAGGAAAAGCCGGCACGCAAAACGTCGACGCGGACATGGGCGTCGGTGCTCAGCGCATATGACACGCCGACCATGGTTGTCAGCGCATAGAGATGCCACTGCAATTCATCCAGCTTTGGAAAATTCAGATCCAGCGTATAGCGCATCCCAACCTGCACTATGATAGCAAGGATCAGGAGCACATTTGCCCACATAACGACGTGTCCGACGCCCTTGACCAGCCGGTCCAGCGTGGCTGCGAATTTCGGGTCTTTCCGGTCGTCGTTTTCGATTTCTTCCCAAAGCGGGTCATAGTGGGCGTCTTGGTGATCGTGAGATGTCGATGCCATTTCTTTTCCTCCCCTGAACCGGGCCTCCCCCGATCAGATCAAAAACCCGGACCGCAAAGCCGGTCCGGGTTAGATGTGTTACTGGCGTGGCAGGAATGCGTGGGCTTTCCACAGGGCGTAGCCTTCGCTGAACTCATTCAGGTCGGCGTATACCTTTGCAAAGAACTCATCGTTTGCGGCTTCTTCCTCGGCCACCTCGGTCCAGGTCGCGCGGAAGACGTCCAGCATCTCGGGTGTCCAGTCGACAATGGTCACGCCGTTTTCATCGACGTTCTTCTGCATCGCTGCAAACTGGATCGCCTCACCTTCGGCAAAGCTCTCGGTCATCTGCGCACGGCAGGTCAGCTCAATCTGGGCCTGCAAGGTCGGGTTCAGCTCGTTCCATTCATCCTTGTTGATGATCAGTTCAAAGATGGTGGCCTGCTGATGCCAGCCCGGGAAGTAGTTGTACTTCGCCAGTTTGTGGAAACCGAGACGCTGGTCGATGGCGGGCATCGAGAACTCGGTGGCGTCGATTGCCCCTTTTTCCAGGGCCGGGAAGATCTCACCGCCGGGCAGCAGGGATGTGGCAACGCCCAGTTTCTGCATGACTTTGCCGCCCAGACCGAAGAAGCGCATCTTCAGGCCGTTCAGCTGTTCAACCGATGTGATTTCTTCAGCGAACCACCCCGAGGTTTCCGGTGCAATAATGGTGCAGGGAAGAACTTTGACGTTGAAACCGGCCTGATCGTACATCTCCTGATACAGATCCATGCCATTGCCGTAGTAGAGCCAGGCCATGTATTCGCCTGCTTCGGGGCCGAATGGGACAGCCGAGAACAACGGCGCTGCCGGAATCTTGCCGGCCCAGTAGCCAGCGGTGGCAAAGCCCGAGTTGATCTTGCCGGATGAAACCGCATCAAGAATCTCAAACGCCGGAACCAGCTTGCCGGGCTCGTAGACCTTCATCTTGATGGCCCCACCTGAGATAGCCGCAAGATCCTCCGACACGCGAACGATCGGTGTGCCAAGCCCAGGCAGTTCAGTTGAAAAGGCGACCGGCGTTTTCAGCAGAATTTTGTCTGAGGCAAAGGCCGGTGCCGCGGCCAGGGCCGCTGCGGCGAGAGCTGTTGCTACTTTCTTCATGTTGTTTTCCTCCTTGATGACATGTGTCCGGATCTTTTTGCAGACCCGGTTGGATAAGCCGGGGATCACGTCCCGGCCATGTGCGCCTCGCAAGGCATCTTGAAACCTGTCGAGATTGGGCGCGCACCCGACCGGGTGCGCGTGGTTTTGCGCGTGCTTCCAAAGGGAACACTCTGGTCAGGGACAGCAGCCAACGGCGATCAAACATATTTTGACCCGCATCTGACTTTCCCGGATTCTGCGGTCTGCCGACCCCGACATCCCCGGCGATTTCGACGGCGTGCCCCGGTTGGGCCGCACCCTCCGCACCCTCCGCGTCCGAGCCTCCGATCTCTTCACCGGAGGTCCGCTTTTACAAAGCGACGCGTGTCGCCAGATTTCTTTCATCAGCGATCCGCGCCGCGACCGAGGCGACGGCCAGATCCTGAAGGCCCACACCGGTTCCATCAAACACAGTGATTTCACTGTCACTGCTGCGGCCCGGATGGTCGCCGTTGATCACGGCACCGATGGGTGTGATGTCAGCTTCGTCGATCAGCCCGGATGCGATTGCATGTTGCGCCTCGCCAATGGTGATCGACTGGGCGATCTCATCCGCAAAGACGGTGGCCTTGCCAAAGAGCGCCGCGTCCACTTCCATCTTGCCCTTGGTGTCTGTGCCCATGCAGGCAATATGCGTGCCGGGCTTGATCCAGTCGGCCATCAACAGCGGTTCAAACGCCGATGTAATGGTGATGATCACATCCGCCTGCGCGCCCAGCTCTTCTTGCGTTACGGCTTCGAACTCCAGACCCAGCTCTTCAGCCACGGCGCCCAGACGCGGCAGCATGTCGGGATGCGGGTTCCAGGCGACGACCTTCTCGAAATCGCGCTGTTCGGCAGCGGCCCGAAGCTGAAAGGTGGATTGATGACCTGCGCCCACCATGCCAAGGACTCTGGCGTCCTGTCGCGCCAGATGAGCAATTGAGACGGATGACGAGGCAGCGGTACGGACTGCTGTCAGGTAGTTGCCGCCGACCAGCGCCTGAAGACGACCGGTATCTGGATCAAACAGAAAGATGGTGGACTGGTGGTTGGTCAGCCCCTTGTCCATGTTGCCGGGCCAGAAGCCACCGGATTTCACACCCAGAGATTTCCCCGCCCGGTCAAAACCAGATTTGAACCCATAGAGCGCATCGGCGTATCCGATCGCCTCGCGGATCACCGGGAAATTGTAAGCGTCTCCGCGCGCCATGGCGCCAAAAACAGCCTCTACCGCGTCAAAAGCATCAGCACGGCTGACGGTTTTTGCGCAGATCTCCTCGCTGACAATCAGCAATCCATCGGTGTCAGTTGGGTTGGTCATCGTCTTGTTCCTTTGTGAGTTCATTTTGCGGGGGCGGCGTCTAGCACCACGCCGCACCCCGCGCGCCAGTGGGAGGAGGGCTGGCGTTAATAGGCTTTGCCGCGGGCGGAGACGGGCCAGAGGGTTTCGACCTTGCCGCCCCGCACGCCGACATACCAATCATGGACGTTGCAGGTCGGGTCACAATGACCTGGCACGAGCCGGAGCTTGTCATTGACCTTCAGGGCTCCACCGGGATCTGCGACAACGCCATGCTCATCCGAACATTTGAGATATTCGACATCGTCGCGGCCGTAGATAAAGGGCAACCCACTGTCCACGGACTGGGTCTTGAGGCCTGCATCCACGATGGCCTTGTCGGCCTTGGAGTGGCTCATGACCGTGGTCAGGATGAACAAGGCGTTCTCCCATTCCCCAGCGTCGATGCGCTTGCCGTCCTTGTCGAGGATGCGGCCATAGTCGGCATCCATGAAGGCGTAGGAGCCACATTGCAATTCGTTGTAAACACCCGAGTTCGACTCGAAGTAATAAGATCCGGTGCCGCCGCCACCGACGATGTCACACTCCAGGCCTTCGGTTTTCAGCGTGTCGACCGCATCCCTGACCATGGCCACCGCAACGTCGATCTTCGCCTTGCGCTCGTTATAGTCGTCAAGATGCTGCATCGCGCCCTGATAGGCCTGGACGCCGGCAAATTTCAGACCTTCTGCGGCGTCGATGGCCTTGGCGATTTCCACGACATCGCGCGTGCTCGACACGCCACAGCGTCCTGCGCCACAGTCAATTTCGACGAGGCATTCGATCTGGGTCCCATGCGTCCTGGCCGCAGCCGAAAGGTCAGCCACATTGTCGATATCATCGACACAACAGATCGCGCGGGCGCCCAGCTTCGGCAGACGCGCAAGACGGTCGATCTTGGCGGCGTCGCGCACCTGGTTCGATACCAGAATATCCTTGATACCACCCCGGGCGAAGACCTCAGCTTCAGAGACCTTCTGACAGCAGACACCGCAGGCGCCGCCGAGCTCTTCCTGAAGCTTCTGCACGTCGACCGACTTGTGCATCTTGCCGTGGGTGCGGTGGCGCATACCGTGATCCTTGGCATAGTCGCCCATCTTCTTGATGTTGCGCTCCAGCGCGTCCAGATCCAGCACAAGGCATGGGGTCTGTATGTCAGCCTCATCCATGCCCGGTTTGGCCGGGATGTCGTAGCCCACTTCGAATGCGTCGAGATTGGTCATGTCCTTCATGTCCGTGCTCCTCTGTCGGGATTTCAGTAAGATGATTGAGATCAGGCGGCGGTCAGCCACGGCAGCTTGTCGAGGTCGACATTGCCACCGGTTATGATCAGGCCGACGCGCTTGCCCCTGAAAGCCTCCGGGTTCTTGAGAACCGTTGCGAGCGAAACCGCCGATGATGGCTCCATGACCACCCGCAGGTGCTTCCAGGCCAGCTTCATCGCATCAATGATGTCGTGCTCGGAGGCTGTGTAAATCTCGGACACATGGGTCGAAACGAAGTGCCAGGTCAGGTCCTTGAGCGGCACCAGCAGCCCGTCCGCAATGGTCTTGGGTGCGTCATCGGCAATGATATATCCGGCCTTGAAGCTGCGAAACGCATCGTCGGCCTGTTCGGGTTCGGCCGCGATCACCTTGGTTTCCGGCGCAAGTGTCGACAGGGTCAGGCAGGTTCCCGAAATCATGCCGCCGCCACCGATCGGGGCCACAACCATATCGAGACCACCGGTCTGTTCCATGAATTCTTTCGAGCAGGTCCCCTGGCCAGCGATGACGCGCGGGTCGTTATAGGGGTGCACGAAGTCACCGCCGGTTTCGCTTTGCACCTTGGCAAAGGTCTCCTCGCGCGAGGTGGTAGAGGGCTCACATTCGGTGATCTTGCCGCCGTAGCGGCGCACCGTGTCTTTCTTGGCCTGTGGCGCGGTGTGCGGCATGACCACATTGCACGGGATGCCCCGCAACATCGCCGCATAGCTCAGGCAGGAGGCATGGTTGCCCGAGGAATGCGTCGCAACACCCTTTGCCGCTTGGTCATCATCAAGGCCGAATACGGCGTTCGAGGCACCGCGCACTTTGAAAGCACCCGGCTCCTGAAAGTTCTCGCACTTGAAAAACAGGTCGCACCCGGCGATCTCGTTCAGGTAATCCGACGTCCGAACCGGTGTACGGCGGATATGTGGCTTGATCCGCTCATGCGCGGCCAGCATGTCCTCGAAGGTGGGGATATACATGGGTTGGATATCCTTCATCACGCGGCCGCTTTGGCTGCGGTTGCATGGGTGCTGCGGAAATACTCCTGTGCGGCAGTCACCCCGCTGCCGAGTTGGACCGGATAATCGAGATCGGCCATCGCCATCTCTATGGTGGCAAGACCGGACAGAACCATGACGTCGGTCAGGCTGCCCAGATGGCCGATGCGAAAGGCCTTGCCGTTCATCTCGCCGAGCCCAATCCCGAAGGACACGCCGTAGGCGTCAAAGGCGTGCTCGGTCAGCGCATTGCTGTCGAACCCCTCTGGCACATAGATCGCGCTCACCGTGTCCGAGTAGAGCTCGGGCGATTGGGCGACCAGCTTCAGCCCCCATGCCTGAACCGCGCGGCGCACGCCTTCCGCCAGCCGGAAGTGGCGGGCGTAAACATTCTCCAGCCCTTCTTCAAAAAGCATCTTCAGGCTTTCGCCCATGCCGTAAATCAGCTGCAACGGCGGCGTATAGGGAAATCCGCCTGAGGCGTTGGCCGCCATCATGTCGCGGAAATCAAAGAAGGTACGGGGCAATGTGGCGGTTGCCATTGCGTCCAGCGCTTTGGGGCTGACACACAGGATGGCCATGCCGGTGGCCAGCATGAAGCCCTTCTGCGACCCGGATACCGCGATATCCACGCCCCAATCGTCAAAGCGGAACTCCATAGACGCCAGCGAGCTGACGCAATCCACAAACAGCATCGCCGGGTGGCTGGCGGCATCCATCGCCTTGCGAACGCCCGCGATGTCCGACCGCACGCCGGTCGCTGTCTCGTTGTGGGTGACCAGAACGGCCTTGATCTTATGGTCCTTGTCTGCGCTCAGCACGGCTTCGAATTTCTCGGCGGGCGCACCGCTACCCCAGGCGCATTCGATGATCTGAACATCCAGACCATGACGCTGGCACAGGTCGATCCAGCGGTGGCTGAACATGCCGTAGCGCGCCACGAGAACCGTATCGCCGGGGCTGAGGGTATTTGTGACAGAGGCCTCCCAGCCACCGGTCCCGCTTGCGGGAAAGGTGATGATCTTGCCATTGGTCGAACCAAACACTTTCTTTGTGCCCTCCAGAACCGGTGCAAACGTGCTGACAAAATCCGGAGCGCGGTGGTCCCGCGTCTGAACATGCATCGCCGACAAGAGCCTCTCGGGAATGTTGGTGGGGCCTGGAATAAAGACTGGATTTTGATCTGACATCACTCGATTCTCCGCTTTGGTAAGTTATTATTACCAGTTCGAAGACGTGCTGCAATTTTCTTGAAAAAGATTTTCAGTATTGAAGAATATTCACTTAGTCACTGATATTGATGAATTTTACATTTTTCATATCCCGACCCCTGTTCTTCTTGAAAATATTTTTCACTTCGATACCTTTGAGGCATCGCGAGGTATGAGCCAGGAATGACGATGCAAAAACAGAAACGGTCCCGTGGCAGACCGAAGTCACAATTCACCGAAAGCAGTGCAGGCACGCTTCAGTCTTTGGATCGTGCCCTTGGTGTGCTGACAGCCATTGCACGCGCGGATCGTCTGACGCTGACGGATTTGTCGTTGACCGTCGGCGTTCCCACAGCCACGACCCATCGCATTCTGATGACCCTGCAAAAGCACAACTTCGTCACCTTCGATGAAGACCGCCAGGACTGGCTCATAGGGATCGAGGCCTTTCGCACCGGCTCGTCCTTTCTGAAACGTCGAAACCTTGCCGAGATCGGGCGCCCCGTCATGCAGCTGCTTATGGAGCAGACCGGGGAGACTGCGAATCTGGCGGTGCCCGCCGCCGCGGAGGTTGTCTTTATCGGGCAGGTCGAAACACATAATCCGATCCGCGCGTTCTTCCCGCCGAGCACGCGCACGGCCATGCATGCCTCCGGCGCCGGTAAGGCCATTCTGTCACAGCTGTCAGAAGAGAAAGTCACCCAGTTGCTGACAAAAGCGGGCCTGCAGCAGTTCACAGCCAATACCCATACCAGCCCGAAATCCCTGTTCGAGGATCTTTCGCAGATCCGCGCGCGTGGCTGGTCCTTTGACAGCGAAGAGCGCTACGAAGGCATGTCGTGCATCGGCAGCGCGATCTTTGATGAATTCGGCAAACCCTGTGCCGGTGTGTCAATTTCAGGCCCAAGCATCAGGTTTGATGACGCGCATGTTGCACAGTTCGGCGCAGCGGTGTCCAAGGCCGCCGCCGAAATTACCCTCAGGAGCGGTGGGGTTATCCCGGAGCAGATCTGATCCGGATGAGTGCAGCGCCGGTTGCGATGGGCTCTCTGCCCAGCTCTCTTGCCGCGCACCTCACCAATCAGCGCGATGCGCAGCAACACGAACCTCTGCCAGAACCCAACTTGGCGGGGGCTACCGACGCACCGGCCGCACCCCCGTCACCCCTGTCACCCCGTGTCGCCGCCCCGGCGGACGGAGCGTTTCAGGTCGCCGAGGCGCACCGCCCCGATGATCTGGCCGACGCCGAAATAGACCACCGCGCCCAGCACGATCAGGCCCAGCAGTGCGAGGTAGCGCCAGCTGGGCAGGTAGAACAGCCAGCCAAAGCTCTGTACCACGCCGAATAGCGCCAGCCCCATGATGGCGGAGGCCGCCAGGATGCGCAGGCTCCGGTCATAGAAGCGCTGATCGAACCGCGCGACCTCTCCCATGCGGCGGGCCCCCAGCCACAGGCAGGCGACCATCGCCCAGCCCGCCACCGTCGCCGCGATGGCGGGGGCGATCCAGCCCAGATAGGGTTTCAGACCAAAGGCAAGAGCGGCATTGATGACCATCGCCACCAGCGCATAGCGAAATGGCGAACGGGTGTCCTCGCGGGCAAAGAACAGCGGTTGCAGCACTTTTTGCAGCACAAATGCCGGCAGGCCCGCGCCGTAGATCGCCACCGCCAGCGCAATGGCGGCCACATCCTCGGCCCCGGTGGCGCCACGCTCATAAAGGACCGACACCAGCACAACAGGCACCGCCAGAAACGCCGCAGTCGAGGGCAGGGTCAGCAATAGCGAAAATTCCCCGGCACGGGAAAACGCATCGCGCCCGCCCGCATCGTCCCCCGCCCGCAGACGGCGCGACAGATCCGGCAGCAGCACGATGCCAATCGCAATCCCCACCACCCCCAGCGGCAGCTGATAGAGGCGATCTGCCACAAACAGCCAGCTCACCGCGTTTTCAATGTCAGAGGCCACCTGCTGGCCGACCACCAGATTGATCTGCGTGACCCCCATCGCCAGCGCTGCCGGCAGCGCCACACGGACGAGCTTCTTCATGCGCGGGGTCCAGTGCGGCAGGCCGGGGCGCAAGCGGATACCGGTCCGGCTGGCGGCGATCCACACCAGCGCCAGCTGTGCAACCCCTGCAACCGGAATGGTCCAGACCAGCCAGGTGATCACCTCGCCCCCCAGCACCGCGCCCGCCACCATGGCCGCGCAGGCAAAGATATTGAGCAAGACAGGCGCCGCCGCCGCCGCCGCAAAACGACCGGTGGCATTCAGCACGCCGGAAAACAGCGCCGCCAGCGACATGAACAGAATATAGGGAAAGACGATCTGCCCGTAGCCCACCGCCAGATCAAACCGCGCATCGCCAACAAAACCGCCCGCCGTGGCCCAGACCAGGGCCGGCATGAACACCATGCCAATCCCCACCAGCAGCAGCACGGTCACCGCCAGCAGGTTAAACGCCTCCTGCGCAAACCCCTGCGGATCCTCGCCGCTCTCCAGTCGCTTGGCAAACATCGGCACAAAAGCCGCGTTGAACGCGCCCTCGGCAAAGAAGCGGCGGAACATGTTCGGCAGCCGGAAAGCGGCCACAAAGGCATCCATCAACGGACCCGGCCCGATATAGGCGGTGATCAGGATTTCACGCAGAAACCCCAGGATGCGGCTTGCCAGCGTCCAGAATCCGACGGTGAGAAAGCCCGACAGCAGTTTGATCGGCTTCATGATCCGGCCCGCTTTGCCCCTTCGGCGATGGCGTTGCGCAGCTTGGCCTCCAGCGATTTCTGTTTGGATTCGGAGTAGTATTTCAACCCGAACATATCCTTCACATAAAACGCATCGACCACCTGCTCGCCATAGGTCGCGATGATCGCATTGGCGATATAGATATTGGCCCCCGCCAGTGTGCGCGCCAGATCATAGAGCAGACCGGGGCGGTCGCGGGTGTCGACCTCGATGATCGTGTAGATCTCCGAGCCATCATTATCAAAGGTGATATGCGTCGGCACGTTAAACGCCCGCTCGCGCTTCTTGATCTTGTCGCGCGATTTCAGCGCCTCGCCGGTGATCACCTCGCCCTTCAGGGTCTTGTGGATCATCTCGCGCAGACGCGGCAGCCGGGCGGCCTCATAGGGGTGACCTTCGGAATCCTGGATCCAGAAGGCATCCGTCACATAGCCGTCCTTGGTGGTATAGGACCGCGCATCCACCACATTCGCGCCCACCAGTGCCAGCGCGCCGGCAATCCGGGCAAAGATGCCGGGGTGATCGGCCATCGAGAAACAGGCGCGGGTGGCGTCGCGATCCTCATCGGGGTGCAGGCGGATGATCACCCCACCCGGGTCGTCCAGATCGGTCAGTTCGCGCAGCATCTCGGCAAAATCAATATGGGCCGTCACATGCAGCCCCTGCCAGTAGGGGTCATAGTGGCGGGCGGTCTCGATCTTCAGATCGGCCTTGGGCCAGTCGGGCAGGGCGGCGCGCAGGGCCTTCTTGGCCTCGGTGCCGCGATGGGCGCGGTTCAGCGCCTCCACGCCATTCTCCAGCGCCTCGCGGGTCTGGTTATAAAGCGCCCGCAGCAGCGCGGCCTTCCAGTTGTTCCAGGTATCCGGCCCGACGCCGCGAATGTCGCAGACCGTCAGCAGCAGCAGCAGGTCCAGCCGCTTGATCGTCTTTACCGCTTTGGCAAAGCCGCGCACCGTGCGCGGATCGGCAATATCGCGTTTCTGCGCCATATCCGACATCAGCAGGTGATAGCGCACCAGCCATTCAACGGTTTCGCTTTCGCTTTTGTTGAGACCAAGTCGGGGCGCCACACGCCGGGCAATCTGCGCCCCCAGGATCGAATGATCCTGCTCGCGCCCCTTGCCGATATCATGCAGCAGCATGGCGACCATCAGCACCTTGCGATTGACCCCCTTGCGGATCACGGTGGAGGACAGCGGCAGCTCGTCCTCCAGCTCGCCCCGCTCGATGGCGGCAAAGTTGGAGATCACCTGAATGGTGTGCTCATCCACCGTGTAGGAGTGATACATATTGAACTGCATCATCGCCACGATCGGCTCGAATTCGGGCACAAAGGCGCTGAGCACCCCCAGTTCGTTCATCCGCCGCAGCGCGCGTTCCGGGTTGCCGTGTTTCAGCAGCAGATCCAGAAAAATCCGCCGCGCTTCCTTGTCGTTGCGCATCTCGTCGTCGACCAGATGCAGGCTGGCCGTGACCAGCCGCATGGCATCCGGGTGGATCAGCATCCCCGTCCGCAGCGCCTCCTCAAAGATCCGCAACAGGTTCAGCTTATCCGCGCAGAAGGCTTCGGGATCAGAGACATCCAACCGGTTGTGCACCACCACATAGCCGGGTTTGACCCTCGGGCGACGGCGGAAAATCCGCTCCAGCAGCGGCTCGCTCTTCTGATGGGTGGCTTCCAGTTTGGTGAGAAAGATCCGGGTCACGTCACCCACCTTGGTGGCGTGGCGGAAATACTCCTGCATGAAGACCTCGACGGCGCGGCGACCAGCCCGATCCTCATAGCCCATACGGGCGGCGACCTCGACCTGTAGGTCGAAACTCAACTGCTCGGTGGCGCGTTTGGTCAGCAGATGCAGATGCGCCCGCACTGCCCAGAGGAAATTCTCCGCCTTGGCAAAGGAATCCAGCTCTTCCGGGCTGAACAGCCCCATCGGCACCAGTTCGGCGACATCCTGCACCTGGTACAGGTATTTGGCGATCCAATAGAGCGATTGCAGGTCGCGCAGCCCGCCTTTGCCTTCCTTGACGTTGGGTTCCACCACATAGCGTTCGCCCTGTTTCAGGTGGCGCGCATCGCGCTCGGCCAGCTTGGCCTCGACGAAATCGCGGGCGTCCTTGGAAAACAGCTCCGCATTGAGCCGCCTATCCAGATCAGCCGCCAGCCCGGCATCGCCATCCAGAAACCGCTGTTCCAGCATGGCGGTGCGAATGGTGAAATCCTCGCCCCCCAGACGGATGCAGTCACGGATGGTGCGGCTCGAATGGCCCACCTTCAGGCGCAGATCCCACAGGATATAGAGCATGGATTCAATCGCGCTCTCGGCCCAGGCGGTGATCTTGTAGGGGGTGAGGAACAGCAGATCCACATCGGACTGCGGTGCCATTTCACCGCGGCCATAGCCGCCAACGGCAATCACCGCGATCCGCTCGCCCTGGGTCGGGTTGGCCAGCGGATGCAGCAGACTGGTGGCTGTGAAATAGGCGGCAGTAACCAGCCCATCGGTCAGATAGACATAAGACCGGGTCAGCGCCCGCGCCGCAAAGGGCTCCTCGGCAAAGGCCTCGGCGATGGCGGCGCGCCCGGCCAGATTGGCCTCGCGCAGGATTTTCACAACGCCAGCGCGCAGCTCCGCCGCCGAGCAATCCCGCGACAGGGCGGTGATGGCGGCGCGCACGGCAACGGCGTCAAAAATTTTGCCGGGGTCGCAGATCAGCGGCCCCAGCAAGGGTGGCAGATGGACGGTGTCCGGCAGTGCTGGATCAGAATCCGGCACCGGCGAAGCTGCTGGGAGCTGGGTCAATAACCACAACCTTCTGTTCTTGGATTGTCGCAACCGCAAGGCCGCGTTCATTGGTGCCATCTGGGCGCAGGCGGAAGATGCCGCCGGTGCCCTGGAACCCATTGCCACGGGTCAGTGCCGCGCCGGTCAGCGCGTCGGATTTGCCGGCACTCACCAGCGCACCGATTGCGGCAATCCCATCATAGGCCAGACCACCGATCGGATGCGGCGCGGCGCCATAGCTGGCCTGATAGCGGCTGCGGAACTGCTGCGACCGGTTGGTGTCGGGCATTGCGAACCAGCCACCCTGCACACCCGGCAGGGCCAGCGTCTGCGCCGGAATATCCCAGCGGGTGAGGCCGATATACTGCGTCACCGCAGGATCGACACCGGCTTCGGGCATCAGCTGCGTCAGCAGGGGCAGGGCGCCTGCGGTATTTGCCGTCAGGAACACCGACTGCGCGCCGCTGCTGGCAACGGTTGACCGGATCGTCGGGATCGCGTTGATCACGCCCTGCTGCGACAGTTCATAGCTGACGGAGCCGTTGATATTTGCCCCGGTCCCGGCGGCGGCACGTTCGATTGCCACGCGGCCGGCCTGACCTGCGGGGTCACTGCCGCTGACGATCACCATATTGCCCTTGCCCTGACGGCTGGCATAGCTGGTCAGGCGTCGCGCGGTATTGTCAAAGGTCGGCCCGAGGATGAAGACATTGCCGCCGGCAATGGCGGTGTTGTTGGAAAACGCCAGCACATTGACGTTGCGTTGTGCGGCGACCAGACCTGCGGCATTTGCGGCCTCGGCATAGACTGGCCCCAGGATGATCCGCGCGCCATCGTTGATCGCGGTGGTTGCTGCGGTTGCGGCCTGCTGCGGCACGCCGGCGGTGTCATAGATCCGCAGGTCGATCTGCGCCCCGTTGAGATCGGCAATCGCCATGCGGGCAGCGTTTTCAAGGCTCTTGGCCAGCAGCGCGTCACCGGGCTGCGCCGAGCCACGCGGAACCAACAGGGCGACCGGAACGGGTTTGGTCGTGTTGATCGACGGCCCGCTGCCAGTCGGCAAGGTGTCACAGGCGGCCAGTGCCAGCGTCGAAACAACGGTTGCAGCGGCCAGTGCCGCCTTGCGGGCGTGTTGAAAAACAGCAAACATAATGGACTTGAAACTCCCTTGTCCGGCGGCGTACGCCGTGTTGGTACCTGAGGGATCATAAACGACCAACAAGGCGGGTCCAGCGTGAATCACAAGATCGTCCATTTGCCATGCGGGCTCTACTTCGTCGCGACGCCCATCGGCACCGCGCGCGACATCACTTTGCGGGCGCTTGACGTGCTGGCCTCCGCCGACATGATCGCCGCCGAGGACACCCGTTCTCTGCGTAAACTGATGGAAATCCACGGTGTTCCGCTCAATGGGCGGCAGATCGTGGCCTATCACGATCACAGCGGCGCTGGCGCGCGAGGACGGCTTCTGGCGGCGCTGGAGGCGGGGCAGTCCGTGGCCTATGCCTCCGAGGCGGGTATGCCGCTTATTGCCGATCCGGGCTATGATCTCAGCCGCGCCGCCGCCGAGGCCGGGCATCTGGTCACGGTTGCGCCCGGCGCCTCTGCGGCGCTGGCGGCGCTGACATTGGCCGGACTGCCAACGGATGCGTTTTTCTTTGCAGGCTTTCTGCCCAACGCCAGTGGCGCAAGATGCAAACGGCTGGAGGAGCTGGCCGCCGTTCCCGGCACGCTGGTGTTTTACGAATCGCCCAAGCGGATTGCCGCCTCGCTGCGCGACATGGCGGGCGTATTGGGCGATCGGCCGGCGGCGCTCTGCCGTGAAATCACCAAGAAATTCGAGGAGGTGCGCCGCGATACCCTGCTGACCCTCGCCGAAGGGCTGGAACAATCCCCGGTGAAAGGCGAAATTGTGGTTCTGGTGGACCGTGCGCGCGGCGCCAGTGTCAGCGATGGCGATCTCGACAGCGATCTGCGCGCCGCCCTAAAGGACAACTCCGTGAAAGACGCCGCCTCCATCGTTGCCGAAATGCACAATCTGCCGCGCCGCAAGATCTATCAATTGGCGCTCGACATGGCCAAGGACGCAGGCTGAGCATGGCCGGGCGGGCAGATACCCCGCCCGGACGGCCCTCTGCGCGCGGGCTGCGTGGATCTAGATCCCATCACGCCGGATACGCCGCGGAAGAGCTGGTCGCCCGGTTTTATGAACGCGGGGGATACACAGTCGCGGCGCGCCGCTGGCGCGGCGGTGGCGCCGAAATCGACCTGATCCTGCGGCTTGGGGCGATGGTGGTCTTTGTCGAGGTCAAGCACAGCGTCAGCCGCGATGAGGCGATCGCCCGCATCAACAGCACCCAGATGCAGCGCATGATGACCAGCGCCGCCGGGTTTCTGGCCGGCGAACCTGCCGGGCAGCTGACCGAGTCGCGGCTGGATGTGGCGGTGGTCGATGGCACCGGCAGGGTTGAGGTAATGGAAAACGCCTATGGTCAGGGTTGAGCGTCTCTGCCATTGAACCTGTCGCCAAGCTGGGTCATGTATTCGGCGTGGGCGGTTTGCCCATGTCATTTTGCCCATGTCATGAGGGACTGACATTATGAAAATCGCCTTTCAAATGGACCCGATCACCGACGTTGATATCAATGCCGACAGCAGTTTTCGCCTAGCTGAGGAAGCGCAGGCGCGCGGGCATAGCCTGTTTTTCTATGGCCCCGACCAGCTGGCCTATCAGGAGGGTCGCATCACCGCGCGCGGCCATGATATGACCGTTCAGCGCGTGGCCGGACACCCGGCGGAGCTGGGTCCGCGTCGCGAAGTCGACCTGAGCGACTTCGACGTGGTCTGGCTGCGGCAGGATCCGCCCTTTGACATGCACTATATCACCTCGACCCATCTGTTGGACCGGCTGAAGGGTCAGACGCTGGTGGTCAATGATCCCTTCTGGGTGCGTAACTACCCGGAGAAACTGCTGGTTCTGGATTTCCCGGAGCTGACGCCGCCCACCGCCATTGCCCGCGATCTTGAGACGATCAAGGCGTTCAAGGAAAAACATGGCGATATCATTCTGAAGCCGCTCTACGGCAACGGCGGTGCCGGCGTGTTCCGGCTGGACCGCGATGACCGCAACCTGACCTCGCTGCATGAGCTGTTCACCGGCTTCAGCCGAGAGCCGCTGATCGTACAGAAATTCCTGCCGGATGTGAGCAATGGCGACAAACGGGTGATCCTGGTCGATGGCGAAGCCGTCGGCGCAATCAACCGGGTGCCTGCGGCGGGGGAAACCCGTTCCAACATGCATGTCGGCGGCCGGCCGGAGAAAATCGGCCTGACCGACCGCGACCGCGAAATCTGCGCCGCCATCGGGCCATTGCTGCGCGAAAAAGGGCAGGTCTTTGTCGGTATCGACGTGATCGGCGACTACCTGACCGAGATCAACGTGACCTCGCCGACCGGCATTCAGGAGCTGGAACGCTTCGACGGCGTCAATATCGCCGAGAAGATCTGGCAGGCGATCGAAGCCAAGCTCTGAGCTCTCGCGTGAGAACACGCCTCAGGCGGCAATCCGAAAACTGATCGCTTCGGCGATATGGGGGCGGCGGACATCCGGCGCCCCATGCAGATCGGCGATGGTGCGGGCGATGCGCAGCACCCGGTGATAGCCACGCGCGGTCAGCCCGAACCGGTCCGCCGCCTGCAACAGCAGGGCCCGGCCTTCGCTGTCGGGCGTCGCCACCTCCTCCAGCAGCTGGCCCTCGGCATCGGCATTCTGCCGCAGCTGGGGATGTTGGCGGTAGCGGCTGGCCTGGACCTCCCGCGCGATGGCAACTCGCATGGCCACCTCCGCCGAGGTTTCGCCATCACCCGGCAGGTCCAGATCGGCAAAGCCGACCGGCGGCACATCCACCCGCAGATCGAACCGGTCCATCAGCGGCCCGGAGATACGGCCGAGATAATCCGCCGAACACTGCGGCGCCCTTGCACAGGCGCGATTGGCATCGCTGAGCGCGCCACATTTGCAGGGGTTGGCCGCCGCCACCAGCATGAACCGACTCGGGTAGCTGACATGGGCATTTGCACGTGCCACATTCACATGGCCGGTTTCCAACGGCTGGCGCAGCGTCTCCAGCACTGCCCGGCTGAATTCCGGCAGCTCATCAAGAAACAGCACACCATTATGCGCCAGGCTGATCTCGCCCGGCTGCGCCCTGCGCCCGCCCCCGACAATGGCCGCCATCGAGGCGGTGTGATGCGGCTCGCGGTAGGGGCGGCTGCGCCGAATGCCGCCTTCGTCGATCAACCCGCAAAGCGACTGGATCATTGAGGTCTCCAGTGCTTCGGCCGCGCTTAGCGGCGGCAGGATCGAGGGCAGCCGTGCCGCCAGCATGGATTTCCCCGATCCCGGCGCGCCGACCATATAGAGATGATGCCGACCGGCCGCGGCAATCTCCAGCGCGCGCTTGGCCCGTTCCTGCCCCTTCACATCGCGCAGATCCTTCCCCGCAGGGGGATCAATCACCTCGCCGGGGGCGGCGGGGGGGATCACCATCTGCCCGGTGAAATGCGCCACCACATCCGCCAGACCGCCCGCCGCGATCACCGTCGCATCGCTGACCCAGGCCGCCTCCGCACCCGAGGCCTTCGGGCAGAGCAGCCGCCGTCCTTCGCTCGCGGCGGCCATGGCGGCAGGCAGGGCACCCACCACCGGCACCAGATTGCCATCCAGCGACAGCTCGCCCAGGGCAATGGTCTCAGAGGCCGCCTCGGGCGGGATGATCCCAATCGCCGCCAGTAGCGCCAGCGCGATCGGCAGATCAAAATGGCTGCCCTCCTTGGGCAGATCGGCAGGCGACAGGTTTACGGTGATCCGGCGCGAGGGCAGGGCAATCGACATCGTCGCCAGCGCCGATCGGACCCGCTCGCGGGCCTCGCTGACCGCCTTATCCGGCAGACCGACGATGGAGAAGGCAGGCAAGCCGGGTGCGACCGCACATTGCACCTCGACCGGGCGGGCCTCGACGCCTTGAAACGCAACGGTATAGGCGCGCGAAATCATCTCTCCCCTTTCCGCTGTGGGTAGGGAGAGATGCTTGGCCAACGTGGTTTCGGAGTCGTTAACGCACCGGCGATGCCGCTGCGGTTTTACGTTTTATTCACCCTGATGCCGGGGGACGCCGGGGCGATGCCGGGGACAGTGAGGTCAGCTCAGCTGCCAAGGTTTGCGCGGCAGATCAATCGGGTAGGGATCGGTTGCATAGCTCACCTCGTCAATGCGGTCCTGCCAGCGGCGCAGCACCGGGTCGGACAGGGTGACGCGGCAATAGGCACGCATCTCGTCCGAAACAGGCAGATCAAAGCCGACGATGCGAGCCGCCACCGGCGCATAGAACGCATCCGCGATGGAATAGCTGCCAAACAGCCAGCCATCCTTGCTGCCGGACACATCGCTTGCATGGGCGAACAGTGTTTCAATCCGCTTGAGATCTGCCAGCACTGCGTCAGAGGGTTCAAACCCCTGATAGATATGTGCCAATTGCATCGGGCAGGCGCTGCGCAGCGCACCAAAGCCTGAGGCCATCTCGGCCACCAGCCAGCGTGCCGTTGCCCGCTGGCGCGGATCCTGCGGCCACATGCCAGCCTCCGGGTGCCGTTCCGCCAGCGTTTCGGCGATGGCGACGGTTTCACCAATCACCGTGCCATCCGGCAATTGCAGCGTCGGCAGCAGCCGTGCCGGGGCCAGTGCCGCCATCTTCTCCGCCATGGTGCCCGAGAACATCTCGACCAGCGAGACCTCATGAGGCAGGTTGAATTTTTCCAGCATCAGCCAGCCGCGCAACGACCAGCTGGAATACTTGCGATCACCGATATAGAGTTGATATGTCATGTCGCGAGGTTAGCGCGCCTCAAGTCATTCTCAAACGGAATATTTGTGCGCTAACCCATCACGGAATGTGATTTATTCTACCACGCCCCCAGCCGCGATCCCGGCTGCTGCCCTGATGGGTGATCTCGGTGACCGACAGGTTGTCGATCCGATGCGAAAAGGCCTCCTCGGCGGTCAGCTGCTCGGCGCGCTGGATCTGCGTCAGGATCTGGCCGAAATGGCCAACCACCACCAGATCCCGGCCGCGATGCGCCTCGATCAGACCATCGATGGCTGCGTTTACCCGCGCGCAGACCTGATTCCAGCTCTCGCCGCCGGGCGGGGTCACATCGCCGGGGGTTTCCCAATAGGCGCGGATACGCTCGGGGTCTTCGGCATCAATCTCGCGCCAGCTGCGCAGCTCCCAGGCGCCGAAATGGATTTCGCGCAGCGCCGACTGGTCCGCCAGCCGCTGCCGGTTGCGCCCGATGGCCGTCGCCGTATCGCGCGCCCGGCTGAGGTCGGAGGACACCACCAGCGCCTCGGGGGGCAGGTACCCGTGCAGCCGGTCCAGCGCGGCGGTATCGGACAGATCGGCGGGCAGATCGGACCAGCCAACCATGGATTTGGCATGGGTCGGGCCGTGACGGACCAGAAACAGTCTCGTGATCGCATCGTTGCTCATAGCGTTCCTTTCAGCACCTGCGGCAGCCCGGCGGTGACCAGCACAGCCCGGTCGGCCACCCCGGCCAATGCGATATTTAGCCGGCCCTGCGCCTCGCGGAACTGCCGGGCCAGCGCATTGTCGGGGACGATGCCATGGCCCACCTCGTTTGACACCACCACCACCTCGGCGGCGCAGCGCTGCAAGGCGGCCATCAGCGCTGCCTGCTCAGCAATCAGATCCGCCTCCGCCAGCATCTGATTGCTGAGCCACATGGTGGCGCAGTCCAGCAGGCAGATCTGGTCGGCGCGCAGCGAGTCGAGCACCGGCGCGAGGTCCCGTGGCGCCTCATGGGTGGTCCAGCCGGCGCCGCGCTGATGCAGATGGCGGTCCACCTTGGCCCGCATCTCCTCGTCAAACACTTGTGAAGTGGCCAGATAAACCCTGTCTTTCCCTGAGTTTAGGCAGATTTCCTCGGCATAGGCCGATTTGCCCGATGCCGCACCGCCCAGAATGAATGTGACTTTAGTCGGCACTTTTATTACCCTGAAGCTATCGAGTGTTGCGTGACTGGGTAGCCACGGGTGCGGCGCAACACAAGATGTGTTGACCACGGGCGCGCGTCAGGCCCGCAGAGATGACGCTGATTTCAGAGGTTGATTGCACCCGGACCGGCCCGCTGTGGCGGCGCATTTCGCGCCTGTCCAACTACGCTGGGGGCCGAGACGACAGTCCCGAGCCTGATTTTCGGGAATTTACCAAGACTGAAGTGATCCAAGAGGGCGCATCGCCCGTATTCAGATCAAAATTCATCTACGGGGAAGAAAAATGGCTCTTGATACCATGATCGAAAACCCGTTGCCCAAGCGGGCAATGAAGGCGGAATTGCTGGACGCTGAGACCGAATTGCGACTGGCCTACGCCTGGCGGGATGAGCGGGACGTGCAGGCGCTGCATCGGCTGATCAATGCCTATATGCGACTGGCGATCTCTATGGCCTCCAAATTCCGCCGCTACGGCGCGCCGATGAATGATCTCATTCAGGAGGCCGGGCTGGGCCTGATGAAGGCGGCCGATAAATTCGACCCTGACCGTGGGGTGCGCTTTTCGACCTATGCGGTCTGGTGGATCAAGGCGTCGATTCAGGACTATGTGATGCGCAACTGGTCGATGGTGCGGACCGGGTCGACCTCGGCGCAGAAGTCGCTGTTTTTCAATATGCGTCGGGTGCAGGCCCAGCTGGAGCGTCAGGCCCAGTCCGAGGGCACCCAGCTGGATCAGCACCAGCTGCATCAGAAGATCGCCACCGAAATCGGTGTGCCGCTGCGCGATGTGCAGATGATGGACGGGCGGCTGGCCGGGGCGGATTTCTCGCTGAATGCGGTGCAATCGGCCGAGGAAGAGGGCCGCGAATGGATCGAAGCGCTGGAGGACGACAGCGCCCAGGCCGCCGAGCTGGTCGAGGAAAGCCATGACACCAGGCAGCTCAGGATCTGGCTGGTGGAGGCGATGCAGGCGCTGAACGACCGCGAACGCTTCATCATCACCGAACGCAAGCTGCGGGACAAGCCGCGCACGTTGGAGAGCCTCGGCACGGAGCTGGGCCTGTCCAAGGAGCGTGTCCGCCAGCTCGAGGCGGGCGCCTTTCAGAAGATGCGCAAATCGCTTGAAACCTGCTCACGGGAAGTTCAGAACTTCCTCCTATGACATCTCACATACCTATCATGATCAAAGGCGTGTCCGACTTCGGGCGCGCCTTTTGCATCTGCGCGGCGGCATGGCGACCGATCGCCGTCGGCGTTCTTGTCGCGGCTGCCGTCATGACCGGCACGGCCCGCGCGGACGAACACAGTGGACAGGCCCGCCCGCCTGCGGTGCTGGCCAGCTCGGTGGCGGAGGTGCTGCCGGTTCTGGCCGGGGCTGACGTGGTGTTTCTGGGCGAGATCCACGACAACCCCGCCCATCACGCGGTGCAGGCAGAGATCATCACCGCGCTCCAGCCCGCCACTGTGGTCTGGGAGATGATCACGGCGACGCAGGCGGCAGCGCTGACACCGGATCTGTTGCAGGATGGTCAGGCACTGGCAGAGACGCTCGACTGGGCGCAGTCCGGCTGGCCTGAGTTCGCGCTTTATCAACCGGTCTTTGCCGCCAGTCACGGGGCGGCGCAGTTCGGCGCGCTGGTCCCGCGAACGGAAACCCGCCGCGCGATGGAACAGGGCGTGGCGGGGGTCTTTGGTCCTGATGCGGCGGCCTATGGGCTCTCCACCCCGCTGGATGAGGCAGAGCAGGCGGCGCGTGAAGCCGATCAGCTGGCCAGCCATTGCAATGCGATGCCGGACGAGATGCTGCCGGTTCTGGTTGAGCTTCAGCGGCTGCGCGATGCGGTGCTGGCCCGCGCTGTAGTTGCGGCGCTGGTTCACGTCGCCGCAGACCCGGTCAGGCAATCTGGCGGCCAGAATCCGGGGCCGGTCGTGGTGGTGACTGGCAATGGCCATGCCCGGCTGGATCGTGGCGCGCCGCTGGCCTTGCGGCAGGCGCGCCCGGCGCTGAAGATCACCGCTCTGGGCCAGTCCGAAGGCGGGCAGATCGAGGGGGCGTTTGATGTGGTGATGGAGGCAGATCCAGTCCCGCGCGCCGATCTCTGTCTGGCGTTCCAGTGAGGGGCACGCGCGCGCTGCGGCAGACGCCCTGCGGAAAACCGTTTCACACTGGCGACAGGGCGCAGTAGAGTTTGCCGGGATCTGCGGCAAGGATAGGCAAATGCTGGCGAACAAACGTATTCTCCTGATCATCGGTGGCGGGATTGCCGCCTATAAATCGCTGGAGCTGATCCGCCGCCTGCAGGATCAGGGCGCCGAGGTGGTGCCGGTCCTGACCAAGGCGGGCGAGGAATTTGTAACTCCGCTGTCCGTTTCGGCGCTGGCCGGGCAGGCGGTGCACCGCGATCTCTTTGACCTCACCGCCGAGGCGGAGATGGGTCATATCCAGCTGTCGCGCAGTGCGGATCTACTGGTGGTGGCCCCGGCCACGGCGGATCTGATGGCGAAGATGGCCCATGGTCACGCCAATGATCTGGCCTCGACCCTGCTGCTGGCCACAGATACTCCGGTGCTGCTGGCTCCTGCGATGAATGTGCGCATGTGGCAGCACCCCGCGACCCAGCGCAATCTGGCAAGCCTGATGGCGGATGGTGTGTCCTGCGTCGGCCCGGATGAGGGCGGCATGGCCTGCGGCGAATTTGGTCCCGGCCGTCTGGCGGAACCGGACGCCATTGTTGCCGCCATTGCCGCGAAACTGTCCGATGGGCCGCTCAAGGGGCGGCGCATCGTCGTGACCTCCGGCCCGACGCATGAGCCGATCGACCCGGTGCGCTACATCGCCAACCGATCGTCGGGCGCGCAGGGGACAGCGCTGGCCCGTGCTCTGCGCGATCTGGGCGCTGAAGTGGTCTTCATCACGGGCCCGGCCAGCGTTGCGCCGCCCGATGGCGTCGAAGTGGTGGCCGTTGAGACCGCGCGGGAGATGGCCGAGGCGGTGTCAGCGGCGCTACCCGCAGATGCCGGTGTCTTTGCCGCGGCGGTTGCCGACTGGCGTGTGACCAGCGCATCGGATCGCAAGCTGAAGAAATCCAAGGATGGGCTGCCGGTGATGGAATTTGCCGAGAACCCCGACATTCTCAAGACCGTGTCGCGGCTGGAGCAGGGGCGACCGGGACTTGTCGTCGGCTTTGCGGCGGAGACCAATGATGTGGTTGACAATGCCACCGCCAAACGCCTGCGCAAGGGCTGCGACTGGATTGTCGCCAATGACGTCTCCCCGGCAACCGGTATCATGGGCGGCCGTGAGAACGCGGTGATCCTGATCTCCGATGCAGGCGCCGAAAGCTGGCCGCGCATGGACAAGGACGCGGTTGCCCGCAAGCTGGCCGACCGCATTGCACAGGCGCTGGCGGAGACGGGCTGAACAGCGCCGCAGAGGACGAAACCAAGAGGGATCAGGCAGAGAATGGTCGATATCCGTATCACATATGACGAAGGCGCAGACCGGGAGGTGCCGCTGCCCGCCTATCAGACCAGCGGCGCGGCAGGCGCCGATCTGCGCGCCAATCTGCCGGATCGCGCCAGCCTGACGCTTGCCCCCGGTGCCCGCGCGCTGGTGCCCACGGGCCTGCGGCTGGCGATCCCCGAGGGCTATGAGGTGCAGATCCGCCCGCGCTCGGGTCTGGCGCTGAAACATGGCATCACCCTGCCCAATACCCCCGGAACCATCGACAGCGACTATCGTGGTCCGCTTGGGGTGATTGTGATGAATGCCGGTGAGGCCGCGTTTGACATCGCCCATGGGGACCGCATTGCGCAGATGGTGGTGGCACCGGTGCTGCGGGCGGAGTTCCAGCTGGTCGAAACGCTGGATGAGACGCCGCGCGGGTCTGGCGGTTTCGGCTCGACGGGGCAGGGCTGATGCTGTCGATCCTTGTCCTTGCAGCATTGATCTGGTGGGGCGGCCAATTCCTGGGGCTGGGACGCCGTTTGCGGTTCAGCCTGTTGGCATTGCTCTATGGTGCGATCCTGACGCTGCATCTGACCCTGCCTGCGACCGCGCCGCTGCGGCTGGCCACCGGGGAAACCGCCGCCCCCTGGCTGATGCTGGCGGGGGCCGTGGCGCTGGTGCTGGGCTACCGTCAGGGGCTGCGTGTCCTGCGCAATCGGGCGCAGCCGGAGGCGGCCGACAGTGAGGCGACCCCGCCCCGGTCGCAGAAATTCTCCGAGACAGAGCTGGAACGCTACGCCCGCCATATTGTCCTGCGCGAGCTGGGTGGCCCCGGGCAGAAAAAACTGCGCAACGCCCGCGTGCTGGTGATCGGAGCCGGTGGTCTGGGCGCGCCTGCGCTGCAATATCTGGCCGCCGCTGGCGTCGGCACCATCGGCGTCATCGACGATGATCTGGTGGAGAACGCCAATCTGCAACGGCAGGTCATTCACCGCGATGATGATATCGGGCGGCCCAAGGTGTTTTCGGCGCAGGCCGCGATGGTGGCGCAGAACCCCTATGTGGAGGTGCGCCCCTATCATCGCCGCCTGGATGCCGAGATCGCGGCGGATCTTTTTGCCGATTACGATCTGATTCTCGACGGCACCGACAACTTCGAAACCCGCTATCTGGCCAATCGCACGGCGGTGGCGCTGGGCAAGCCGTTGATTTCAGGCGCGCTGTCGCAGTGGGAGGGGCAGATCTCGCTGTTCCAGCCCTCGGTCAGCGGCCCCTGCTATCAGTGCATCTTTCCCGAAGCACCGGCGGCCGGGCTGGCGCCCAGCTGTTCCGAGGCCGGGGTGGTCGGGCCGCTGCCCGGTGTCATCGGCGCGATGATGGCGCTGGAGGCGGTGAAGGCGCTGACCGGTGCCGGTGCGGTGCTGCGTGGTGAGATGCTGATCTATGACGGCCTTTATGCCGAAAGCCGCAAGATCACCCTGCGCGGCCAGCCCGATTGCCCGATCTGTGCCGGTGGCGCCGATGCCGGCGTGGAGCCTGACGCGGCGCTCCTCGGCAGGCGCGCGGAGGGGGTCTGACGGAACCAGACGCAGCGATTGATCAATCAAAACCAAAGGGGAGGACAAAATGACATTCAACATGACCCAGGGCGCGGTGAAAACCATCGCCGCTGCCGCAGGCCTGGCCCTGCTGTCTACCGCTGCCACGGCGGCGGATCTGCCGGACCTTGAGGGGCGCGAAGTGGTGGTCTCGGTGGAGAACGCCTATCCGCCGCTGCAATTTGTCGACCCTGCCAGCGGCACAGCCATCGGCTGGGAATATGACGCCATCGCGGAGATCGCCGAGCGGATCAACATCACAGTCGTCTATGAAACCACCAGCTGGGACGCAATGATCCCGGCGGTGAGCGATGGTCAGTATGACATGGGCATGACCGGCATCACCATCCGCGACGACCGCAAGGAAAAAGTGGATTTCTCCGACAAATATCTGACCTCGCAGATGCGCATGATCGTGGCCGGGGATGAGAGCCGCTTTGACGATGCCGCCAGTTTTGCTGCCAATGCGGATCTTCTGGCCGGGGCCCAGCCCGGCACCACGCCGTTTTATGTGACCGTCTATGATATCCTTGACGGCGATGAGGCCAACCCGCGGATCAAGCTGTTTGAAACCTTTGGCGCGGCGATTCAGGCGCTGCGCACGGGCGATGTGGATCTGGCACTGTCGGACAGCACCGCCGCCAATGGCTATGTGCAGGCCTCGGACGGGGCGCTGAAGATCGTGGGCGAGCCGCTCGGGACCGAGGATTTCGGCTTCATCTTCCCCAAGGGCAGCGATCTGGTGGCGCCGATCAACGCCGCCATCGCCTCGATGGAGGCGGATGGCACGCTGGATGCGCTGAACACCAAGTGGTTCCTGGAGTATAAGCTGGGCGGCTGACCCGGCGGCAGACTATGACCAATCCCCGGCCCTAGCGCCGGGGATTTCCACATCATGGGGCAGAGATGAACGAGCAAGAGCCAAGACCGGGCAGGCAAAACCGTTGGGCGGACAGCAAAAAAGAAGATTTCCCATGGTGGCTGGCGGCGGTGATCCTGATCGGGGCGACGCTGATCTGGCGGGTGGTTTCGGATGATCTCTATCTCAATATCCTCAGCACCCTGATGCGTGGCGTCCAGCTGACGATCTTTGTCACGCTGGTGAGCTTTTTCCTGGCCTCTCTTCTGGGGCTTGGGCTGGCGCTGGCTGCGGGATCGCGCTGGCTGGTGATCCGGCAGGGTGCGCGGTTCTATATCGAGGTGGTGCGGGGCATCCCGATCATCGTACTGCTGCTTTACGTCGCCTTTGTGCTGGCGCCAGCGCTGGTGGAACTGCGCAACTGGATCGGCGCGCAGATCGGGTTGGATCCGATCCGTACCCGCAATTTCCCACTGCTGTGGCGGGCCGTTATCGCGCTGATGATCGCCTATTCCGCCTTTATTTCAGAGGTGTTCCGCGCCGGTCTGCAATCGGTGGATGCGGGCCAGATCGAGGCGGCCAAGGCGCTGGGTCTCAGCCGCTGGCACCGCTTTCGCTTTGTCGTGTTTCCGCAGGCGATCCGCACCATCCTGCCGCCGCTTGGCAATGATTTTGTGGCACTGGTAAAGGACAGTTCGCTGGTTTCTGTGCTGGGGGTCGCCGATGTCACCCAGCTGGGCAAGATCACGGCGGTGGGCAATTTCCGCTATTTCGAGACCTATAATGTGGTGGCGCTGATTTACCTCACGCTAACAATTGGCCTGTCGCTGGCGCTCAGGCGGTTTGAGAAACACCTGCGTCGCCGCGAGGAGCGCCGGTAGCGGGCAGGCTCCGGCGGCAATCGGTGAAATTCTCTCGACTGTGCCTCTGGACGGCGGGCAGGGGCGGGCATAGCTTCCTCACAAAGGAGATTTGCCATGACCAATCCGCTGCTGTCCAACTGGGACACGCCGTTTGAAATTGCCCCCTTCGACCAGATCAAGGACAGTGATTTTGCCCCTGCGCTGGATGAGGCGCTGGCTGCGCATAAGGCGCAGATTGACGCCATTGCCGCCTCGGATGAGGCGCCGACATTTGCCAATGTGATCGAGGCGCTGGAAACCCCCTGCCGCGAGCTGGAGCAGGTTTTGTCGGTGTTCTACAGCGTGGCTGGTGCGGACAGTAACTCCGAGCGCGAAGCGTTGCAGCGGGCGTTTTCCCCGAAGCTGGCGGCGCATTTTTCCGCCATCACCGCCAACAAGGCGCTTTATGCGCGCGTCAAATCGGTGTGGGATCAGCGCGATACGCTGGATCTGACCGAGGAACAGCAGCGCGTCCTGATGCTGACCCATCGCGGATTTGTACGCGGCGGTGCGGCGCTGGAAGGCGCGGATGACACCCGTATGCAGGAGATCAAATCCCGGCTCGCGACCCTTGGGACCGAGTTTACCCAGAACCTGCTGGCGGATGAACGCAGCTGGTATATGGAGCTCGGCGAAGAGGATCTGACCGGCCTGCCGCAATTTGTGGTCGATGCTGCCCGCGCGGCGGGCAAGGACAAGGGGCTGGAGGGGCCGGCGGTCACGCTGTCGCGCTCGCTCATCACTCCGTTTTTGCAATTCTCGCCCCGCCGCGACCTGCGCAAGACGGCGTTCGAGGCCTGGGCCGCGCGTGGTGCCAATGGCGGCGACAGCGACAACCGCAAGATTGCCGCCGAAATTCTGGCCCTGCGCGAAGAGCGGGCCAAGCTGCTTAGCTATGAGAATTTCGCGGCCTACAAGCTGGAGACCGAGATGGCCAAGACCCCGGCCGCGGTGCGCGATCTGCTGATGCAGGTCTGGGAACCGGCCAAGGCGCAGGCGGAAGCGGATGCCTGGGTGCTGACGAAGATGATGCAGGATGATGGCATCAACGGCGAGCTGGAGCCCTGGGACTGGCGCTATTACGCGGAGAAACGGCGCAAGGCAGAGCATGATCTGGATGAGGCGGAGCTGAAGCCATATTTCCAGCTGGATCGGATGATCGAGGCGTCGTTTGACTGCGCGACGCGGCTGTTCGGGCTGGAGTTCACGCCGCTTGATGTGCCGCTCTATCACGAGGATTGCCGCGCCTGGGAGGTGACCCGCAATGGCGCGCATGTGGCCGTGTTCATTGGTGACTATTTCGCCCGCTCCTCCAAACGCTCCGGTGCGTGGTGTTCGGCAATGCGCAGCCAGGCGAATTTCCCCAAGGTGCAGACACCGGTTGTGATCAACGTCTGCAACTTTGCCAAGGGGGATCCGGCGCTCTTGTCTTATGATGATGCGCGCACGTTGTTCCACGAGTTCGGCCATGCGCTGCACCAGATGTTGTCGGATGTGAGTTACGAGAGCATCTCCGGCACCTCGGTGGCGCGCGATTTTGTCGAACTGCCCTCGCAGCTCTATGAGCACTGGCTGGATGTGCCGGAGGTTCTGGGCAAATTCGCCACCCACGCCGAAACCGGCAAACCGATGCCGGTGGAGATGCGCGACCGGGTGCTGGCGGCCTCGACCTTTGATATGGGGTTCCAGACGGTGGAATATGTGGCCTCTGCACTGGTGGATCTGGCATTTCACGACGGGCCTGCGCCGAAGGATCCGATGGCCAGACAGGCCGAGGTTCTGGCCGAGATCGGGATGCCGTCGGCGATCATCATGCGCCACGCCACCCCGCATTTCGCCCATGTGTTCTCGGGCGACGGCTATTCCTCGGGGTATTACAGCTACATGTGGTCGGAGGTGATGGACGCCGATGCCTTTGCCGCATTTGAGGAGGCGGGCGGTGCTTTTGACCCCGAACGCGCCAAGGCGCTGGAGGCGCATATCCTGTCGACCGGCGGCTCGCGCGATCCGGCGGAGCTGTACACGGCGTTCCGGGGCCGACTGCCCGGTGTCGATGCGTTGCTGAAGGGGCGGGGGCTGGCGGCAAAATAATCCGCACACTGGTTTTTTCTGAAATGTGAGAGGGCAGGTGCGATGCGTCTGCCCTCTCTCGTTTGTGGTTGTGCCCCCGTGATCTGCGGTGAGGGGGGGCGCAGGCCTGCCTAGAACAGTTGCAGGTCTTTCTGACCGCTCTCAATCTCGCTGAAGCTCGGCATGTTCTGGATCGCCCAGGGCACCGGGGCGGCGCCGGGCATCGGCACTGTCGGTTTCATCGCCGCCGCCATGCCAAAGCTTGGCTGGTCCAGTTCGCCGCGGATGTCGCGCAGCAGGGTTTTGTGATCCGGCATTGACTTCAGGATGTTCGCCAGATCCACCTTCGCGCCCTTCCACCACTGGAACCAGATCGGTTTCTTCAATGGGCGCAGACGATCCCGGATGCCGGGGCCATAGCCGGTATCATAGACCTGTTTGCCCAGAAGCACGGTCTGGTAGACCCGGTAATCAAACAGGGTGGCAAATTCGATATCATGGGGCATCGGCAGGCGGTGCTGCCAGAGTTCAAGGTTCTCGGCTAGGCGATCCGGGATCTTCATCTCCGTGCGGGCGTCGATCCAGTATTGGTCATCGGTGCGGTTGCCGAGCCGGTAGTGCAGGCAGATGAATTCCAGCACCTCGTCATAGAGCTTGTCCATCTGCCGGTTGTATCGGCTGCGCAGGGAGGGGGCGATCTCGCGCGTTGGCAGATGTTCGGCAAACCAGCGCACGGCGTGGTCGATCATGTGGATAGCGGTGCTTTCCAGCGGTTCGATAAACCCGCCGGCCAGACCAATGGCCAGACAGTTCTTGACCCAGGCATTGCGCACGCGTCCGATCCGCATCGGGATCACCCGTGGCGTCGCCCCTTTGCCACTGTCCCCCAGCCATTCAAGGTATTCATCCGCCGCCTGATCATCGGTGCGATGGGCCGAGGAGAACACATAGCCGGTGCCCACACGGTTGTAGAGCGGCACCCGCCACGTCCAGCCGGCCCCAAGGGCGGTGGAACGGGTCAGGCTTTCGATTTTTTCCGGGTCGGGATGTTCAATCTGCAAGGCCATAGCGCGGTCATTGGGCAGGTAGTCGGAATAATCCATGAACGGCTCACCCAGCGCCTGATTGATGATCAGCCCGCGGAAACCGGTGCAGTCGATGACCATTTCGATATCGTGGCGGCCGCGCTGTTCCAGCATCAGGTGGCTGACATTGCCCTGTTCATCCAGTTCGACCGATGTCACCTCGTCCTGAATATGCTCAACACCGCGTTTGGTGCAGACCCTGGTGAGCATGCCTGCAAATTTCACCGCGTCCAGATGATAGGCATAGCCGAACCGCTGTTCGAACTCCGGTTGGCCCAAGGGGCGTGCGCCCTTGCACAGGCGGCCCAGATCATCATGTGGCGCGATGGACTGGGTGAAATCCCGGTCGCCGTTGCCAAAGCGCAGGAAATATTCAGCGGCCTCCAGCCCCTCCAGCAGCTGACCATGGGCAAAGGGGTTCACATAGTCGATGCGATTGCCCTTCGGGTCCTTGTTCCAGTTGCAGAATTTCACACCGAGCTTGAAGGAGGCGTTGGTTTCGCGGAAGAAATTGCGTTCGGATATGCCCGCCTGACGAAGCGTCTTCGGCATCCGTGGCACCGTTGCCTCTCCGACGCCGACCGTGGCGATATTTGGGCTTTCGATCAGGCAGATCCGCGGGCAGTCCTTTGGTGCCGAGGTGCGGGAGAATTCCGTCTCCAGGATCAGCGCCGTCATCCACCCCGCCGTGCCGCCGCCGACGATGGTGATCTTCCTTAAGCGATTGTTCATCTAGTTCCGTCCCTGTTTTTATGTTTTTTGAAGAACCGTAGCGCAAGTTTCTCGCATTTGGCCAGCCATTATGGCGCTCAGCCGGTCTGGACGGGGCTGAGCGGACCCGACGTCGCGCTGATCGTGGTTTTGCGGGGACATGGCCGGGGGCGGATTGGGGCTGCACTATTTGGAAATTTCGATGATGATCGGTGCTGTGAAAACGTGGCCCGGCATGGTGCGTCGGGGTGGCTGTTGTCCAAACACGGGTCATCACCGGCGCGACCTGTGGTCGTCCGGGGGGTGCTGCCGTGCTGATCTGCCAGTCTTGGAACTGGGGACTTGTTCTGCAACCGGGCGGTTGCGGCATAAAGTGGACGGCGCCGCCACGGGGGCGGAGAGGGGCGGGTTGATGGCCCGCGTGCTCAAATTCTCTGCACAGCCTCACACACTGAGGCCCGGTTCCTGGTCGGAGCCGGGGTGCCAGACCCGGATCCTGCAATCGCGATTGCCCGAGAGACTAGCGCAAGGGTCTGAAACGATTCTGAGCGGGGCGGGCGGCAGGTTTGCTGGATGTTAAGAACTGCCGCCCACCTGGGTGATCAATAGCCCAGATTGCGGTCCACCTGATGGCGCAAGGGCTGTCCGGCCTCGCCCAGGCGAATGTTTTCGGCAATCACCCGTGCGGCAGTGATGGCGCGGGTTTCGGCCGCGATATGGGGCGTCACGGTCACATTGGGATGGGCCCAATAGGGATGATCCAGCGGCAGCGGCTCCACCCGGAAAACATCCAGCGTGGCATGGCCGATCTGACCACTGTCGAGCGCGGCCAGCAGGGCATCATCCTCAACGAGCGGGCCGCGTCCGGGGTTGATGATCCGTGCGCCACGGGGCAGCAGGGCGAGCGTGTCACGGTTCAGCGTATTCTCGGTGGCGGGTGTATCGGGCAGCAGCAGGATCACGATTTCGGCGGCGCTGAGCGCTGCGCGCAGCCCGGGCTCGCCGTGGCGGCAGGTGATGCCGTCGATGGATTTTTCGGATCGCGACCAGCCGGTGACCGGGAAGCCCAGCTTTGCCAGCATCTGCGCGCAGGCCTGCCCCAATGCGCCAAGGCCCAGCACGGTGACCGGCCGTTCCTCGGCCAGCGGCGGCACCACGGGGTCCCATCTGTCCTGCGTGCGGATCGTGCGGTCGATGCCGAGGTGATAGCGCAGCACATGGCCGGAGACCCATTCCACCATGCCTGCGGTCAGCCCCGGATCCACCATCCGGCAGAGCGGCATCTTGAGGGTCTGGTTGCCGACGATCTTTTCCACCCCGGCCCAGAGGCTCAGCACCGCCTTGCAGCGGGTATAGGGGGTAAAGTCCTGAAGTTCGGAATTGGGGGCATAGACCACGTAATCGACCTCTCCCGGCGCGTGATCGAGGCGCAGATCAACCTCCAGCCCGGCCTCGGCAAAGGCGGCGCGCAAAGGTGCCTGATAGCTGGCCCAGCGTTCGGGCAGGGCGGCGAACTGGACGTTGATCATGTGGCAAACACCCCGTCCATATCGGCAAATCCCTTGATTTCGATCGGATTGCCCGCAGGATCGTGAAAGAACATCGTGCTTTGCTCTCCCGGCTCGCCCGCAAACCGGGTGGTGGGGGCGATGGTGAAGTCAACACCCACCGCCTCCAGCCGGTCAGCCAGCGCGCGCCAGTCACCCTGCGGCAGGATCACCCCGAGGTGGGGCATCGGCACCATGTGTTCGCCGACCCTGCCGGTCTTGGCGGTGGCAAAAACTGGCCCGAGGTGCAGCGAAATCTGATGGCCGAAGAAGTTGAAATCGACCCAGGTCTCGGTGCTGCGCCCTTCCTGACAGCCCAGCAGATCCCCGTAAAAGCCGCGCGCCCTGTCAAGATCATCCACGTGATAGGCGAGGTGAAAAATGCTCATCTCTGTGCTCCCTTAACTCTGTGCCTAAGGGGATAGGCGGTGAGGCGTGCAAAGGGTAGCTTGTTTTTCTATGTTCAGACATAAGGATATCTATGGACACACGATTTCTCACCAGCCTGATTGCCACGATTGAAGAAGGCTCCCTTGCGGCGGCGGCGCGGCGTGAGGGGATCACCGCCTCGGCCATCTCGCAGCGGATTGCCGCATTGGAGGCTGATGTGGGCGTGGCGCTGCTGTGCCGGGCGGGCCGGGTCATGCAGCCAACGGCGGAGTGTCGTCGGCTGCTGCCACGGATGCGTGACATGCTGCGGGCAGAGGCCGAGCTGCGGGGAGAGCTGCGCGGCGCCGCGCTGACCGGGCGGTTGCGGCTGGGCGCGGTATCGACGGCGATGGGAGATTACGCGGGCGCGATCCTGCGGCATCTGAGAGCCGCCGCGCCGGAGGTTGCGTTGCAGCTGGTGCCCGGCACCTCTGAGGGGCTTTATGCGGCGATGGAACAGGGGCAGGTCGATGCAGCCCTGTTGATCGAACCGCCCTTTCTGCTGCCAAAATCCTATGTGTTCACCGAGATCGCCCGGCAACCCATCGGGCTGTTGCAGGCTGAGAAGGCCGCTGAAGAGCCGCTGCCCTATCTGATCTACAGCCGGGACGCCTGGGGTGGCGCGCGCTGCTGGCATGCGCTGACGCAGAGGGTCGAGGCGCCGGAGATCCTGGCGGAACTGGATGCGCTGGAACTGATTGCCCAGATGGTGGCAGAGGGCACCGCGCAGGCGGTTGTGCCGCTTTGGGAAGGGGTGGGACGATATGGCGGGCTGCGGTTCACGCCCTTTGATGACGCGGAACGGCGGCTGGGCGTGCTTCTCCATCAGCGCGATGCGGACAGCGCGCTGACGCGGGTCTTGCTGGCAGCGCTCTAGCCGACGCCTATCGCGGGCGGTGGATATTGGCGCTTTGCACCAGACCAAAGGCGGCCAGCAGCACCAGCATCGCCGACCCCCCGTAGGAGACCATCGGCAGCGGCACGCCGACCACGGGTGCCAGCCCCATCACCATCGACATATTCACCGCAAAGAACAGGAAAAATGTGATGGCGACGCCCAGCGTGACCAAAGAGGAAAACCGGTCCCTGGTGGCAAGCGCCGTGGCAATGCAGAACAGGATCACCAGCATGTAGATGAACAGCAGGGTGAACCCGCCGATAAACCCGAATTCTTCGGCCAGGGTGGTGAAGATGAAATCGGTGTGTTTCTCGGGCAGAAAGTTCAGCCGTGACTGGGTACCCTGCATGAAACCGCGGCCGGACCAGCCGCCGGACCCCAGCGCAATCTTCGACTGGGTGATGTGGTAGCCGGCGCCGAGCGGATCCTGCGAGGGATCGAGAAAGGTGTCGATGCGGCGGAACTGATAGTCTTTCAGCAGCTGCCAGTCGGTGCCCCGGCTTTTGAACACGGCCGCGACAAGACCCACTGCGGCGCCGATGACGGCGGCAAAATAGGCCCAGTGCACACCGGCAAGGAACATCACGCCCCCTCCGGCGGCCATCAGCAGGATGGAGGTGCCAAGATCGGGCTGGCGCAGCACCAGAAAGGTGGGCAGCAGGATCAGGATCACCGGCAGGATCACCCATTGCGGCCGTGAACAGCGCTCCGGTGGCAGCCAGTCGTAATAAGCGGCCAGCAGCATCACCAGCGTGATCTTCATCAGCTCCGATGGCTGTAGCCGCATAAAGCCAATGTCGATCCAGCGCTGCGCCCCCATGCCAACGGTGCCGAAGAATTCCACCGCCACCAGCAAGAGCACCGAGACCAGATAGGCCAGTACCGAGATATTGCGCCAGAACCAGATCGGGATCATGGCCACCACCAGCATCACCGAAAGCCCAAGCAGGAAGCGTTTGACCTGCGGTTCCACCCAGGGGGAGAAACTGCCGCCCGCCACCGAATAGAGCATCAGGAAACCGACGCTGGCGACGCTGGCCAGAAGCAGGGTCAACGGCCAGTTGAGATAGAGGATCTTGCGCAGGCCGGTCGGCACCGATTGCGCGTTATTGGCAAGATAGCTCATGGCTGTCCTCTTGTCGCGGTCCGCCCCTGTTCACGCAGGCCCATCTCAGGCCTGACCACTGTCGCTGTTGCGGCTGGTGCGCTGGATGCGTTCACGTTCCAGACGGTCCTGCTGGGCTTCGATACGGCTGCGGTCCTTCTTGGGGTAGGCCTCAAGCGGTGGCGTGCCATTGTAGAGCGCCTGTAGCAGCACGTCGCGGGCGATCGGCGCCGCCGCCTTGGAGCCGCCACCGCCATGTTCCACCACCACCGCAACGGCGAATTTCGGGTTGTCATGGGGCGCGTAGCTGACAAACAGAGCATGGTCGCGCCGTTCCCAGGGCAGGTCCTCGTTGCGGATTACCCCGGCGGCGCGCTCTGCGGCGGTGATATTGCGGACCTGACTGGTGCCACTCTTGCCCGCCATGCGCATGCCCTCGGCGATGATCCGGGAGCCGTAGCCGGTGCCGCGCCGTTCGTTGCTGACCGAATACATGCCCCGGCGGATCGTGCGCAGATTGTTCTCGTTGACGCCAATCGGCTCCCCGGCACCGCTGGGCTGGTCCACCCCGTCGATGGATTTCAGCAGGCGCGGCGTCACCGAACGCCCGGTGGCCAGACGTGCGGTCATCACCGCCAGCTGCATGGGCGAAGCCAGAAGATAGCCCTGGCCGATAGAGGAGTTCACGGTGTCACCAACCAGCCAGTCCTGACCGTAGGTCTTTGATTTCCATTCCTTGTTGGGGGCGATCCCCTTGGCCACGGCGGACATTGGCAGATCGTGGCGCACGCCAAGGCCAAAGCGTTTTGCCATGGCGGAAATCTTGTCGATGCCGACCTTGATGGCGAGATCGTAGTAATAGACATCGCAGGAGCTTTTGAGCGATGTATTGAGATCGACATGGCCATGGCCTGCGCGTTTCCAGCAGTGGAAGCGGCGGCCCGAGACCTCCAGATGGCCGGGGCACCAGACGGTATCTTCGGTGCCGATCAGGCCTTCTTCCAGCGCGGCAAGGGCGGTGATCATCTTGAAGGTCGATCCGGGCGGATAGGTGCCCTGAACGGATTTATTGGCCAGCGGGCGATAGGGGTCTTCGGTCAGCATCCGGTAGTCGGCTACCGAGATACCCCGCACAAAGAGGTTGGGATCAAAGCTGGGCGAAGAGGCAATGGCGCGCACATCACCGTTTTCGCAGTCGATGACCACGGCGCTGGCGCTCTCGAGGCCAAGCCGCGCCTGGGTGTAGTTTTGCAGATCGGCATCGACGGTCAGCTGCATGTCGGCGCCGGCCTCGCCTTCGCGGCGATCCAGCTCGCGCATGACGCGACCGGTGGCGTTGACCTCGACACGTTTGGCGCCGGCCTTGCCGCGCAGCACATCCTCGCGCTTGGCCTCAAACCCGACCTTGCCGATCTGAAAGCGCGGGATCATCAGCACCGGTTCTGGGTCTTCCATCTTGCTGAGGTCATAATCCGAGACCGGCCCGACGTAGCCGATCACATGGGCAAAATCCTCATGCTGCGGATAGACCCGCGTGAGGCCGACCTCGGGCGTGATGCCGGGCAGGGCGGGGGCGTTGACCGCAACCTTGGAGATGTCGTCCCAGCTGATCTGATCGGCCAGGGTGATTGGCAGGAACGGTGGCGAGCGGCGCATTTCAGCCATGGCGCGTTCGATGTCTTCGGGGTCCAGCGTCAGCAGTCGCGACAGTTTGTCGATGACGTCGCCCACATCGCCGGCATCCTCGGGCACCACGGTGATCCGGTAGGATTGCGCGTTCTGCGCCAGAATTGTGCCGTTGCGGTCGTAGATCTGCCCCCGTGCCGGGGGGATCAGGCGCAGGTTGATGCGGTTTTCCTCGGCCAAGAGGCGGAACTGGTCAGCCTGATCGACCTGAAGGTGACGCATCCGCATCGCCAGACCACCGGCAAAGGCCAGCTGCAACCCGCCCAAGAGCAGGGCGCGACGGCTGAGTTTGCGATGTGAGGCCTCGACATCCTTGACGTTGCGTTTCATCAGCGGCTTCCCAGGGCTTCTGCCTCGGCGGGGGAGAGTTTGCGCACCCCCAGCAGGCTTTGGCTGGCCAGCGCGACCAGCGGATAGATCAGCAATGTTGCCACCATCTGGATCAGAATCAACCCCAGCGACGGCTGCACCACCCCCAGAATCGCCAGGATCAGCCGGTTGAGCAGGGTCACGGCGGTGACGGTCACCGCCACCGTGAACCATTCGCCGAGAAAGGCGGTTTCACGGTGCGGCTGAACCTGTGATTTCAGAAAGCTGGAGGCCAGAACCACCAATAGCGCCATCAGCCCCGGTGGCCGCTGGAACAGCAGATCGGCCAGCAGGAAGGTGAGGGCAATCAGCAGCGTCGGCACATAGTCGGGACGCCGGAGCGACCAGGCCAGGACCAGCGCCAGCATCAGATCCGGCGGCGCCCAGCGAGAGGGCAGCGTATCCAGCGGCAGCAGGTGAAAGAACATGATCACGAGGGCCAGCGCCGGAAAGGCCGCGCGCATGAGCCAGATCCGCGCCGGGGCGTTATTGGCCATCTCCGGCCTCCGCCGCCGCCCCATCGCCCAGCCCCTCGGGCCGGGGTTGCGGAATATTGATGCCCGGTGCCGGAACCACCAGCCCGCCGGGATCCTTGATCACCTCAGATCCGTGATGGCGCAGCACCCGCAGGAATTCCAGCCGCTCGTAATCGGCCGAAAGGCGCACCCGCAGGCGGCCAAAACGGTCCTGCGTGACCTGCCCGATCAGCAGACCTGCCGGGAACACCTTGCCATCGCCCGAGGTGACCACCCGGTCGCCGGGGCGGACCAGATCGGGGTTTTCGAGAAAGTCGATCACCGGCGCCGGGCTGTTGTCGCCAGCCACCAGCGTGCTTTGCCCGGAGGGCTGGATCAGCGCGGGGACGGAGCTGGCAGCATCGGTGAGGAGGATCACCCGCGCGGTATCCTGCCCGGTGCCGGAGATCCGCCCGACAAGGCCGATGCCATCCATCGCCGCCCAGCCGTCGCGCACCCCGTCACGCGCGCCGACGTTCAGGATCACCGACTGGCGAAAGGGCGAGCCGCTGTCGGCCATGACCACACCGGTGACAAAGGTCAGGCGGGGGTCGAGCCGCACATTGTTGAGATCCAGCAGGCGGGCGTTTTCCTGTTCCAGCTGTAGCGCCGCCTCTTTCCAGGCGCTCATCTGGCGCAATTCGCTGCGCAGTTCGCGGTTCTGTTCGGCAAGCCGCTGATAGCTCTGAAAATCGCGCAGCAGGTTGATGGCGCCCTCAACCGGGACCATGGCCCAGTCCATGCTGGGAACAACGGCATCGACGATTTGGGCGCGAAACCGTTCGACCCTTGGGCTGTCGATCCGCCAGATCAGGAAAATCGCCAGCAGGCATAGGCAGATAACCCCGGTCAGCAGGCGGCGCAGCGGGGCGGTATAGTCATCACGCTGGGACCGGTCTTTGGCCAAGGTATTCCTTCCCGGCGCCGGGCGTCGGCCATCCTAGCGATGGCCGGACCGCTCAGCTGTCGTAATCAATGGCATGTGCCAGCTGTTTTTCGTATTCCAGCGCCTTGCCGGTGCCAAGCGCCACGCAGTTCAGGCTTTCATCGGCGATGGAGACCGCCAGACCGGTCTGTTCGCGCAGGGCCAGATCCAGATCGCCCAGCAGCGCGCCGCCGCCGGTCAGCATCACGCCGCGATCCACGATATCCGCCGCCAGATCCGGCGGTGTGGTTTCCAGCGCGGTCATCACCGCTTCGCAGATCTGCTGCACGGGTTCCGCCAGCGCTTCGGCGACCTGGGCCTGCGAAATCTCGATTTCCTTCGGCACGCCGTTCAGCAGGTCGCGGCCGCGGATCTGCATCGACTGGCCGCGGCCGTCGTCGGGCATCCGGGCGGTGCCGATGGAGGTCTTGATGCGTTCGGCCGTGGCCTCGCCCACCAGAAGGTTCTGCTGACGGCGCAGGTAGTTGATGATCGCCTCATCCATCCGGTCGCCACCAACGCGAACCGAGCGCGCATAGACGATGTCGCCCAGCGACAGAACCGCAACCTCGGTGGTGCCGCCGCCGATGTCCACGACCATGTTGCCGGTGGGATCGGTGATCGGCATCCCGGCACCAATGGCGGCGGCGATCGGCTCGGCGATCAGCCCGGCGCGGCGGGCGCCTGCGGAGAGCACCGACTGGCGGATCGCGCGTTTTTCAACCGGGGTGGCGCCATGCGGGACGCAGACGATGATCTTGGGCTTGGAGAAGGTGGAGCGTTTGTGCACCTTGCGGATGAAATGCTTGATCATCTCTTCGGCGGTGTCAAAATCGGCAATCACCCCTTCGCGCATCGGGCGGATCGCCTCGATGGAGCCGGGGGTGCGGCCCAGCATCAGCTTGGCATCCTCGCCAACTGCGAGCACTTTTTTCACGCCGTCCTTCACATGATAGGCGACAACGGAGGGTTCCGACAGGATGACACCGCGACCCTTGACATAGACGAGCGTGTTCGCCGTGCCGAGGTCAATTGCCATATCAGACGTGAACAACCCGCCAAGACTTCCAAAGATCGACATGTATTAGGACCCTGTAAAACTGCCACCTGTCCCGCGACTCTGCTGAGCGCGGGCTTTATGTCTTATAAGCAGCGCCGGGAGGTGGCGAAAGGGCGGATTCCGATCAAAAGGCGCCTTTTCGCCGCCACTGCGGGGTGCCCCATGGGAAAGGCAGACAACCGATCCGATTGGCAGTGTGGGCAGGTGTGGCGCGGATCTGATAAGCGCGCCCCGCAAAACCGCACGCCTCCGGCAACTATCGGAGGCGGTACAGGGCCGCGCGATGTTGCTTCTCTTGTTTGCGCAGCGTTGTTAAGCTTGATCCTTGCGGATGTTTGGTCGGCGAAGGGAACGGCGATGAAGCGGCGAAATTTCTTACTGGCTGGCGGGGCCTTCGGCATGGCAAATCTGATCACAGGACAAACTGCCGTTGCCGGGTCCGGATTTTTTGTCCCACCGGAGGAAGCGCCGCATCAGCGGACCTTCATGCAATGGCCGGTCAGCAGGAAGGTGCATCCCGATCCTGTGTTCCGCGACATGGCGCAGCAGTCGATTGCAGATATCGCCAATGCGATTGCGGCGTTTGAACCTGTCACAGTGCTCGCGGCGGCAGCGGATCACAGCGGCGCGCGCGCCAAGCTGTCTGCGGATGTTGAGTTGTGGGATATCCCGACCGAGGATCTGTGGTGCCGCGATTCAGGGCCTATCTTTGTGATCGATGGCGCAGGCGGCTTGGCGATCAGCCATATCCAGTTCAACGGCTGGGGCAAAAAGCAGGTCAACCGGCGGGACAGCCAGATCGCAGGACGGGTGGCCGAGCGTTTGGGGCTGCCGCTGTTGCCAACCGGTTTGCATGGCGAGGCAGGCGGCGTGGAGCAGGATGGGCACGGGCTGCTGATGGCACATGAGAGCAGCTGGGTGAACAAAAACCGGAACCCCGGGCTGTCACGCGATCAGATAGAACAACGGCTGCTGGAGGCTTATGGGGCGGATCGCATGATCTGGGCCGAGGGGGTCCGGGGGGAGGATATCACGGATTATCATATCGATAGCCTCGCACGTTTCACCGGGCCGGGGCGTGTTCTTATGAACCTGCCCGATACCCCTGATAGCGCCGATCCGTTCCATATGGCTGCGTTGGACACGCATGACCGGATGGTCGGGGCGGGGCTGGAGGTTGAGGTTATCCCCGAACCTCATATCCGTCGGATCAAAAGGTTCGATTTTGTCGCCTCTTACGCCAATTATTACGTCTGCAATGGCGCGGTGGTCGCGGCGGAATTCGGGGATGGTGCAACCGATGAGATCGCGCGGAACGCGCTGGCGCGTCACTATCCGGGACGGGAAATAGTCACGCTGAACGTAGACCCGCTGGGCGAATTGGGTGGCGGCATTCACTGTGCAACGCAGCAGATGCCAGCGGTCTGAGCCATCAGATCCAACGCCCTCCGCTGCGGCAAGGGGCTTTTGTCCGGGGCGGTTTGGCGGTAGAGGGCTGGGATGCTGTCATATCAACATATCTATCACGCCGGAAATCTGGCCGATGTTCAGAAACACGCGCTGCTGGCGCGGATGCTGGATTATCTCACGCGGAAGGACAAGCCGCTCAGCTATATCGAGACCCACGCCGGGCGCGGGCTCTATCAGCTGGATGCGGCAGAGGCGGTCAAGACCGGCGAGGCGGCGGCGGGGATCAGCCGCCTGCTGGATCAGGCCCTGCTGGCCGAGGATCACCCGCTGGCTGCTGCCATTGCCGCAACCCGCAGCGCCCATGGGGAGATGGCCTATCCGGGGTCGCCGCTGATTGCAGCGCATCTGCTGCGCGAGGCCGACAGTCTCAATTTTGCCGAGCTGCACCCGCAGGAAAACGCCGCCCTGCGGCAGGCGCTGTGGTCGCATGGGCTGGGGCGGCGGGTCCATGTGCATCAGCAGGACGGGTTTGAACTGGCGCAGTCGCTGGCGCCGCCGACGCCGCGTCGCGGGCTGCTGCTGATTGATCCTAGCTATGAGGTAAAGCGCGACTACGCCCAGATCCCCGGCCATATCGCCAAGCTGCACCGCAAGTGGAACGTTGGCGTCATTGCGCTGTGGTATCCGATCCTGACGGACGGGGCGCATAAGCCGATGCTGAGCGCGCTGGAGGCGCAGGGGCTGGCCGGCGCATTGCGTCATGAGGTGCGGTTTCCCCCGGCGCGGGAGGGGCACCGGATGGTCGGCTCGGGCATGTTCATCGTGAATGCGCCCTATGGCACCGAGGAAGAAGCCGCGCGGCTGACCAAACTGTTCAGCCGTCTGGGCTGAGATGCGGCCAACAGAGGCGGTTGGCCCTGGGCAGAACGAAAAAGGCCACCCGTCGGGTGGCCTTTGCTGTTTCAGATCAACGCATTGATCAGGTGATGTCCTTGTAGGAAATCTCGCGGGTGTCGGCGCCTTCGCCCATTTTGCTGCGGCGGATGATCAGGCGGTTGAGGGCGCTGATATAGGCGGCGGCAGAGGCGACAACCGTGTCGGTGTTCGCGCTCTCGCCCGTGGCGATCACGCCGTCTTCTTCCAGTCGGACAGACACAGTGGCCTGCGCGTCAGTGCCTTCGGTGACCGCATGGACCTGATAGAGCTGAAGATGGGCCGAGTTCGGGTGGATCTTGCGGATCGCCTTGAAGGCGGCATCGACAGGGCCGTCGCCTTCTGCGGTCTCGGTCACATCCTTGCCGTCGACTTCCATTTCGATGGTGGCCTCGGCGGGACCGCCGGTGCCACATACGACTTTCATCGACACCAGCTTGAGGTGGTCATCCTCATCGCCGCTGGTGCGCATCAGCGCGATGATGTCGTCGTCAAACACCTCTTTCTTGCGGTCGGCGAGTTCTTTGAACCGGACAAAGAGATCCTTCAGCTGGTTGTCGCCCACCTCAAACCCGAGCTGGCTGAGTTTGTCGCGCAGCGCCGCACGGCCGGAATGTTTGCCAAGCGGCAGCGAGGTGCCGGCAATGCCCACATCCTCGGGCCGCATGATTTCAAAGGTTTCCTTGTTCTTCAGCATGCCATCCTGATGGATACCGCTTTCATGGGCAAAGGCGTTCTTGCCGACGATGGCCTTGTTCGGCTGCACGACAAATCCCGACACGGTGGAGACCCGGCGCGAGATGTGCATGATCTTCTTGGTGTCGATGCCGGTGGTAAAGGGCATGATGTCACCGCGCACCTTGAGCGCCATCACCACCTCTTCCAGGGCGGTGTTGCCCGCGCGTTCGCCCAGACCGTTGATGGTACATTCGATCTGGCGCGCGCCTCCTGCAACGGCAGCCAGCGCGTTGGCGGTCGCCATGCCGAGGTCGTTGTGGCAATGGGTGGCAAAGATCACGTCATCTGCACCGGGCACGGTTTCGATCAGGCGCTTGATCAAATCGGCGCTCTCGACCGGGGCGGTATAGCCGACGGTATCGGGGATGTTGATGGTGGTGGCGCCCGCCTTGATGGCGATTTCGATCACCCGGCAGAGGTAATCCCATTCGGTGCGAGTGGCATCCATCGGCGACCACTGCACATTGTCCACCAGATTGCGGGCGTGGGTGACCGTCTCGTGGATCTTCTCGGCCATCTCATCCATGGTGAGGTTGGGAATGGCGCGGTGCAGCGGCGAGGTGCCGATAAAGGTGTGGATGCGCGGCTGTGCGGATTTGCGCACGGCTTCGGCGCAGCGGTCGATATCCTTGAAGTTGGCGCGCGCCAGACCACAGATCACGGCATTCTTGGAACGTTCGGCAATCTCGCTCACCGCTTTGAAGTCGCCTTCGGAGGCGATGGGGAAGCCCGCTTCGATGATGTCGACGCCCATGTCATCCAGCAGCTCGGCAATCTCGAGCTTTTCATCATGGGTCATGGTTGCGCCGGGGCTCTGCTCGCCATCGCGCAAAGTGGTGTCGAAGATCAAAACGCGATCTTTGTCAGCTGCAGTCGTCATGTCGGTATCTTTCTTGTCTGTCCTAAAATCCAATCCATGTGGCGCGCATGCCTTCCCCTCTGAGCGGGCGCGCCGGATGGCACGCTCAGAGGCGGATTAGGATCAGTAGGGCGCGCAGATCTGCATCGCGCGGGGCGGTGGCAAAGCAAGGGATATCTGCACGCATCATCATGACGCAGAGTTATACAGAGCCAAAGACGAATGGAAAGACAGAAATTGACCGGGCATGGGCAAAGCCTGCGACTGTAACCCGTTGGCCCGGATCAGACATGCTACGCCTTATGGCTGGGCGCGCGCTGTGCGGCGGCTCCGCTACGCCTTTTGGCGGTGGGGCGCGCCAGCCTATCCGGTCGGCCGTGCTGCGGGTCAGCGGTAATCAGTTGCTGGCGTTTGCATCGTCGGTGGCGGTGGCCGGGTCGGCTGTTGTGGCATCATCGCTGTCCTGTGCCGCCGCACCGGTGGTTTTGAGCGCGCCGTTCTCCCAGGTGCCTTCGGCTTGCTGACCGCTGGCATAACGCATCACACCCGGTCCCTGACGTTTGGAATTGAGAAAGCTGCCCTCGTAGACATCGCCATTGGCATAGGTCGCGACGCCCTGGCCGCTGATCTTGCCTTCGGTCCAGTCGCCCTCATAGCTGAAGCCATCTGTCATCACGATCTTGCCGGTGCCGTGGCGCTGGCTGTTGGCAAAGCTGCCGGTATAAACCGAACCGTCGGGGTAGGTGACAACCGCTTCGCCATGGCGCTGCCCCTCTTTCCAGCCGCCGTCATAGCGGTAGCCGTCAGGGTAGGTCATCACGCCCTGGCCGTGGTTCTTGGCGTTCTGGAACTCGCCTGTGTAGACCAGCCCGTTGGGATAGGTTGTGGTGCCGCTGCCCTCGATCACGCCGGCCACCCAGTCGCCTTCGTAGGTGGAGCCGTCGGGATAGGTGATCTTGCCCACGCCATCGGCGAGATCATCGCGGAATTGGCCCTCGTAGACCGAACCGTCGGGATAGGTGACGCGGCCCTTGCCCTCGATCTGACCGGCCAGCCATTCGCCGGTGTAGACATAGCCGTCGGTCTTGGTGAAGGTGCCTTCGCCGTGGCGCAGGTCATCCTCGAAATTGCCGATATAGACATCGCCATTGGCATGGATCTGCTTGCCTTCGCCCTGACGGCGGCCGGCCACCAGCGGGCCTTCGTAGATATCGCCATTGGGCTGGGTCAACACGCCGGTGCCATCCATCTGGTTTGCGGACCAATCGCCCTCGTAAACCAGACCATCGGGCATGATCAGCTTGCCTTTGCCCTCCAGCTGGCCGTCGCGGATGTCGCCCTCATAGGTGGCGCCGTCCGGGTAGGTGATCTTGCCGGTGCCTTCCTTGCGGCCATCGACCCAGTCGCCGTCATATTCATAGCCGCCGGGATTGCGCATGATGCCTTTGCCATGGTGCTTGGCATCGCGAAAGCCGCCCTCATAGCGCGCGCCATTGGCATAGACCGCAACCCCCTGGCCATTGATTACGCCGTTCGACCACTCGCCATCATAGGTGCCGCCATCGGCAAAGGTGATCTTGCCTGCGCCTTCGGGTTTGCCTTTGACGAACTCGCCCTCGTAGATGGATCCGTTGGGGAAGCGCGCAACGCCACGACCGCGGACTTCGCCATCGACCCAGTCGCCGGTATATTCATAGCCGTTGGGCAGCCGGTAGGTGCCGGTGCCATGTTGCAGGCCGCCGCGAAAGGTGCCCTCATAGATGCCGCCGATTTCATCCTGCGTGGTCAGCACCTTGCCATCCTGGGCCAGGGCCGGGCGTCCGACCCCGGCAGCGCCAAGCGCCAGAGCGGAGGTCAGAAGAGCGGCGGTGGTGAAACGGGTCATGGAATATCTGCTTGCCATAAGGGGAGCCGGGGTGCGGGCCTGTTGATCGGTTTGACAGGAAACTATGCCACAGCCGCCGCCGTCGCAATGTCTTTTGCCACTGCGGTCTTTCCCTCGCAGCGTGATCTGTTTAATGGCAGAAGGCAGGATTATCGAAGGACGCAAGCAGGATGGCTGATCGTTTTCGCGTGACACTGGCCCAGTTGAACCCCACCGTCGGGGATCTGGCTGGCAATGCAGATAAGGCCCGCGAGGCCTGGGCCGCAGGCCGCGAGGCAGGTGCTGATCTGGTCGCCCTGCCAGAGATGTTCATTACCGGTTACAACACGCAGGATCTGGTGATGAAGCCGGTTTTCCACCGTGCTGCCATTGCCGAGGTTGAGCGGTTGGCCGCCGATTGTGCCGATGGTCCGGCGCTGGCGATCGGCAGCCCCTGGGTCGAGGGCGATAGGTTGTACAACGCCTATCTGATCCTGAAGGGCGGCAAGATCACCACGCAGGTGCTGAAACATCACCTGCCAAATGCCACCGTCTTTGACGAGGTGCGGATCTTTGATGCGGGCCCGCTGGGCGGTCCTTACGCGGTTGGCGATACCCGGATCGGCAGCCCGATCTGCGAGGATAGCTGGTATGAGGATGTGGCCGAAACCTTGGCCGAAACCGGCGCGGAGTTCCTGCTGATCCCCAATGGATCGCCCAATTATCGCAACAAGATGGATGTGCGGCTCAACCATATTGTGGCCCGCTCGATCGAGACCGATCTGCCGGTGATCTACCTCAATATGGTGGGCGGCCAGGATGATCAGGTTTTTGATGGTGGTTCGTTTGTGCTGAATCCGGGCGGGGCGCTGGCCTTGCAGATGCCGGTCCTGCGCGAAGATATCTGCCATCTGGATCTGGAGCGGACCGCCGAGGGCTGGCGCGCCGTGGATGGCCCCAAGGCGGTGCTGCCGGATGAGTGGGAGCAGGATTACCACGTCATGACGCTTTCGCTGCGGGATTACATGCGCAAGACCGGCTTCAAGAAGGTGCTGCTGGGGCTCTCCGGTGGCGTCGATTCCGCCATTGTCGCCACGATCGCGGTCGATGCGCTTGGGGCTGAGAATGTGCGCTGCGTGATGCTGCCGTCCGAATATACCTCGCAAGCCTCGCTTGACGATGCCGAAGCGGTGGCAAAGGCGCTGGGCGTGCGCTACGACTACGTCCCGATTGCCGAGGGGCGCGCCGCGATCACCAACACGCTGGCGCCGCTCTTTGCCGGGATGGAGGAGGGGCTGACCGAGGAGAACATCCAGTCGCGCCTGCGCGGGCTTCTCCTGATGGCGATGTCCAACAAATTTGGCGAGATGCTGCTGACCACCGGCAATAAATCCGAGGTCGCCGTGGGCTATGCCACGATCTACGGCGATATGGCGGGGGGCTACAACCCGATCAAGGATCTCTACAAGACCCGCGTGTTCGAGACCTGCCGCTGGCGCAATGCCAATCACCGCGACTGGATGATGGGGCCGGAAGGGGAGGTCATCCGCCCCTCGGTCATCGACAAGCCACCGAGCGCCGAGCTGCGCGACGATCAGAAGGACAGCGACAGCCTGCCGGATTACCCCGAACTGGACGCGTTGCTGGAGATCCTGGTGGATCGGGACGGTTCGATTGCTGATTGCGTTGCGGCCGGGTTCTCGCGGGAGACGGCAAAACGCGTGGAACACCTGATTTATATCAGCGAATACAAACGCTTTCAGTCAGCCCCCGGTGCGCGGCTCACACCGCGCGCGTTCTGGCTGGATCGTCGGTATCCGATCGTGAACCGCTGGCGCGACCCCAGTTGACCGACCAGTAAGGCGCTGGTGATCCGCCAGTTGGTGCCAGCGATATCGGGCTGGTCCCTGCGGCCAAAGGTGCGGCCAAAGGCGGGAGCATCGCATACGTTCGGTCGGGGTCAGCTGCCGGAGAAGGGGCCGTTGGCGGGATCGGCTTCCTGGCAATCCACGACGCAGTTGCGGCCTGCATCCTTTGCCGCGTAAAGCGCGCGGTCAGCGGCGTGCATCAGATCCTGCGGCAGCAGGCCATCCTCGGGGAAGCTGGCAACGCCGATGGAGATGGTGACACGCGGCAGCGTGCCGGAGCCATAGCGCAGTGTGATTTCCTCAATCGCGACACGCAGCGCTTCGCCGACCTCCATCGTCTGTTCCTTGTCGGTATCCGGCAGGAAGACGGCAAATTCCTCGCCGCCCATCCGGCAGCAGATCTCGCCATTGCGGAACAGATCCTTCAGCGTGTCGCCAATGGCGCGCAGCACCATGTCGCCGGCATCGTGGCCATGGGTGTCGTTGAAGGTCTTGAACCGGTCCGCATCAAAGCTGAGCACTCCCAGCTGGCTGGCGCGCCGGTCGGCCAGCGCCACCGCATTGCGCAGCTCGCCGAGGAAATAGCGCCGATTGTAGACACCGGTCAGCGGATCGCGGGTGGACTGGTCGTGCAATTCGTCGCGCAGGCGGACATTGGCCACCGCCAGCGAGATATGTTCGCCGCAGCGCAGGGCAAGGCGATGCAGCGCCACCTTGCGCTTGGGGTCGGTTTCCGGTGCAAATTTCACATGCAGCAGACCGACGGTATTGCCATGGGCGACCACCGGAAAACAGACGTAATCGCCATGCTCATCGGTGGCAGGCTGCTCCTCGACATGGGCGCAGGGAAAGGCGATCTTATCCGCAGAATAGAGATACTGCCGCCCGCGCCGCAGCGCCCAGCAGGCATCGGCAAAGATGTGGTCATGGACCTCGGCCCCGCCCCAGTGGCATTTGCCATCCAGAACGTCCCGCGAGTTGGAGTAGATGTAGAGCTCGCCCTGGGATTGCGGAAACAGCTTCGCCATGAAGGCGCTGACAATGCGGAACAGCTCCTCCTGGGATTTGCAGGAATGCAGCCAGACGTCGAGCTGCGACAGCAGCTTGGCCTCTTCGCGCCAGGACTGTTCCGCCGCAAGCGTCTTCAGCGCGGTCAGCTCCGCCTCCTCGGCGGCCTGGCGCGCCAGTGTCAGGTCCCGCGCACTGCGCTCGATCTGGGTCACATCGGTGTAGCAGGAGACAAAGCCGCCGGTGGACAGCCTGCGGGTGTCGATCTGAAGGCGCCGTCCCGACGGCATCCTGCGGGTCGCCGAAAACCGCTCCTTGTCAGAGCTGAAATCCTGTTCGGCCTGTCTGGCGCTGTCTTCGGTCACATGGCCCAGCCTGACGGCGGTGGCAAAAAACGCCTCGCGCGAATAGCCCGGAAAGATGTCGCCATTCTGCAACTCCAGCAGGGTGAGCAGCCGTTCGTTGAAGACCTGGCAATGCCCGTCCTCGGTCCAGACCATCACGCCCTGATCCAGCTTGTTCAACACATCCATGAGCCGCGCATGGGAGGGTTCAGGCAAACTCTCCGCCTGCAACATGTCGCTCGGGATCACTTTGTTCACGGGAGACCCCATTCTTCGTACCAATAATCGTCAGTGCTGCGACAGGCTGACACAGGAAGTCTGAACGAAATCTAAGCCGCCCCCTGAAAAACGCGGACAGTTTGAGACGACTTGGGATCAACCGCCAACGACTGCGCCGCAACTGGACAAAACGTCGCCTATGTGACATGGGGCAGGGCAACAGGAGACTTGTGATGACAACCACCCGATTTGCCCCGTCGCCGACCGGCTATATCCACGTTGGCAATCTGCGCACCGCGCTGATGAACTATCTGATCGCCCGCAAGGCCGGCGGCAGCTTCATCCTGCGCATCGACGACACCGACCCGGAACGGTCGAAGGAAGAGTACGTCGATGCCATCAAGCAGGATCTGGAATGGCTGGGCCTGACCTGGGACCGTGTTGAACGCCAGTCCGAACGTCTTGACCGCTATGTCGCCGCTGCCGACAAGCTGCGCGAGATCGGCCGGTTCTATGAGGCGTTTGAAACGCCGGTTGAACTGGACCTGAAGCGCAAGAAGCAGCTGAATATGGGCAAGCCGCCGGTCTATGATCGCGCTGCGCTGAACCTGTCGGAGGACGACAAGGCCAAGCTGCGCGCCGAGCGCGGCGATGGTGTCTGGCGCTTCAAGCTGGATCAGGAGCGGATCGAGTGGACCGATGGTATCCTGGGCGATATCTCCATCGATGCCGCTTCGGTCTCCGACCCGGTCTTGATCCGTGGCGACGGCCAGTTCCTCTATACGCTGGCCTCGGTAGTGGACGACACGGAAATGGGCGTGACCCATGTTGTGCGCGGCTCTGACCATGTCACCAACACCGCCACCCAGATCCAGATCATCGAGGCGCTTGGCGGCACTGTCCCCTCCTTTGCGCATCACTCGCTCTTGACCGGCCCGCAGGGTGAGGCGCTGTCCAAACGCCTCGGCACGCTGGCCCTGCGCGATCTGCGTGAAGCGGGCGTGCAGCCGATGGCGCTGCTGAGCCTGATGGCGCGCCTTGGCTCCTCCGACCCGGTTGAGCTGCGCGCGGAACTGGCAGAGCTGATCGAGGGTTTCGACATCAACCGTTTTGGCGCTGCGCCGACCAAGTTCGATGTGCAGGATCTCTACCCGCTGACCGCCCGGTATTTGCAGTCCCTGCCGCTGGAGGCCGTGCAGTCCCATGTGGACGCGCTGGGGGTTCCGGCAGAGAAACAGGCCGCATTCTGGGATATGGCCAAGGAGAACATCACCACGCTGAAGGATCTGGCGGGCTGGTGGGACCTCTGCCGCGACGGCGCCGAGCCGCTGGTGGCTGATGAGGACAAGGACTTCATCGCCGAGGCGATGGCGCTGCTGCCCGAAGGCCCCTACGACAGCGAGAGCTGGGGCACATGGACCGCTGCTGTGAAAGAGGCGACGGGCCGCAAGGGCAAGGGCCTGTTCATGCCGCTGCGCAAAGCCGTGACCGGCATGGAGCGCGGCCCCGACATGTCCGCCCTGCTGGCGCTGATGGAAACGGTCCGCGCCCGCGGCTGAGCTTTAACGACTGTCTGATGCAAAGGCGGCACCATAGGGGGCCGCCTTTGTGCTGTCCTGTGCTGTCCGGGGTGCTCCCGCCCACATCGGTGGCATCACAGAAGCCACCTCTGCGGTTGGGCCGGGCGCCGCGCGCCGGCGCGGCGCCGCAGACCGCCTGTAGGCGGTCTGCCATGCCCAACTGCGCTCAGGGCAGGGCAGATCTGCCCTGTTGTGCGGGCGGGAGCCGCCTTGGCCGCCGCCCTTCGGACCCGCCTCCGGGTGTCACTTCGGCTCTCCCTCTTGGTGTCCCTCTTGGTCATCTCCCTTCCGCTTGCCATCGCGCAGGTCGGCGGCGGCCTCGGCCATGGCCGGGTTGGGATGATGCGCCAGCGCGGAGAGCGCCTTGTCCATCCAGTCGATCACCGCAGGGTCGTCGCCGCCGGCGCGGGCGATGGGCGGAAAGGCGCAGGACAGCAGGTGCCGGGCCGAGACCGCAGGCATCATCACCCGGTCAAAGGACACGTCGCGCGCGTCAGGCTCGGCCTCATCCGGGGTATTCTCCCACAGCAGCCGTTCCAGCCGCCCCATGACCTCCAGCGCGGTGCCGGGATCATTGACGCCGGGCGACAGGGCGCGCTGTGCGGTTTCCGCCAGCAGCGTCAGGCCAAAGGAGGGATCCTGATCGAAACTGCGCACATCACCGATTTCGATGCAGCGGCTGGCCGCCTCGCAGAGCGTCTCCTCGCCGGTCTCGGCATAGGCCACCGGCCGCCCGCGCAGCACGAATTCGCCGGGGGTGCGGTGGATGGCGATCCTGGTCTCGGCCTCTTCGGCCAGCGTCTGCAACCCTGCGACATCGACAAACCGCACAAAGCCCGAGGCCTGCGCCGGGATGGCCCGGCCCTGCTGCTGAAATCTGGTGTCATCCTCGGCGCAGGCGGCGCCCAGGCAGGGCGCTTCGGCCCGCTGGCGCAGGCTGGTGCGGCTGCGCTCTTCGATCAGGCGCAGCGTGTGATCCATGCTGCCAAGTCCCGACAGATGGTCAATCCAGCGCAAAATCGCCGCGACGATCAGCGCCACCACTCCCACGGTGATGGCAAAGATCACGATGGCGGCATCCTCGCTGTAGAACCCGGCGCGGAACAGGATCACCGCACTCAGGCTGAAGACAAACCCGCCGACAAAGGTGGCCAATACGCTCTGGGTGATCGTATCCTCCAGCAGCAGGCGATAGACCCGTGGCGTCGCCGTGGCAGCGGCCGTACGATAGGCCGAGACCATGACATTGAGCGAGAATGTGGTGACCGCCAGCATCCCGGAGGCAAGGATGGTCAGCACCGGCAGCGCCGCCTCGCGGCCAAAGCGCTCGCCCAGATCTTCGGGGATGAAGGGCGTGAGCCAGGGGGCGATGGCCAGCGCCAGCAGCGAACAGGCCGAGAGCAGCACAACCCGGAACCACAGTTGCCGGGTGATCCGCCGGACATAGAGCAGGGTGCGGGAAATCACTGATCTGCCCCAATAACGGTCGCGCCAAGCGCCAGCAGATGCTGATCGACCAGATCCAGCTCTTCAGCAGTCAGCCTCTGCGCTCTGGGATATCGCGGGGCGCTGCGGTCGTTCAGGATCGGCGCGTCCCAGCCATCGGTTGTGCGCACGAAGGCGGCGACACCATCGGCGCCGAAGACGTCCAGATAACCCTGAATAACCACGTCGAGATAGCTGAGCAGGATCGGATGGCGCAGGCTGGCCGCGCGCTGGCTGTGGCCGGGCACCGCATAGACCGCGATATCGGTCTCCGGGTTCAGATCATGCTGGACCGCGCCGCCGGCAGGCAGCCGCTCATAGGCAAATTCGCGGTCATCAAGCGCCGCCCAGTCGGCCCCTGGCACCTCGGCGATCAGCCCGTCGATGGTGGTTCTGTCACAGGGCACGGCGCTGAGAAAGGCAACCGGGCGCAGATCGGTATGCACCCAGGCCCGGCGCCAGCCGCTGAGCCGCGCGGGGCGGGCCTGACCGTAGCCATGGGTGCGCGTGTTCACCAGGCTGCCGTAGCCAAAGAAATAGGGGGCTGGGGAAACGGGGGCGGGCATTCAGATCTCCTGACTGGCGATGTCTGTCTCAGCGGCGCTGACCGCCACAGGCAGGCGGGGTCTGTCGCCCACCGTTTGCCCTGCGTCGGCGCTGCCTGCGGGCGGCGCAGCGGGACCCGGCAGGGGCAGGGTCAGGCGAAAGCGCGTGCGGCTTTGATACATGTCAAAGTGGCCTTTGTGCGGCCATGTCATGATCTTGCGACAAGGCACCTCGGAGGGGCGATCATGCGGATCACGAAACGGACAAATATTGCAGTGCGGCTGTTGATGTATTGTGCAGCCCATGCGGACCGCCTGGTTACCAAATCCGAAATTGCCGCGCGCTGCAATATCTCGGAGAACCATTTGGCGCAGGTGATCAACCAGTTGGCGCAGCTGGGCTATCTGCATACGCAGCGCGGGCGTAACGGGGGCATGTCGCTGGGCAGGCCCGCGACGGAAATCGGCATTGGCGATGTCTTTCGCGCGGTCGAGGGCACGGTGCCGATGGTTGAGTGTTTTGCCGATGCCGACAATACCTGTCCGCTGGTTTCGGCCTGTCGGCTGCGGATTGCCCTCGCCGATGCGGCGCAGGCCTTCTATCGATCGCTGGACGGGATCACCCTGGAGGCGCTGGTCTGCGACAATGATGCGCTGTTTGCCCTGTTCCAATCGCCGGTTTCGACCGGCTGCGCGCGCTACGCCAGCTGAGATGCTCTGGCGCCCGCCCGCCGTGGCTGACGTCGTGGCTGGTGTTGTGGCGGGCGGCCCCGCAAGCGCGGCGCCAGAGGCCGCGGTGTGGCCTAGTCGCGGGCCCGCAGGATCCGGGCCGGGCGCACCTGAAGGGGCCGCCAGGCAAAGGCCAGCCCGGCCAGCAGCGTGGTCAGGATGCCGCCGCTGATGATCGCCAGCGCATTGCTCCAGATCACCTGATAATCGCTTTCGAACACATAGGTGTTGATGGCCCAGGCCCCGGTCATTCCGGCCGTCAGCGCGACCAGGCCGGCCCCGGCGCCCAGAAACACCGATCTGAGCGCAAAGCTGATCAGGATCTGCCGTCGCGGCGCGCCCAGCGTCTTGAGCACAGCCGCCTCGTAGCGGCGGGCAGGTTCGCCGGCGGCGGCGGTGCCAATGAGCACCATGAAACCGGTCAGCAGCGTTGCTGCGGCACCATAGGCGGTGGCAGATGCGAGCTGCCGCAACAGGTCCGACACCCGGTCCAGCGCATCGCGGACCCGGATCGCGGTGATGTTCGGCATCGCCTTGGCGAGATCGCGCAGGATCTGGGCTTCGGCCTCCTGTTCGGCATAGACCGTGGCGATATAGCTGTGCGGGGCCCCTGCAAGCGCGCTTTCGTTCAGCACCATGACAAAGCCCATGCCCGCCGTGGAAAAATCGACCTCGCGCAGGCTGGTGATGGTGGCGGTAATGTCGCGGCCCAGCACGTTGAGCGTCAGCGTGTCGCCAAGGTTGAGACCCAGCTCCTCGGCCTCTTCGCGGGCAAAGCTGACCTGCGGCGCGCCGGTGTACTCTTCGGGCCACCACGCGCCCGCGACGATCTGGGTGGTGTCTGGCTGTTTGGCGGCATAGGTGATGCCGCGATCGCCCCGGACGACCCAGTGATCGCCTGCCACCTCGGTTGCGGGCTGGCCGTTGATGGTGGTGAGGATGCCGCGCAGCATCGGTGCGCTCTGCACGCGCTCAACCGCCGGGTCCTGCTCCACGCGGGCGAGGAAATCCGGCATCTGATCGCGCTGGATATCAACGAAGAAATAGGAGGGCGCCACGTCGGGCAGGTTGCCTTCGATGGCGCGGCGCATATTGCCGTCGACCTGACCAATCGCGGCCAGAACGGTCAGCCCCAGCCCCAGGGCCAGCACGGTCGGCACGGCGCCATCGCGAGAGGTGCCAATCGCCGAAAGCGCCCATCGAAGCGCCGGATATCCACGGGTCAGCGGCGCGGCGCGGCGGGCGATCCAGCCCAGCACCAGTGCGGCCAGCAACAGCACCGCCAGCGCGCCGATCAGCCCCGCAGCGGTCCAGAGCGTCAGCTCAATCGCGCCGCTGAACAGCGCGGCAGAACCAATCAGCACCGCCACCGAGACAGCCGTGGCGACGATATAGCGGGGGGCAGGCCAGCGGCTGCGGCTGTCCAGCGCGTCACGAAACAGCGCCGCAGCGCGGATCCGCTCGGCGCGGGCCAGCGGCCAGAGCGCAAAGACAAAAGCCGTCAGCAGCCCGTAAAGCGCCGCTTCGCTCAACGCCGGGACCGAGATGCCAAAGACCGCAGGAAACGGCAGCTGCGCCGCAATCAGCGGCCCCAGCAGCACCGGGGCCAGCCCGCCGATCACGAGGCCAATCGCAACACCAAGCAGCGCCAGCGCCCCGATTTGCAGAAAATAGGTCAGAAAGATCGTCCGGCGGTCGGCGCCCAGCGTGCGCAGGATGGCGATGGTCGCGGTCTTGCCCGCCAGATAGGCGCGCACGGCGGCTGAGACGCCGATGCCGCCCACAGCCAGCCCGGAGAGGCCAACCAGCACCAGAAACCCGGCCAGCCGCTCGACAAAGGTGGCGATGCCCGGTGCGCCATTACGGGCGTCGGTCCAGCGCATACCGCTGTTGTCCAGCTCGGCTTCGGCGCGGGATTTCAGCTGCTCCAGATCGGTGCCTTCGGGCAGGGTCAGCCGGTATTTGCTGGAAAACAGCGTGCCGGGCTGCAACAGGCCGGATCGGGCCAGGTCAGCGCTGCGAACGATGGTGCGTGGCCCCAGCGTGAAGCCTGCGCTGGCGGCATCCGGTTCATTCTCCAGCAGTGCGGTCAGGACAAAGCTTTGGGTGCCAAGGGCAAAGCGGTCACCAACAGAGAGGCCCAGCCGATCCGCAAGCACCCGCTGCATCACGCCGCCGGGCAGGTCCCCGGCGCCCTCCAGCGCCTGTGGCAGCGGCAGATCCGGCGAGAGCCGCACCGTGCCAACCAGTGGATAGGCGCTGTCTACCGCCTTCACCTGCGTCAGGGCGCGTTCCTCACCGACAGCTGCCATCGACCGGAAGTCGATCACCTCGGAGCGGCGCAGGGCATTGGCCTGCATCCAGGCCTGTTCCTCTGGGCTGGCGCGCCGATAGGTAAAGCCCAGTTCGGCATCCCCGCCCAGCAAGACCGCGCCTTCCTTGCTCAGCCCGGTTTCAATCGCCGAGCGCAGCGAGCCGATCCCGGCAATCACCGCCACCCCAAGCGCCAGACAGATCAGGAAAACGCGAAACCCATGCAGCCCGCCGCGCAGCTCCCGCATGGCAAAGCGTGTCGCCAGCGACAAGGTGTTCATTCAGCGGCCTCGCGCGCGGCGGCAAGGTCGAGACGGCCATCGCGCAGCCGGATCACCCGGTCACAGCGCGCCGCCAGTTCCGGCGCATGGGTGACCATGATCAGCGTCGCGCCATAGCGGTCGCGCAGGTCAAACAGCAGGTCCATGATCGCATCGCCGTTGGTGGCGTCCAGATTGCCCGTCGGCTCATCCGCCAGCAGGATCCGCGGGCGGGTCACCAGGGCGCGTGCCAGTGCCACACGCTGTTGTTCACCGCCTGACATCTGCGCCGGGAAGTGACCGGCACGATGGCCGAGCCCCACGGCCTCCAGTTCGGCCTGCGCGCGGTCAAAGGCATCCCTGTGCCCGGCCAGCTCCAGCGGGGTGGCGACATTTTCGAGCGCCGTCATGGTGGGGATCAGGTGAAAGCTCTGGAACACGACACCCATATTGTCGCGGCGAAACCGCGCCAGCGCATCCTCATCCATCGCGGTCAGGTCCTGCCCCAGCGCCGAGACGGTGCCGCCGGTTGCCTGTTCCAGACCGCCCATCACCATCAGCAGCGAGGATTTGCCCGACCCGGAGGGACCAATCAGGCCCAGCGTCTCGCCGCTTTCGACCGCAAGCGAGATGTCATGCAGGATTTCGACAGGTCCGGTATTGCCAACCAGCGACAAAGACGCATGCTGGAGGTTCAGGATAGGGTCGGACTGGGGGATCGTGCTGGACTGCATGTGACGTCGCGCCTGTTTTGGGATCACTCTCGATATGGAGCCTTTCTACCAATGCGCAAGATAATGGCCGGATTGATTTTTATATTAACTGCCGCAGTTGCGCAGGCCGATCCGGTTCGGGTGGCGGCTTTGGGGGACAGTCTGGTGCAGGGCTACGGGCTGCCGCAGGGGCAGGGCTGGGTGCCGCAGCTGCAGCGCTGGCTGGGGGAACAGGGGGCTGAGGTGCGCCTGATCAATGCCGGTGTCTCCGGCGATACCACGGCGGGTGGCGCGGCGCGGATCGACTGGACGCTGGCCGACGGGCCGGATGCGCTGATCGTCGCATTGGGCGGCAATGACCTGCTGCGCGGGATCGCCCCGGCTGAGAGCCGCGCCAATCTCGTCCGTATTCTGGAGGTCGCCAAGGCCAATGCGGTGCCGGTGCTGTTGGTTGGTATCGCGGCGCCGGGCAACTATGGCGCCGACTTCAAGGCAGAATTCGACGCAATCTTCCCCGAGCTGGCGCGCGACTATGGCGCGCTGCTGCATGACGACAGCCTTGCCGGGATCCGCGCGGCAACCGGCAATGATCCGCAGGCGGCGGGGCCGTATCTACAGGAGGACGGCATTCATCCCAACGCAAAAGGCGTGGCGCTGAATGTGGCGGCCATCGGCCCGAAGGTGCTGGATCTGGTGGCCAAGGTGGACCGCTGACGCGGGGCCGCCACGGGATGACCGCAGAGGTGCTGCGGCAGATGACTGGGCACCACAACAAAAGACGGCCCCGAAAGGGGGCCGACAGCTGATCTTCTTCGGGTAGGCGGGTTAGGCCAGCTCGATATTCACCGCAGACTCGCGGCCGTCACGGCCCGGTTGCAGCTCATAGGTCACTTTCTGGTTGTCCGCGAGGCCGGTCAGCCCCGACCGCTCAACGGCGGAAATATGTACGAACACATCGCTGCCACCCGCATCGGGTGCAATGAAACCGTAACCTTTGGTGGTGTTGAACCATTTGACGGTGCCTGTGGCCATCGTCTTCTTCTCCCAGTCTTACTCTAAATCCCTGTCCGCGACATGCGACAGCCCGGCAATGTCATTGCGTATTCATGACCGAGCCTCCTAGGACAGCGATGAGTTCTGCGTAACCTTGCGGGAACGATCTTGTCGCCAATGTCCTCTCGGTGCAAGTGTTATAGCGGGGGGTGCCTGTCAGTTTGGCGCTGCCAGAGGCGCTGTGGATGGCCATCGGCGGGGCTTGGCACCCGGACAGGCAAGCTGGCGCCGATGCGCCACCAGATCACGCGCTGCCACCTTGGTCTGGTCCTGATCAGAGCACCGTCACCACGGTTCCCAAGGGCACCCGTTCGTAGAGGTCGACGATATGCTCGTTCGTCATGCGGATGCAGCCGTTGGAGACGGAATGGCCGATCGTTTGCGGCTGATTGGTGCCGTGAATGCGGAAATAGGTGTCGATGCCGTTCTGAAACAGGTAGAGCGCGCGCGCGCCCAGCGGGTTATCAGTGCCACCGGGCTGGATGTATTTATTATCGACAAAGCGGGCATAGCTGCGCGGATCGCGTTCGATCATCTCGTCCGTCGGGCGCCAGGTTGGCCATTCTTTCTTGGCCTGGATGACGGCGGTGCCGGTGAATTCAAGACCGGCTCGCCCGACGCCAACGCCATAGCGGCGCGCCCGGCGCGGCTCTGTCACGTAATAAAGGTAATAGGATCGCGGCAGCACCAGAATTTGCCCGGGGGCGAATTGCTTCTTGATGCGGACCTCCTGCGGAGTGGGGTCAAAGGCCGTTTCGGCTGACCCGATCTGAGGCCAGAGAGAGGCGGCGGCGGAGCTGGCCAGAAAGGCGCGGCGTGACAACATGCGTGGCTCTTTCGGTTTTGGAACAGATGCCATCAGTCTGCGGTGCGCGAACAATCCGGTCAATAGCGGCGCCCGCACGGCCGCCGTTGCGGGCAGACGGCGCGACGTTGGTGCAACAGCGTGATGCCCTGATGGGCCATAGGACATTGGCAAATCAGGCTTCGTGATATCACGAAGCTGTGATATCCTGTGATCGGATCGCGTTTCTGATCCACCGTCATTTCCGGCGGGTTTCTGGTTTGAGGGCGTCATGTCGGCACGGCTGCGGGGGCAGCTCTGCCGGAGGTCTCAGGCCCGGACAGGAGCTATTTCTCGGCTTCTGCGTTTCAGGTCTGCGATCCCGTCCGAAACCGGCCGGTGGCTGTTTACAGCCCGTCTGGCGGTTTGTCGGGGGTATACTGGAGTAACCATTGTGACTGTTTCATTTGGGGGGCGCGCGGCAGTGACCGCGCTGATTATGGCTGTCGGCCTCGCGGCTGCGGACCGGGTTGAGGCTCAGGAAGATGCGGGGTTTCTCGCCACCTCACTGCGTTATTCAGAACGGATGCTGGACCGTCAGGAAGATGTGACCAACAAGGTCGCCATTGCCCTGCGCGCGCGGCAATCGGGGCAGCTCGGGGTCAATCGGATCACCTTTGGCGGGCGCTTCTTAGGCACGGTGATCTATGAGAACACCAATACGCCCGGCAAATTTCCGATCCTGTCGCGGCTGCCGCCGACCCACACCAGCGGCACCACCGATACCTATGGTGTGATCAATGATATCTCGCTGATCGCGACCGCCACCACCCCGCTGCTGACAGCGGTTGTGCAGGGCGAATATACCGAGGTCGAATATCCCGGCCAGAACGACATCCAGCTGCGCAAGGCCTGGCTGGCGGTTGGTGATCTGGACCGCTCGCCCTTTTATCTGGCGGTTGGGCGCAAGACGGTGAATTTCGGCAATTTTGCCAGCTATGCGCCCTTCACCCATACCCATAACAGCCATTACTTCTGGGCCCAGACCAAGGATCCGCTGATCGAGATCGGTTATATCACCGAGCGTACCGAACTGGCGCTGTCGATCATTCGCAACCACCGGGGCAACCGGGTGATCAGCAGCCCGAAGAACGATGATCACTACACCAATTACGCGCTGAACGCCTCCCATCGCATTCCGCTGGCCAATGGTATGGGGCTGAAACTGGGGGCCGGTTTTCTGCGCGGCACGATCTACGACAGCACCATTGCCCATCATCCCCCCGGAAGCGGCATCGACCGGGGCTGGAACGGGGCGTGGGATGTCCACGCCACCCTCAGCGGAGAGCGGTTTGACGTCATGGCCGAATTCACCCAAACCACCGACCGCTGGCCTGCCACCGACCATAAGGTCAGCGCGCTGACGCTTCAGGGGCGCTACCGGGGGGAGGTGCTGGGACGTCCGGCGGTCTATTCACTCTCCGCCAGCCACGGGCGGCAAGGCGCCTCCGGCACCGAATGGGAGTCGATGTCGCAGATCATCCTCGGGATGGAGGTTGCGCTGGCCCCGAATGTCACGCTGGGGGCGGAATACCTGTTCAACGATGGCTTTGTGCCGCTGATCCTGCCCCGGCGCACAGGCGATGCCAGCGTGCGCTCGCATAGCGTCATTCTGGGCGCCAAGCTCACCTTCTAGCGGGTGGGCACCAGCGCGGGCAGGGCTTGTCCTGCCGCCTCTGGCCAGTATATCTGGCCTGAATACAGGCGCCACGCCGCCTCGGCGGTCAGTGATGCGAAGGAGAGATTGCCCCATGGGTGCCAAGACCCTGACCTGCCTCAGCTGTGCCCAGCTGAACCGCGTGCCCGAGGACCGTCTGGCCGCCGGCCCCAAATGCGGCACCTGCGGGGCTGCGCTGATCCCTTCGACGCCCGTCGATGTCGACCCGGCGACCCTGCAAAAGGCCGCCGCGCAGGATGACCTGCCGCTGGTGGTGGATTTCTGGGCGCCCTGGTGTGGTCCTTGCAAGATGATGGCCCCGGATTATGCCAAGGCGGCAAAAACGCTGCAGGGGCAGGTGCGGCTGGTCAAGCTGAACACCCAGACCCATCAGTCCACCGGCGCACGCTACCGGATCAAAGGGATCCCGACACTTGTCCGCTTTGTGCGCGGCAAGGAACAGAAACGGCAGGCAGGCGCCCTGCGCGCAGGCCAGATCGTGAGCTGGGCGAAGGGATGAGCCGGAGGCTCGGCTGATATCGAAACGCGGATAAGGGGGCTTTGGCCCTGCGGTTGGCTCAGGTCCTGCGGTCGGCTCAGGCCATGCGGTGGGTTTCATCCCCGTCCGGCGGCATCATCGGGCGCAGACCCGGCGGCAGATGCAGCATTGCAAGCATGGTCACAATGGCGGCGGTTGTGCCAACGGTAGGGTAGAGCAGCAAACTATACCAAAGTGGCAGCGCATAGAGGGTATAGGCGGCGACCGCAGAGAAAATCCCTGCAAAAGTACCGACAATGATCCCGATCCATGCCATGTTTATACCTCTTAGGTTGAGTCGCATTTAATCTACAATTTTTCAGGCAGAGTGCAACTCTCTGTGTTCGAGCAAGATAGCTCAAATTGTCTTTAAATTTGGTTAACATCGGGGTTGGCGCAGGTGATGAGATCTGCTGAATTATGTGTAATACTCTGATTTCAATTGAAAATATCAGTTGGATGCGCGATCTTCGCTGCGTGTGTGGAAGGTATCAAATTGATGTATCCTGCGAATTTTGCTCTGGGCGTTTGCGCGGGAAGCCGCCGCTTTTTAGAACCAGCGCCACGGTGAGGCCGACGCCAAGCAGGCTGCTGATGCCACTATAGAGCAGAAGAAGCCCCCAGATGGGCAGGTTGTACGCCACATAGTATATCACCGTGACCATCATCGTCACACCGGTACTCGTCAACATCGCCAACCAAGCCATAACACCCTCACTCAACTGAGGGGAAATTGCCCTGAAACAGGCGATGCAATCAATATGTCTTACGGTCAGATGGTGAGTATATTGGTATGTGTTGCAGCTTATTCTGGCATTATGGCCGCGACGGGCTGTTCTGGTGCGCATATCGCACGGATTTGACCCGTGGAGTGGTCGGCTGCGGCGGAAATCAGGCCCGCGCGGGTTTCGCCGACAGCCCCTGATGTGCTCCGTGCGCCCGCTTGTCCCCGGCCTTGTCCGCCAGCATATTGCGGGCGGCCTTCTGCGTCCACAGCAGCAGGATCGCCAGCATCGCCGAGGGCACTCCGAACAGCGGATAGAGCAGCAGGCTCATGCCGAAGGACAGGCCGATCAGCGTATAGCCCAATACGGCCGCATTCAGCCCGCCAATGACGCCTACCAAGATCCCGATTCCTGCCATGCTCTCACCCTTCTGTGGTTCGCCGACGGGCACAGGCCCCGGCAAATCTCAGAATAGGGTTAATTTTGTTCAAATTATGCCGGGGTCATGGCGGCTGTGGGAACGGGTTGGTTCCGACAAAGGGAACACGACGACCTGGAAAGCCGGATAAGAGGGGACGCCGGCCTCTATTAAGAGGACGACGCCGAATAAGCCTTTTTGGGAAGGAGTGATTTGAAGACTTCAGGGGGTGAGCTGGTATCGCATCACCCCCTGAAGCACACTTATCGCACGAACTTCTTGTGCTTCAGACGCTTGGGCTCCAGCGCGTCGGGGCCCAGGCGGCGTTTCTTGTCTTCTTCGTAGTCCTCGAAGTTGCCCTCGAACCACTCCACATGGGCGTCGCCCTCAAAGGCCAGAATATGCGTACAGATCCGGTCGAGGAAGAAACGGTCGTGCGAGATGACCACGGCGCAGCCGGCGAAATCGACCAGTGCGTCTTCCAGCGCGCGCAGGGTTTCGACGTCCAGATCGTTGGTCGGTTCGTCAAGCAGCAGCACGTTGCCGCCCTCTTTCAGCAGCCGCGCCATATGGACCCGGTTGCGCTCGCCGCCCGACAGCAGCGACAGTTTCTTCTGCTGGTCGCCGCCTTTGAAGTTGAACGACGAGCAATAGGCGCGGGAGTTGACCTGCGCGTCGCCCAGCTCGATGATCTCGGCGCCGCCGGAGATGGCTTCCCAGACGGTGTCATTGTCGTTCAGATCGTCGCGCGACTGGTCGACGTAGGACAGTTTCACGGTATCGCCATAGCTGACGCTGCCCTCATCGGGCTGTTCCTGGCCGGTCAGCATCCGGAACAGGGTCGATTTACCCGCACCGTTGGGGCCGATCACGCCGACGATGCCGCCGGGGGGCAGGTCAAAGGACAGGTTCTCCACCAGCTGCTTGTCGCCGTAATGTTTGGAGATGCCCGAGACCTCGATCACCTTGGACCCCAGACGCGGGCCGTTGGGGATGACGATCTGGGCGCGGGTCAGTTTCTCGCGCTCGGACTGGCTGGCCAGATCGTTATAGGCGTTGATCCGGGCCTTGGATTTGGCCTGACGCGCCTTGGCGCCCTGACGCATCCATTCCAGTTCGCGCTCCAGCGTCTTCTGCTTGGATTTGTCTTCGCGCGCTTCCTGCTCCAGACGTTTGGCCTTCTGTTCCAGCCAGCTGGAATAATTGCCCTCGTAGGGGATGCCGCGGCCCCGGTCCAGCTCGAGGATCCAGCCGGTGATGTCATCCAGGAAATAACGGTCGTGGGTGACGCAGAGGATGGTGCCCTTGTAGTCGATCAGATGCTGTTGCAGCCAGGCGATGGTTTCCGCATCAAGGTGGTTGGTCGGTTCGTCGAGGAGCAGCATGTCGGGTGCTTCAAGCAGCAGCTTGCAGAGCGCCACGCGACGGCGCTCACCACCAGACAGGTTGGCGATTTCGGCATCATCCGGCGGGCAGCGCAGCGCCTCCATCGAGACGTCGATCTGGCTGTCCAGATCCCAGAGGTTCTCGGCGTCGATCTTGTCCTGCAGCTCGGCCATTTCCTCGGCGGTCTCGTCCGAGTAGTTCATCGCCAGCTCATTGTAGCGATCAAGAATGGCCTTTTTCCCGGCGACGCCCAGCATGACGTTTTCACGCACGGTCAGGCTTTCGTCCAGCTTCGGCTCCTGCGGTAGATAGCCAACCTTGGCGCCCTCGGCGGCCCAGGCCTCACCGGTGAAATCGGTATCGAGCCCGGCCATGATCTTCATCAGCGTTGATTTACCGGCGCCGTTGACGCCGACAACACCGATTTTCACACCGGGGAGAAAGGACAGGTGGATGTTTTCAAAGCATTTCTTGCCACCGGGGTAGGTCTTGGAGACCCCCTGCATGTGGTAGACGTATTGATAGGCAGCCATGAGACAGCTCCGTGTAAGGGGGGAATTTGCTGGCTGGTGTGATAGCGGATGGGAAAGGCGGGGGCAATGCGGGATGCAGGGGCGGGGGCGCGGGGCGTGCACGCCTGCCGCCGTGATCGCAAAGACTGGCGGGGCGGCTTTCACAGTTTCGCAACCAGAGCCTGCAACAGCTGATTGATCTCTCTTGCAACTATGTGCATCAAGGCAGGCATGATGCACCGCTTGCCCCATATTCCGCCCGGCACCACTGTTGGCCTTCTGGGCGGGTCCTTTGATCCGCCGCATCAGGGGCATCGTGCCATCTCGCTGGCAGCGCTCAAACGCTTTGGGCTGGATCAGCTGGTCTGGCTGGTGTCGCCCGGCAATCCGCTTAAGGCGCACCCGCCAGCGCCGCTTGACCGCCGGATTGCCGCCGCGCGGACGTTGATGGACCATCCGCGTGTGCAGATCAGCGGGATCGAGGCCGATGTCGGCACCTGCTACACGGCCGAGACGCTGCGCCTGCTGCGGCAGCGCCATCCCGGCGTGCGCTTTGTCTGGTTGATGGGGGCGGATAATCTGGCCGATTTCCACCGCTGGAAAGACTGGCGGCAGATTCTGGACACCGTACCCGTCGGAGTGCTGGCGCGACCGGGTGAGCGGATCTCGGCGCGGCTGTCGCCTGCCGCGCGGCTTTATGCACCGTATCGGCTGAAAGGTGGGCAGAGCCGTCTGCTGGCCCATGCCGAGGCCCCGGCCTGGTGTTTTGTGAATGTGCCGATGGTCAATATCAGCTCAAGCGCGATCCGGGCGCGTGGCGATTGGTCAGCGACGCAGCCGCGCTGAGACCAGACCGGCGCTGATGACCACACACAGACCGGCCCAGGTCAGCACATCAGGCCATTGATCAAAGACCAGCCAGCCGAGCGAGACGGCGGCGATCAGCTGGAAATAGACCAGCGGTGCCAGCCGTGACGCGGGTGCCTGCGCATAGGCAAAGAGCAGCAGCAGATTGCCCAGCATCGAAAACCCGGCACTGCCAAAGGTCAGCGCCGCAGTCGCCAGTCCAGGCGCGGGCAGGGCGGTCAGCCCCAGCGGCAGCGTCAGCAGCGCGCTGATCGACAGCTGGGTCAGGCTCAGCTGCAGCGGCGTGCCAAGATGCGACAGCCAGCGCGAGGTGGTGAGAAATCCACCGTAGAATACCCCCGCCAGAACCGCCCAGATCAGATTGACCGAGCCTCCCAGCCCGGGCCGCACCACCAGCAGCACGCCGCAGAATCCCAGCGCCATCAGCAGGCTGCGCGCCAGCGTCGCAGGTTCGCGCAGCAGCAGGACGGAGAGCACATAGCTGACCATCGGCCCGACAAAAAAGGCGGCAAACACATTTGCCAGCGGTTCGGTCTTCAATGCGATCTGGATCGACAGGATGCCGCCGCTCAGCAGCGCCGCGCGCAGCCACAGCCGCCAGTTGGCCAGCAGCGGATAGGCACTGCGCAAGGCAAACGGCGCCACCATCGCTGTGCCGATTGCAAATCGAGACCAGGCCACGAATCCCGGTGTCGCCAGACCGCCCGATGTGAGCAGTTTCCCGCAAAGGTCCCCGGCAGGGATCATTGACATGGCGACAAACATGATCATCACTGCCCGTACCATCGCGTCAGCGGTAGCAGGCGGCTCGGTCAAAGAAAAGCCGCCAGTTTGCGGTCGGGGGGCTGTCGGGCTGCGGCATAATAACCTGCCGCATGTTTGCAGAATTGTAGGGGTTTTGAGTAGACTATTGCTGATATGATTTCGCGACGATTTTTTCTGACCTCCGGCCTTGCCTCCGTGGCGGCGCAGACAGCCCTGGCCAATGCGCCGGCTGTTTCTCTGCGCCCGGTGGCACGGGATCCTGCCAGCCTGATCAGCGCCGGCGGCGGGCTGAAGGGGCTCCTGGCGCGCGCGGGCCTCTCTGGGCAGATTGCCTGCGCCGTGGCGGACGTCAAAAGCGGACTGCGGCTTGAGGCTGAGGGCGCCGCGTCGGCCCTGCCGCCGGCCAGCGTCGCCAAGGCGCTGACCGCTCTTTATGCGCTCGATGCGCTGGGGCCGGACCATCGCTTTACCACGCAGATTGTGGCCACCGGCGGGATCAGCGGCGGCGTGGTCGGCGGCGATCTGGTGCTGGTGGGCGGCGGCGATCCGATGCTCAACACCGACAATCTCGCGCGGCTGGCGCAGGCGCTGAAGGCGGCCGGCGTCCGCGAGGTGCGCGGTGCCTTCCGGATCTGGGAGGGGGCGCTGCCGCAGATCGCCTCGATCGACCCGGGTCAGCCCGATCACGTCGGCTACAGCCCGGCCATTTCTGGCCTCGCGCTCAATTACAACCGGGTGCATTTCGAATGGAAACGCGCAGGGCAGGGCTGGGCGGTGACCATGGATGCCCGCACCGAGAAATATCGCCCCGAAGTCTCCATTGCCACGATGAAGATCGCGCAGCGCAGCCTGCCGGTCTACAGCTATTCCGAACGCAACGACACCGATCATTGGACCGTCGCCAGCCAGGCTCTGGGCAAAGGCGGCGCGCGCTGGCTGCCGGTGCGCCATCCGGGCGCCTATGCCGCCGATGTGTTCCGCACCATGGCGCGCGCGAACGGGATCAAGCTGGGCGCGCCGAAACCGGCCAACGCGCCGCCCTCGGGGCAGGTGGTGGCCCATCACAACAGCCCGCCGCTTGATCTGATGCTGAAGGCGACGCTGAAATATTCCAACAACCTGATGGCCGAGATGATTGGCCTTGCGGCAACGCAGGCGCGTGGTGGCCGGCCGCGCACGCTGAAGGATTCGGCGGCGGCGATGAACAGCTGGGCTGCGGCAACCTATGGCATGACCAATACCCGGCTGGTGGATCATTCCGGTCTGGGCGAGGCGTCGCGGATCACACCGGATGACATGGTCAGCGCGCTGGTGGCCTCCTATCGGGACGGGCGGCTGAAACCGCTGCTCAAATCCTTCCCGATGCGCGACAGTAAGGGGCGCGTGCTGAAAGCGCATCCGATCAAGGTCACCGCCAAGACTGGCACGCTCAATTTCGTATCGGGTCTGGGCGGCTTCATGACCGCGACCGACGGCACCGTGCTGGCCTTTGCCATATTCAGCGCCGACCAGCAGGCCCGCGCACGCATACCCCGCGCCGAACGCGAGCGCCCCAAAGGCGCGCAAAGCTGGAATCGCCGCGCCAAAAAGCTGCAACAGAGCCTGATCGAACGCTGGGGCCGCGTCTACGGCAGCTGAACCGTGGCGGTGCAGATGGCGCGCGGCGTATCAGGCATGGCCCGCTACCTGGTTCGCGGCTCTGCCACGGCTCCGGCCGGCAGGTCTAACGGCGGGTCATCGCGTGGATCCAGATCTCTGCCTGCGGCTCATGCGGTGCACGGGTGCCGTCTGTCACAGCCCCCAGCCGCCTCGCCACGGCCTGCGACTTTATGTTGTCCTGATCAATATAGCTGTAGAGCCGATCCAGCCCCAGATCCTTGGAAGCCCATGCCCTGACGGCTATGGCCGCTTCGGTGGCAAAACCCTGCCCCTCGGCCCCTTCAAACAGATGCCAGGCCAGCTCAATCTCGGGCCAGTTGGAATGTTTGATAAGGCCGACGCGACCAACCGGCTGGCGGCTGTCGCGCAATGTGACCATAAAGAAGCCAAAACCGTGCCAATGCCAGTGGCCAACCCCAGTCAGAAACCCGAACCAGGCCTGGTCTGGGGTGATCGCCTCACCCTGTTCAATCATCGACGGGGCGCTGGTCATGAAGCGGGTAAAGGCGGTCAGGTCGTCACGCTCGGGTCCTCGCAGGACCAACCGCGAAGTTGTCAGCCGAGGCGCGGTTGTGAGCGTTGTCATATCGGCCTCTCATTCATTGGGCAAATTGCAGGTGGTCGGGATCAGGCGCTGCCTGTTGCCAGCCCTATCATCAGGCAGCAGGACCGCCCGCGGCCTGCCTCAGACCATATGGCGGGCGCGGGCGCCGCGCTCGATGGCGGCGGCGTGCAGCCGGTCGATGTTCAGCTCATAGCGGATTTCTTCCAGCAGCCGCAGCTCCGACTCGGCAAGGCTGCCATCGGCCGCGGCCACATCGCAGGCCAGTGCATAGGCGGTCTCAAACAGCCGCTCGGGCAGATCCTCGCGGATCAGGCCGAACAGCGCATCCAGCCCGTCCTCCTGCTCGAAAAGGTCAAACACCGTCTGCGAGGTGCGGTTCATCCGGTCGATGTCGTAATCGGCAAAGACCGGCAGCATGTTGACGGCGGATTGGATTTTCACCAGCTCGGCGGTGCGGATATTCTCATCCGAGGCCGAAACCGCCACCATCAGCGCAACGAGGCAATCCTGCGGGGTAAAGGGGTTGGCGGTCTGGGTGTTCATTGTGGGATTCCAGTAAATTGGCACGGGTTCGTGAACAAGAATAGGCATCCCCCCCGGCCCAATCAACGGGTCAATGCGTCACCGGGTGAAATCCGCTGCCGCCTCCCGCTCTTCACCGGTGCGGCGAGGGGCGCGCAGCAGGCGGGGGCGGGGCGAGGGGCCAGCAGAATGCAGGCCGCTGCGGGATCGCCCGCCGGGACCGCGCAAATCGCGCGACATTGGGGCCGTTTGGGCGCTGTTTGGGCGCTATTCTGGTGCTGAAACACTGCGGTTTCTTGACACGTATCGCCGCTCACCATAGGTGAGGCCGACCGGGTGCATGGGGCGCCCGGCAGTGGTGAGCCGCCCGCAGTCACCGGCGCCCGAGACAGCGCCGCAGACGGGGGGCTAGCAGTCCGACCGGAGCCACCTCCGGTTGCCGATGGAGAACATGATGTCTGATCTGCGCGAAGAAGCTCTGAAGAGCAAAGCCTGGCCGTTTGAAGAAGCCCGCCGGGTTCTCAAACGTTATGCCAAGGGCGCGCCGGAAAAGGGCTATGTCCTGTTCGAAACCGGCTATGGCCCCTCTGGCCTGCCGCATATCGGCACCTTTGGCGAGGTGGCCCGCACCACGATGATCAAGAAAGCCTTCGAGGTGATCTCGGATATTCCGACGAAGCTGATCTGCTTTTCGGATGATCTCGACGGGATGCGCAAGATCCCCGGCAACGTGCCAAATGCCGACAGCCTACAGGACCACCTGCAAAAGCCGCTGACCTCGGTGCCGGATCCCTTTGGCGAATACGAGAGCTTTGGCCATCATAACAACGCCATGCTGCGCCGGTTCCTTGATACCTTCGGCTTTGAGTATGAGTTCTATTCGGCCACCGAATTCTACGGCTCCGGTCAGTTCGACGAGATCCTGAAGCGCGCCGTCGACAAATACGACGACATCATGGCGATCATGCTGAAGTCCCTGCGCGAAGAGCGCCGTCAGACCTATTCGATCTTCCTGCCGATCCACCCGGACACCGGCCGCGTGCTCTATGTGCCGATGAAGAAGGTCTGCGCCGAGACCTATTCCATCACCTTTGATGACGAGGACGGCAAGGAATGGACTCTGCCGGTGACCGGCGGCAACGTGAAACTTCAGTGGAAGCCCGACTTCGGCGCCCGCTGGGCGGCACTTGGCGTTGATTTCGAGATGTACGGCAAGGATCACTCCACCAATACGCCGATCTATGATGGCATCTGCCGGGTGCTGGGCGTCCCGGCGCCGGAGCATTTCACCTATGAGCTGTTCCTCGATGCCAACGGTCAGAAGATCTCCAAGACCTCGGGCAACGGGATTTCCATTGATGAATGGCTGACCTATGCCTCGACCGAGAGCCTGGCCTATTTCATGTATCTGAAGCCCAAGACGGCGAAGCGGATGCACTTCGATGTGATCCCCAAGGCGGTGGACGAATACCACCAGCAGCTGCGCGCCTATCACACCCAGGATCTGAAGGGACAGCTGAACAACCCGGTCTGGCACATCCACGCAGGCGATGTGCCGCAGTCGGATATGGTGGTGCCATTCTCGATGCTGTTGAACCTCGCTTCGGCCTCCAGCGCCGAGGATAAGGCAACCATGTGGGGCTTCATCAACAAATACGCCCCCGACGCGACGCCAGAGAGCAACCCGACCATGGATCAGGCGGCGGGCTTTGCGGTGGCCTATTTCAACGATTTCGTGAAACCGGCAAAGACCTATCGCCTGCCCACCGATCAGGAGCGTGCGGCGCTTCAGGACCTGGCGGATGCGCTGAAATCGCCCGAAGCCGCGCTGGCCGCGATTGCCAAGAAGAACGAGATCGCAGGCAGCACCGACCCGCTGCCCGAGGCCGATTTCGCGGATGAGGAATTCCTGCAATCCGTTGTCTTTGCCATCGGCAAGATCCACGGGTTCGAGCCGCTGCGCGCCTGGTTCTCGGCCATCTACGAGGTGCTGCTGGGCGCCACGCAGGGGCCTCGTTTCGGCGGGTTCATCGCCCTTTACGGGGTCGAGGACACCATCACGCTGATTGATCAGGCGCTGGCGGGTGAGCTGGTCTGACCCCGCAGCCATATGTCAACAGAAGGGCGCCTGTAACGGGCGCCCTTTTTGTTTCGCGCAGGGCGCAGCGGCGCGGCAAAACGGTCAGCGGTGATTGACCGCGCCCGCGCCGGGGCTAGCTGACAGGGGCATCAGAGGAGATCTGCCATGCGCAAGTTTTTGTTGATGAGTGTTTCTGTCGCCCTGTTGTCGCTGCCGGTTCCGGGTGCCGCCGAGGGGCGCGATAGCGCGATAACCGGGGTGATCACAGATCAGATCGCCGCCTTTCTCAGGCGTGATTCCGAGGCCGCCTTTGCCCATGCGTCGCCGATGATTCAGGGGCTGTTCGGCAATTCCGAGCGATTTGCACAGATGGTGCAGTCGGGCTACCCGATGGTCTGGCAACCGGATGAGGTGCGCTATCTGGGGCTGCGCACCGTGGCCGGTGGCCTGTGGCAGCGGGTGATGATCACCGATCCAGAGGGGCGGGTACATCTTCTGGATTATCAGATGGTTGAGACCCCGACCGGCTGGAAGATCAACGCCGTTCAGCTGCTGACGGAGGATGCGCCCGCGACCTGATCCATCGCCTGATTCTCCCCCCCGGTGCATACCCTGCGAACGCCCCTCTGAGGGCGCGTTAAACCCCGTCCTTTACAACCCTTTCCCTGAGTGAACCGGGCTGCGGCCTGATCAGCCGGAAACGGCGGTATTAGAAAGGGTGACTGATGAACATAGCGATCACTGACGGCGTAGAGCTGATGCCCCCGGCCTTTGCCGAGGGGCTCAACAACTGGTCCAGCGGCAATGGCACACCGGGGTCGGACACCTATCAGGGCGCGGCCAATGCGGCCTTTGTCGCGGCGGACGCCGATTTTGGCGGCTGTCTTGAACTGCAAAAGACCGCTTCGGTGCAGAAACTGCGCAATATGACCCGCACCATGCTGACGCCGGGCTGCTATTTGCAGGTCACCGCGCGGGTAAAGGCGGTCAGCGGTGCCCTGCCAACCGTTCGCATCGCGGCCTGGGCCGGGCAGTCGGGCGGCGGTCATCTGGGCGGCGTGGTCGAGACCGGGGCGGGCACCAGCCTGTCGACCTACGGAAAAGTGGTTGAGGTATCGGCCATTATCGGCACCGGCAGCCGCAATGGCGTCGATATGGCCTGGGGGCTTGAGGGGCGCTTTGCCCATGTGGGGCTGGATCTGATCGGGCCAAATGGCGGCGTGGTGCGGGTCGACGATATCGAGGTACGCGATGTCACCGGGGTCTTCCTGCGCAATATGATCAGCCTGGTGGATGTGACCGACTATGGCGCAATCGGTGATGGCAGCACCGACAATACCGCCGCCTTTGAGGCGGCTGATGCCGCGGCCGCCGGCCGTCGTGTACTGGTCCCTGCGGGGGAATTCTACCTCGGCAGCACCGTGTCGATGAACCATGAGGTCCAGTTTGAAGGCACCGTCCGCATGCCCACCAGCCGGATGCTGCTGCTGACCCGCAATTTCGATTTCCCCAGCTATGCCGCGGCTTTCGGGGATGAGGAACTGGGCTTCAAGAAGGCGTTTCAGGCGCTGTTGAACAATGCCGATCATGAATCGCTGGATCTGTGCGGGCGCAAGGTGACCCTGCGCGGACCCGTCGATATGCAGGCGGCGGTCCCCAACAAGACCAGCTACGCGACCCGCCGGGTGATCCGTAACGGCCAGCTGGAGGCTGCCGCCAATGCCGCCTGGGACACCGATACCATCACCGCTCAGGCAACCTATAGCACCAGCGCATCCCGCAAGCTGACAAATGTCGCCAATATCGCCAATATTCCCGTTGGCGCGCTTGTCGAAGGCAGCGGCGTCGGGCGCGAAATCTACGTCCGGGACAAGAACGTGGGCGCGGGCGAACTGACCCTGACCGCGCCGCTTTATGATGCGGTGGGCACCCAGCAATACACCTTTCGCGACTTCAAATACATGTTGGATTTCAGCGGCTTCAGCGCGCTCAGTAAATTCGGCATGACCGAAGTCGAGATTCAGTGCGACGGGCGCTGTAGCGGCATTCGTCTGGCCCCGACCGGCACCGTGTTCAGCCTGGACCACTGCTTTATCTCGCGGCCACGAAACCGCGGCATCACCTCAATCGGATCCGGCTGTCAGGGTATCCTGATCGACAATTGCCAGTTCCTGTCCGATGAAGAGCCGCTGAATGTCGGCGCCCGGCAATCCATCGCGCTGAACGTCAACGCCAATGATGCCAAGCTGCGCAACAATCGCGCCACCAAGTTCCGCCATTTCGCATTGCTGGGTGGCCAGAACCAGACGGTGACCGGCAACCACTTCTTTCAGGGCGATACCGTTGCCGATGGCAGCCGCACCGCCGGTCTAATCCTGACCAGCACCAATTGCGCCTCGACCGTGTCGGACAATTACATCGACAATTGTTTTGTCGAATGGACCAATGAACGCGATGCCCGCCCCGATTTCACCAGCGGCTTCTCCTTCAGCGCCCTGTCGATCACCGACAATGTGTTCCTGTCCGGCGATGTCGCCCCCTGGTTCAGCTACATCGTGGTAAAGCCTTATGGCAGCGGCCATTTTCTGAACGGGATGACCGTGTCGGGGAATAAATTCCGCTCCATCAACGGCACCATCGAGCGGGCAGAGCGGGTCGATACCAGCTTCTCCGACCTCGATTTCAGCCGCACCAGGGATATCTTCTACGAGGGCAACACCTATCACAACGTCTCAACCGCGGTGGCCAACCCGCTCAGGATTGAACATGTGCAGGGCAGCGCGGCCACGACCTGGACCGTCGACACCCAGGATGCGCTGCCATTTCGCGGTCAGGCACGGGGCATCGACAGCGTCGTCGCCATTGGCCCGGTAGAGCTCGGCGGCGGCGCCGATCGCCATGCTATGCCCTATGCCAAGCTGCGCGTCGGCAGCCGTCGCGATCAGGTCCAGCTGGTCTGGCCGGAGGCGGTGCGCGGCACGGTGCAGGTAACGGTGCGTGTGGACAGGTGATCCGCAGCGCTGGGGGTCAGAACCGGTGCCAGATCGCCAGTTTGATCCCCAGCGCGCGTGTTTCGGCGCGCTTGTGCTGGAGACCGATCACCAGCTCCGGCGCGCTCTTTCCGAACCGCTTTGCCAGTGGCAGCCGCAGGCTGGGGGTGATGGAAAAGGACAGCGGCGCGCCCGCTGTCCTGCTGGTTTCCACCTGTAGCAGCGGCGCCAGCTTGCCGGGGCGGTTCAACCCCAGCGTGGCATCCAGTTTCCAGGTCTGCTGCCGCCCCTTGCTGCGCCATTCATGACCCAGATCCAGAGCGATCCAACCCGACAGCGGCCTGCCTTTCAGGGCGATGTCGAACCCGCGCCCATAGGACAGGGTGATCCGCTGCATCGGCGCCCAGACCCCGCTGCTCTGATTGGCCCCCAGCGCCAGCTCCACCGCGGTATTTGCCTGTCCCAGACGGGGTAGGGGGTGGCGCAGAAACAGCAGCGCATGGGCGGAGCTGCCGCGGCTGACATTCAGATCGGCGCCGAGCGTCCAGCGCGGATGCAGGCCAAATTCCCCGTAAAATCCGATCTCTGCCGGCAGGCGCTGCCCCTCGCTCAGCCCTTTCAGCGCGGCAAGGTCGCGGCGCAGCGTCAGGCTGGTCGCGCTGAACCCCTGACCCTCCTGCTGCAACCACGCCCCGGCGGAAACCGAGGCCAGCGGCATCAGGCAGAGGGCAAGGACAGCCAGTAAGCGTAGGAACCCGTGCAGCATAAAAACACTTTAAAGTTGATTTTATTTTTGACCACTCTTTTTATGCGTCTGTTGGACAAGGATCGGCGATCCTGCCGGGGCGGGCAAAAACCTCTGCCGGATTTCCTCAAACCGGCGTAGGCTGGAGATGGACAACGGAGGAAGCCATGCCGACGATAGCGACCAATACCGAAACCCAAACCGTGATCACCACCTTTGAGATGACGCCGGGCACCTGTCAGGATCTGCTGGATGCCCTGACCGAAGCCTATGCGGAGTTCATTTCGCATCAGCCGGGCTTTATCTCTGCCGGGTTGCATGTGAATGACGCCCAGACGCGGATCGCCAATTATTCGCAGTGGCGGCGGCGGGAGGATTTTATGGCCATGCTGCGCAGCACCGAGATGCGCAACCGCAATCGCAAGATCAACGAGCTTTGTCGCAGTTTTGAACCGGTGATGTATGAGGTTGCAGCAACCTTTTGATCTCTGGTGCGTTTCCCTGTTGTACGCGGCTGATCTCGATCAAGGCAGGCCGGTGCGCACGGCCTCATGATGGGGGTGCCGCAGACAGAGGAGACCGCAAATGTATCATAATATTCTTGTCCCGATTTCGTTTGATCCCGACCGCGATGTGAGCGCCCCGCTAAAGCTGGCGGGGCTGCTGGCCACGCCAGAGGCCCGGATCACCCTTCTGCATGTGGTCGAACAGGTGCCGGCCTATGCGATTTCCTATATGCCGGTCGATTATCTGGAGGGCACCCGCAAGGCGCTTCAGGCGGAGCTGGACGGCCTGGCCCAGACATTGCCCAACGCGACCGGGCTGCTGATTGATGGCCATTCCGGTCGCTCGATTCTGGACTGGGCCGAACAGAACGCACCCGACCTTATCATCATCGCCTCGCACCGGCCGGGGATGCAGGACCTGCTGCTGGGATCGACCGCCACGCAGGTGGTGCGCCACGCGGCCTGTGCGGTGCATGTCGTGCGCTGAGACTTGCGGTTTTTTGACGCGAGGCCAGCAATTCGTCGCCGACAGGCTTGTCCCGCGCGGCAGCCGACCCCACTTGGATTGCAATCAGGTTTAGCGAGGAGAAAACGATGCAATGTCCAATTGACGGCGCCCAGCTGGTAATGACCGACCGGGCCGGTGTGGAAATCGACTATTGTCCGCAATGCCGGGGTGTCTGGCTTGATCGCGGTGAATTGGATAAAATCATCGAACGGTCCAGCCAGCCAGCGCCGCAGCCGCAGCCCCGGCAGCAGGACAGCTATCGCCCTGAAAAACGCGATTCAGACCGGCATTATTCGGAAAAACGCTACAAGAAAAAACGGGGTGGTTTTCTTGAGGACCTGTTTGATTTCTGATCTAAAAAATGCAGAAAACCGCATTTTGCAAATAAGGGCGGTTTATTCATAGTCGCCTGGTGAGATGCGCGGGCAGCCTGCCGCACCACTTAGTGCAGATAAAAATATGCCCCGGCGCCATGATCTGGCTGCCGGGGCATTATCTAACGCCCTGTTAGATATGAGCTTTGCTGCCGCGTGGGCCTGCGATCAGCCATGCGATCAGGCCGATCACCGGCAGGACCAGGATAACAAGGGTCCAGATCACCTTGGCTGCGGTCGATGCGCCGGATGTCAGGACCTGGTAGATCGCGTAGAGGTCAGCGATAAGAATAAGCAGACCAAGAAGACTGTAACCCATTTTCTCTCTCCATCAATTTTGTTCTGTCTGCTCAACCTTTCAGACGCCAAAAAGGTTCCGCTAAAATTTTTGGGAACCTTTTTGTGAGGCGGATTGTTTGCTTCTCGAACCATCACTGAGATGTATCGCAATCTGAAAAGGAACCACGCTATGAAAACCGCTACCGGAATTATTATGGGTATTGTTGCTGTAATCGCCATTGCGGTCGGCATCTACATGGTCGACGTCGACCAGACCGAAGAGGCAAGCCTGCCTGACGTGGATGTCAGCGTCGAAGGTGGCAACCTGCCGAAATTTGATGCCGAAGTCGGTTCCGTCTCTATCACCGAGGAAACCGCCACCGTAAAGGTTCCCGACGTTGATGTGACCATGGAAGAAGCCGAAATCTCGGTGCCCGGCCTGAAAGTGACACCGCCGGAAGACGCTGCTGACGAAGTTGCCGCCGAATCCAACTAATGCCAGTCCGCCTGTGACCCGGCATTCACTGCCCCCCGCATTTGCGGGGGGTATTTTCGTTTTGGACCCCTATCCGGTCGCCGGTGCTGCGGACCGGGCCGAGGCCGCGCCGCAACGGTGGGCACCTATGAAAATTTCTTCTGCGATTTGCCGCGATAGGCCCGTGTCCCGGCCTTGCCCGCAGTGGACCGGCCCCGTGATTTGACCGCCGCCTCCGATGCGGCTTCGACGGCGGACTGCCGCGCCAGCGGATCGTCGGAAATCGCCAGATCCACCGCTTCCAGCCGTTTGACCTCGTCGCGCAGCCGGGCTGCCTCCTCGAACTCCAGGTTCTCCGCCGCCTTGCGCATCTGTTCGCGCAGCCCGGCCAGATGGGCCTCCAGATTGGCGCCGTGCATCGGTTTGTCGAGGGTTGCGGTCACGCGGTTCATATCCACATCGCCCGCATAAAGACCGGCCAGCACATCCTCGACGTTCTTTTTCACCGTCGCGGGCGTGATGCCATGTTCAAGGTTATAGGCGATCTGCTTGTCACGGCGGCGGTTGGTCTCACCAAGCGCGCGCTCCATCGAGCCGGTGATCCGATCGGCATACATGATGACGCGGCCCTCGGCGTTCCGCGCGGCGCGGCCAATGGTCTGGATCAGCGAGGTCTCCGAGCGCAGGAAACCCTCCTTGTCGGCATCGAGAATCGCGACCAATCCGCATTCGGGAATATCCAGCCCCTCGCGCAAAAGGTTGATGCCAATGAGCACGTCAAAAGCGCCAAGCCGCAGATCGCGCAGGATCTCGATCCGCTCCAGCGTGTCGATGTCGGAGTGCATGTAGCGCACCTTGATGCCCTGTTCGTGCAGGTATTCGGTCAGGTCCTCGGCCATGCGTTTGGTCAGCGTGGTCACAAGGGTGCGGAACCCATCGGCGGTGACACGGCGCACCTCGTCCAGCAGATCATCCACCTGCATCGAGACCGGTCGGATCTCCACCTGCGGATCCAGAAGGCCGGTGGGGCGGATCACCTGCTCGGCAAAGACGCCGCCGGACTGTTCGATTTCCCAGGCCGAGGGCGTGGCGGAAACAAACACCGACTGCGGACGCATCGCGTCCCATTCCTCGAATTTGAGGGGACGGTTGTCCATGCACGATGGCAGGCGGAAACCATGTTCCGCGAGGGTGAATTTGCGCCTATGGTCGCCTTTGTACATGCCGCCGATCTGCGGCACGGAGACATGGGATTCATCCGCAAAAACAATGGCATTGTCGGGAATGAATTCAAACAGGGTCGGCGGCGGCTCGCCCGGTGCGCGGCCCGTCAGATAGCGCGAATAATTCTCGATCCCGTTGCAATGGCCGGTGGCTTCCAGCATTTCAATGTCAAAATTGGTGCGCTGTTCCAGCCGCTGCGCCTCCAGCAGCTTGCCCTCACCAACCAGCTGGTCGAGCCGCATTTTCAGCTCTTCCTTGATCGAGATCACCGCCTGTTTCAGCGTTGGTTTCGGCGTCACGTAATGCGAATTCGCATAGACCCGGATCTGGTCGAAGCTGCCGGTCTTTTCCCCGGTGAGCGGGTCGAACTCGGTGATGCCTTCCAGCTCCTCGCCAAAGAAGGACAGCCGCCAGGCGCGATCCTCAAGGTGGGCCGGGAAAATCTCCAGCGAATCGCCGCGCACCCGGAAGGAGCCGCGCTGAAACGCCTGATCGTTGCGCTTGTACTGCTGGGCAACCAGATCGGCCATCACCTGCCGCTGGTCATATTCGTCGCCGACCTTCAGGTCCTGCGTCATCGCCGAATAGGTCTCGACCGAACCGATACCGTAGATGCAGGAGACCGACGCGATGATGATCACATCGTCCCGTTCCAGCAGTGCACGGGTCGCTGAGTGGCGCATCCGGTCGATCTGTTCGTTGATCTGGCTTTCCTTCTCGATATAGGTGTCAGAGCGCGCGACATAGGCCTCCGGCTGGTAATAGTCGTAGAAGGAGACGAAGTATTCGACCGAGTTTTCGGGAAAGAAGCCTTTGAATTCGCCGTATAATTGCGCCGCCAGCGTCTTGTTTGGGGCAAGAATAATGGCCGGGCGCTGGGTCTCCTCGATCACCTTCGCCATGGTAAAGGTCTTGCCGGTGCCGGTGGCGCCCAGCAGCACCTGATTGCGCTCGCCCTCCAGCACACCTTCGGAGAGTTCCTTGATGGCGGTGGGCTGGTCGCCCGCCGGATCGAACTCGGTGTGCATGACAAATTTCCGCCCGCCTTCCAGCTTGGGACGCTGCTGCGGCGCGCGGTCGGCCATCATCGGCATGGATTTGTCGGAATGGGCGTATGGCATATGGCTCTCTCCTGCTGGGGGCAGAGATTGGTCTGTTTTTGTTCTTATTCAAGGGGCTTTTTCCACCCCGCGCCCGGCGATGGCTTCGCAGCGGCGCAAAATGCCGGTCGCTGAGGGTGGAAATCCCGGTTTTTCCTGCCAAACCCGTGCAATCTGCGGCATTTGCCACCTTGCCCGTGATCAGGGTTCAGCGCATATAGGGGGCAGAGATCTGAGAGGAGATATCCCATGCGAGCGCGGATTTATCGGCCAGCCAAGAATGCCATGACCTCCGGTATGGCCAAGACCCGCAAATGGGTCCTGGATTTCGTGCCCACCAGCGCGCGGGAAGTGGATCCGCTGATGGGCTGGACCTCCTCACATGACACCCAAAGCCAGGTCCGCCTGCGGTTCGACACCAAGGAAGCGGCGCTGGAATACGCCGAGGCCAATGGCATCGACGCCATCGTGACCGAACCAAAGACCCGCAAGGCCAACATCCGGGCGGGCGGCTACGGCGAAAACTTCGCCACCAACCGCCGCGCCCCCTGGACGCACTAGGGTTGTAAATCGGGGCAAAGTTGTCTCGGAATTGGGGCAAGGATGTCGCGAAGTCGAGCTCCAATCAACATGTAGAGTGCTCACTGGGTGCCCTGTCTATTTCTGACGAAGCTGTGGCGGCAGTTGTAAATCGGGATCAAGTTGCGGCCGGATGGTCCACAAGACCCGGCAGACGCAATTTTCTGAGGATACAAGTCGACCCAGTGGGTGCCTTTTTGGGTTCGAAACCTGATCAATTCACAGTCGTGAACGTCAAGCAAAGCTTAGGATTTACACCAAAACTTCGGCAGATCATCTGATAAAGCGGCTCAGTAACACCCATGCCTTGTCAGCATCGGCGCCCTCTCTTGCGACAGACTGCTCCTGATCGGCGGTAAGCACGATTGGTCTGCAGTTTGCCTCATTGCTCAGCGCCTCTATGAGGCGGAGCCGTACCCAAGGGCTGCTTTACACATTCGTGCTTGGCGCAGCTTCGGCCTGTTGCAGGCGCAAAAATCCCTTCAGACCCCATAGTTGCCATGCAGAGAGACGTGGCAGCCTTGGCTGATGCTGAGGTCGGCACCAAGGGGACCGCGAAGCGCAGAAAGCGGGCTTTGCAAAGTCAGGTCCAGAGGGTGGCGGGACCTGACTGACCGGCCCGAACCGGACTTTGCCGTTGTTACCTAATGCGGCGGCGCAGCTTCACCATAGCGGCCATTCGTAAGTCACCTGGCAGCCTAGGGTGTCCAAGGCCGCGAGAGACCAACCGCGTGAATGTCGCAAATTGATGGTTAATGCACTCACCAACTCGCTAGCCTCAACGAGATGACTTTATTGATCGGCCTAACATGACATCCTTAGCGCCAACATCTCCCAACGCGGATGCCCACAAGTACGGTGCGCTCTTCGTATTTGCGGCGGGTATGCTGTGGTCAACCGTCGGCCTTGGCATTCGCCTGATCGAAGATGCTGTCGTGTGGCAGATACTGCTCTATCGTTCGATCAGCATGTCGCTCTTTTTGTACGTGCTTATCCGCGTGCGGTCTGGCGAAAGCCCCTTTGTTCAGATCCGCCGCAATGGTGCCCCTGCTATCATCGCAGGGCTTTCGTTGGTTGCGGCCTATTCCGGGGGCATCTACGCGATCCAGAACACCTCGGTCGCAAATGCAATGCTTCTGTTTGCGACAGCACCGTTTATGGCTGCGGTGCTCGGATGGTTTGTGTTGCAGGAACCCGTCCGCGCTGCAACCTGGATAGCGATCGCCGTCGCAATCGGCGGAATCGGGATCATGGTCGCCGATAAATCCGGAGGCGTCGCTCTGAAGGGCAGCCTCGCCGCGCTTGGATCAGCATTCGGGTTTGCGGTCTTCACTGTGGCGCTGCGATGGGGGCGAACAGGGGAAATGCTGCCAGCAGTTTTCCTGTCGGGCATCTTCGCCATCGCCATCACCTTGGCGATCTGCTTTGGCCTCGATCTCTCGCTAGTTCTGAGCCCCAATGACGGCGGGATCGCCATGGCCATGGGCGTGTTTCAGGTCAGCGCTGGTCTGATCCTCTACACGCTGGGGTCGCGCAGCCTTCCTGCGGCAGAGCTCGCCCTGCTGTCATTAGCCGAGGTGCTACTCGGCCCACTCTGGGTCTGGCTGTTTCTAGGGGAAACCGCGACTGTAAATACCCTGATTGGAGGTGCTGTTCTGCTTGCGGCGATTGCGGGCAATGCGCTGTCGGGCAAGCGAAGAAAACCACCGCCCATCACCGCACCTTAGAATAGGAACCACGGCCCAGAGCCGCCGTTGATCATCACCTTCCACCGCTGGGGTGCAGCCCGTCATTCCGGACTTTCGCCGTACCCGCGAAATCTCAGAGGTGGCGAATTCACAAATGCGGGACAAAACTGCCTTTTGCTCACGCGGCTATTGCTGGCGCAGCATATGCTCGCAAGTGCGGCAGGTTGGTCGCTGCGATGCAGCCGATGCCGCCAGAACGGTCATTGAAAGCAAATCTGAGGGCGAAAATCCGAACCGTCCTTTCGCTGCGCAGCTGGTCGACAAGCGAGACGCGGACGGTGCCGACCTTCACGTAAGCGAGCTCAATGACCACTTATCCATGCCGCAAAAAAAATTGGGATAATGACTTCTTCTTCATCCCAGATATGGCGGTTGAGGATATTATCCAATGCTTGGCCACCCTTATGCAAGCCTGCCAGTTGGTCGCGTGTGACCACGGGATCGTTTAGCTGGGTCAGTGCTGCTTGCGTGCCATCCAGTGCCGCATCCAATACCTTGTGATCGCGATCCAACAAAGAAAACCCACGGTTTAGTTCGGGGTACATCAATCCAAATTGAGGGAAGTAACCATGGTTGAGCTACTCCCCGAAAATCGGACACTGACGTAAGCTACAATTTGCTGTCTGTTGATCTTCGACGCAGAGGAGATCAGAGATGTCGAAACGGAAGAACCATTCGCCTAAGTTCAAGGCCAAGGTCGCGCTTGAGGCTTTGAAGGGCGAGCGGACTGTCGCTGAGCTGGCAAGCCAATTTGGCGTTCATCCGACAATGATCCATAGCTGGAAGCGGGCGCTCCTGGAGGGCGCGTCCGGCGTATTCGAGCGTGGCGGCAAGAGAACCCCGGAGATTGATGAAGAGCAGGTCAAAGAATTGCACGCCAAGATCGGGGAGCTGGCCGTTGCCAACGATTTTTTGTCACGAAAGCTCAAACCCTGGATCGGCAAGTGAGGCGGAAAATGATCGGACCTGCCAATGCCAATGCCAATGCCAATCTGCCCATTGGCAAGCAATGCAAGCTGCTGTCGATCCCGCGGTCTTCGTTTTATTATCAGCCCAAGGGCGAGACGGTGCTGAACCTGGCGCTAATGCGCCTGATCGGCGAGCAGTTTCTGGAAACGCCGTTCTTCGGTGTTCGGCAGATGACTTGGCATCTTCGCAACGAAGGCCTTCTGGTGAACGCGAAACGGATCAGACGGTTGATGCGGCTCATGGGCTTGATGCCGATCTGCCAAAAGCCCAACACCCGCTGCCTGACAGTACATGCAAAGCATGTGCGAGAGGGGGCAAGGCGGCGAAGGGCCACAAGACGTATCCCTACTTGTTGCGAGGGTTGCGCGTCGACCGGCCCAACCAGGTCTGGGCCGCAGACATCACCTGCCAGCCAATGCGACGGGGCTTCTTGTATCTGGTAGCGATCATGGACTGGCATACCCGCAAGGTTCTGGCCTGGCGCATCTCGAACACGCTGGAAGCCGACTTCTGTGTCGAGGCTCTGAATGAGGCGATCCACCGCTTCGGCCCGCCAGAGATCATGAACACCGACCAGGGGAGCCAATTCACGTCCTTTGCCTGGACAGATCGTCTGCGCCGCTCCGGCGTGCGCATCTCGATGGATGGCAAGGGTCGGTTCCTCGACAATATCTTTGTCGAACGGCTCTGGCGCAGCCTGAAATACGAGTGCGTCTACTTGCACGCATGGGAAACAGGATCAGAAGCAAAGGTGGGCGTCGGCAAGTGGGTCGAATTCTACAACCGCAAACGCCCCCATTCCGCCCTTGGTGGCAAACCTCCGGCCGTGGTTTATTGGCTGAGAAAAGACGAAACCCAAACAGGTCAGCAGGAGCAGAGAGTAGCTTAAGTTACGCCGAAAGCTGTCCAACGATTGGGGAGTAGCTCACTTTGCCTTCATTTAATAGGCATTGATTTGAGGTTGTCACGGTTTTGTTGCACAAATCATCTGAGGGACCAACTGCTCATGCCCGTCAGCTATCACTCTGGATTCAAACAGTGAATCCCTCAGATGATTTGTGCAACAAAACCCTTCCAGCGACAAAGGCGACAGTCCGGCCCTGCCCGAACTGCTGAGCCAGTCCCGCCAGAGGAACAGATCTGCACCGTGACCGCCTTCTCGTGCATGTAGACATGCACTGCCGGGCAAGGGATGGCGCCTACGACACGCGCCGCTGCCATACGGCCATCCTGGATCGAGGCGCCGCCGCCGTCATCCCTATCCGCAAGAACGAGCGTCTTTGGAAGGAAGACTGTCCGGCCGCAACGGCTCGCAACGGGATCCTGCGCGCCACCCGGCACCTCGGGCGGGCCATCTGGAAGCGATGGACCGGCTATCATGCCCGAAGTCGGATCGAGGCAAAGATGCGATGTCTGAAATCCTTCGGCGTACGCATCGCCTCACGAGACTTCGACCGACAGGTGGCTGGACACCAAATCCGGATCGCGGTTCTAAACAGCTACACCGCCCTTGGCATACCCGTCACAGTGCCCGTAGGGTAAGTCCGTCCGGGGAAAGGGGAAGCGCCCCCTTCACATGATTTGTGCAACAGAGCTTATCCGGCGGCCCAAATCAGCCCCCCCGATGGCAGAGGAGGCCTGCGGTCCGGTTACCGGCGTGCCGGCCCGGTCGTGGAGCGGCAGGGCTGGGGCGGGGCCATGCTGTGGGCGTCAGCTGTGCTACCTATGATTGATTCGATCAGCGGAACGGCGGTCACCTGTCAATTCGCCGTTCTGCGCGGTTCTGCGGCCCTTGCAACTGTCCGCACAACTTCGCTCATGCCCCGACGTCAATGGGCCAGCTTTTGCCGAAACCAAGGAGTGTCGAAAAACTCACCAAAAATAGTGAGTTGAACGATCATTCAATTCGGAAACGATCAGGGCACGAAACCAATATATCTATAATCTCCGAGGTCAGCCGATGGCGGCCCGGGCGCTCCGACATGCCTGCGGAGGGCTACGGGTGAATTTTGCCCATCATATCTGACTACTCGGGGTTGAACGATTGGGTTGAATGACAGGGAGGCCAACATGCCAACATCAACCGAGACCAGCACAGACTGGTGGACCAATGATCAAACGCCGGAGAACCCCTTTGGCAAAAGCGAGGATTACGAGGGGTTTCTCGATTATCTGGGTGCGCTGGGACGCAGCCTGACGCCGGAAATCGCCGCTGAACCGCTGGTGATCAACCTGACCGGGCTGAATGATCACCCCAGCTACAAAGAGGCGGCCATCGGCGCGCTGGAGATGTGGTCCGCAGTCACGCCTTTGCAATTTGAGATCGTCGATGACGCCCCCTTTGATGCCGATGTGCACTGGATGGAGGTTGTCAGCCCGGAAATCGGCGAACAAAATGACGGCAGCGCCTTTTCCAGCGACCGCTATGTCAGCGTCGGCCAGCGCTTCCACGATACCGAGCCGAATATCACCGACCTTGGCGGCTATGTCTTTGATACCTTTGTGCATGAGTTCGGCCATGAATTCGGCCTGAACCACCCCGGTCTTTATAACTACAGCGGCCCCGGCGGCGTGCAGATCAACTATCTGAACAATGCGACCTGGACCTATGACCGTCAGCAATACAGCGTCATGTCCTATTTCGATGGTATCGACGTGGGTGAGGATACGCGCTGGTCAGCGGTGACCCCGCTTATGGGTGATATCGAGGCGATCATTCGCCGCTATTTCTCCACCGTCGATGATGAGGGCGTGCGGACATATCAGACCATCAACCTCAATACCGATGACAATACCTATGGCTTCAACAGCAGCGAATACGGCTACCTGCTGACCGAGGACGGGCCGCAGCACGATATCGGTTTTGTGATCCATGACACCGGCGGCGATGACACCATCGATTTCTCCGGTTCCACCGCCAGCACCATTCTGGACCTGCGTGCCGGTGAGTTTTCCAGCGTCAACGGGCACAACAACAATGTGTCGATCTTTGCCGGGCACAACGCGGATCAGACTGAATATTACATCGAGACAGGGATCGGCAGCAGCTACGACGATATCCTGATCGGCAATGACGGCGACAATGTTCTGGACGGGCGCGCGGGCAATGACCGCATGGCCGGCAATGGCGGAGATGACGTCTATTTCGTTGATTCCATTGATGATATCGTTCGCGAGGAAGAAAACGGCGGCAATGACACCGTGATCGTGGTGGCCGATGGGCTGGATCTGGGCGACATCGCCAATGTGGAGACCATCATCTACGCGGGCGGCACGCCGGGAACACCGGGCAGCGACGCGCCGGATGCGCCGAACGAGGGGCCAACCGACGCGCTGGACAGTCTGATCATCGGGGATGACAGCAATGAGACGCTGGATGGCGGTGCCGGTGGCAACACCATCTTTGGCCTTGGTGGCGATGATCTGATCATTGGCGGGCGCGATACGCTGGCCAGCCGCGACATCAACAACACCATTGATATTGCTGACCTTGAGGATCAGACCGAAACCGACGATGGCAATGACGCGCTTTATGGCGGCGATGGCAATGATACCATCAACGGCGGAGCGGGCGACGACCTGCTGGACGGCGGCGATGGCAACGACCTGTTGCGCGGTCAGGCGGGGGCCGATGTGTTCCGCGGCGGGGCAGGGATCGACACCGTTGATTTCAGCCAGGAAAGCCCGTTCCAGCTGCTGGTCAACCTGGAAACCAATGTGGCCAGCGGGGGCACCGCTTCGGGCGATACCTTCTACAGCATTGAAAACCTGATCGGCTCGGATGACCGGATCGACCGGTTTATCGGCACCTCCGACAACAACCATTTCTGGGGTCAGGGCGGCGGCGATGTCTTCAATGGCGGCGGCGGTGACGACACGCTGGATGGCGGCAACGACGGTGACATGCTCTATGGTGAGGACGGCGACGACGTTCTGATCGGCGGCAGCGGTCAGGATTATCTCGACGGCGGCGCAGGCGTGGATACCGTGGTTTATACCACCAGCTCGGTCGGGGTGACTGTCGATCTGGAAAACGGCACAGCCCGTGGCGGCGACGCTGACGGACCGGTGCAGATCGTCGGACGCGGCACCACGATCCGTCATGACATCATCGTGGATGTGGAAAACGCGGTTGGCTCGCTCCATGACGATCACCTGATCGGCTCGGATGGCGAAAACACCCTGAGCGGCGGTGCCGGCGACGATGTTCTGACCGGCGGTGGCGGGGCGGACCTGCTTGATGGCGGCGCGGGCAGCGATACGGCCGACTACGCCAATGCGACCCGTGGCGTGAAGCTGAACATGGCCAATGGCAAGACCGCGGGTGACACCTATGTTTCCATCGAGAATATCTCCGGCTCCGGTTTCAATGACCGGATCAAGGGCGACGGCTCCGACAATGTGCTGACCGGGCAGGGGGGCAATGACACCCTGAAAGGCGGCAACGGGGATGACACCCTGCTGGGGGATTTTGCCGATGCCGCGGATGCGATACCGCAGCCCGGTCTTGGCACCGGCTACGCCACGCTGGGTCCGGATGCGACCAATAACTCGATCGAAACCGCCTTTGATATCTCGGATAACTTCTCGCTGACCGAGGACCCGGATATCTTTGACTCGACCAGCGTGCTGCACACCACAGTGAATGCCACCGGCAACGGGGCGGGTGGTTACTACCGCATTGATCTGGCGGCGGGCACCGTGCTGACCATCGACATCGACGGGATTGCCGATCCCAATGTTCACGACAGCTGGGTTCGGCTGCTGGACAGCGAGGGCAATATCGTCACCCAGAACGATGATGGCGGCGGCGATCCCGGCTCCACCAGCAACCGCGACTCCAGCACTGTCTTTGTGGTCGAGGAAACCGGTACCTACTACATCCTTGAGGGCAGCTGGTCGCCGGATACCGCCGATGGCTGGTCCGAGAGCGTGCCTGAAGGCTCCACCTATGAGCTGAATGTCTCGGTCGAATTCCCACCGGCACCGGCGCAGCCGGGCGAGGCGGGCGAGGATGTGCTCAGGGGCGGACGTGGCAACGACATGCTGGATGGCGGTCTGATGGCGGATACGCTCTTTGGTGGTCAGGGAGACGATTACTTCCGCTTCTCGACCGAGCTGGGTGCGGACAATATCGACGAGATCCGCGACTTCGATGTGGCCAGTGACACCATCCTGCTGGACAGCGCGATCTTCACCGAAGTGGGCGCAGAGGGTGTGCTGGACTTTGGCGCCTTCCACAGCAGCGCTTCGGGTACCGCGCTCGATGCGGCGGACCGGATTGTCTACAACACCTCCAGCGGTGCGCTGACCTATGATGCGGACGGTCGGGGCGGTGACGATGCGATCCAGTTCGCCCAGTTGCAGTCCGGGCTACAGCTGACATCAGATGATTTTGTGATCATCTGATCTGATATGAACAGGCACAGGGGGCCGATTGCGCCCCCTGTGCCGGCTATGTTTCGGGAGAGGAAACACCATGCCCCGCTATCTTGCCCCGCAGTCTATCAGACAGTCCCAACCTCGGTCCCATATCCAGCCGCTGCACCGGCGTCAGCTGATCCTCGGGCTGGCTGCAACCGCGCTGGTGGTCACCGCTGATCGCGGCCGGGCACAGCCGGGAGCGGTGCAGGGGATTGTCACCTTTGCCGGCGAGGGCAAGATCCCGAAGGGGCGGATCACCGTCTTCCTGTCGGATCCGTCGCAGGCAGATGCGCCCGATGACACTGCGGCGCGGGTCGATCTCATCAGCGATGGCGCCAGCCGGCAGATCGCATTCAGCCTGCCGCAGACAGAGCTGCCGCAGAACCATACCGCCCGGCGGCTTGTCGCGCGGCTGGAACGGGAAGATGGCTGGCTGATCGCCCGTGGCAGCGCCAAGCTCGCCGCAGGCCAGCGGCCCGAGGTCACGCTCAACACGGTGATGTACTGACCGCATGCCGAACCTGCGATAAGTCCAAGCCTGCGAAGGATGTTTTCCTACCGCTATCTGCGGTCTCATGGTATCAGACCGATGTGCTGCCCGGCAGCAGCGCAGAGCCACAGAAGACGCAAGGAGCGCGAGGATGTTCAACGCAGATCGTGTCACAGAGGTTGCCCAGTCCAGCGTGGTCGAAACGCTGGATCTGTCCATGTTCAGCGAGGCCGATATTCTGAACACCGTGCTTCAGCGGTCCGAGGTGCTCTTTGATCTGGACCGTCCCGGCCGACCGATCCGGCGCTGGTCCAAGGGCAAGCCGGAGGAGTTGCAGGACGAAGTGGCGCGCCGCGGCGATCTGCTGCTGAAACGCGCGATTTCAGTGCTCTACCTTGAGTATCTGGCGCTGAAGCCCACGCTGGAGACACTTGCGCCGAAACATGTCGCGGATATCGGATGTGGCTATGGCTTCATTGATCTGTTTCTGGCGCGGGAGTTTGCCTGCGCGATCACCCTGATCGACCTGGAAGACAATGAGGCAACCCATTTCGGCTTCGACGCCGAAGGGGCCGCCTATAGCAGTCTCAGCACCGCGCGGGCGTTTCTGACCGCCAATGGCGTGGCGGATGTGACGACGGTGAATCCGGGCCGCGAGGATCCGAACCGGATCGGAGATGTCGATCTGGCGCTGTCGCTGCTCAGCTGCGGTTTTCACTATCCGGTCAGCACCTATGAGACCTTCTGGAAGAACAGCGTCAAACCCGATGGGGCGATCATCCTCGACCTGCGCGATGCCGAGGCCGTCCCCCAGCGCGCGCTGCTGGGCCAGATCGGCGCGCTGCATGATCTGTGGAGCGGCGAGAAGTGGACCCGCATTCAGGTCCGCAAACCCGCCGCCTAGCCGACCTGCCACTGGGTGTATCAAGCCAATGATCTGCGGGTGTTTTTCGCCCCTGTAATTTGCCAGCACGATGCGCTATCCGGGGGGAGAGCCTGGCGCGGCGCCGGGGGTGTGATGATGCGCGCATGGCGACGCCGCCTTTGATACCGATGGGTGGCCTTGCGGGTGCCCGACGCCTGTTAGCCCTTGCGGAGCGCCTTTGATGACCATCACCCATCTTGTGACCCATTCCGGCGGGTTTCACGCCGATGAACTGCTGTCCTCGGTCATTCTGACGCGGCTGTTTCCCGATGCCACGCTGCTGCGCTCGCGTGAGGAGGCCTGGATCACGCCGCAGGCGGGGCGGATCATCTATGACGTGGGCCGGGCCTATGATGCCGAGGCGCAGGTTTTCGATCATCACCAGCGCCCCAATCCGCTGCGCGACGATGGCCAGCCCTATAGCTCCTTTGGGTTGATCTGGCGGCATTATGGCCGCGATTACCTGCGCAGTCTGGCGGTGCCGGAGGCGGATATCGAGGTGATCCACCACAGTTTTGACCAGGGGTTCGTGCTGCCGGTGGATCTGCTGGACAATGGCGCGATTGAACCTTCGGTTGCGGGGCCGCTGGCGGGAATGACGCTGCCGGTGCTGCTGGAGACGCTGAAGCCGGCGTTTGACGACAGCCGCGAGGGCGCGGATGATCAGGCGTTTCTGGCAGCACTGCCGGTGGCGCGCGCCTTTGTCGAGGCGGCGGTCCGGGGGAGGGCGGCGAAACGGCGCGCCGAGGTCATGGTGCTGAGCGCGATCGAGGCCGCAGGTGCGGCACGGGTGCTGGAGCTGCCGATGGGAATGCCCTTTCGCGCGGCGGTCGAGGCGGCCGGGGCTGACCATCTCTTGTTCGTGGTCCATCCGCGCAGCAGCGACTGGACGCTGACCACCATCCGCAAGAGCGGCGACAGCTTTGAAAGCCGCGCCGATCTGCCTGCGGCCTGGGCCGGGCTGACCGATGCCGCGCTTGAGGCGGCCTGCGGGGTCAAGGGGGCCAAATTCTGCCACAACGCCCGGTTCATCGCGGTGGCCGACACCCGCGCGGCGATCCTTGAGATGGCGGAGCTTGCGGTGGCTGAGGCACAGCGGCCTGCGGCGTAAACCTTGGGTCCGAGGTGGCGCGGCATGGTCCGTGTCTGGGGCAGCCCGGTTGTCAGCTCGCGCTGTGGAAAAGGTCAGCCTGCCTGTCTAATTGTTTCGCGCGCGAAACAATTAGACAGGCAGGCTGATACTTTTTCTGGGCGTTGCAGAGCGTGCGGGCGCGGATATCTGGTAAGACCGCAACGGATATTTCTGTGAGGTTAACAGACTGGGCGACCAGATTAGGCGAACAGATTAGGCGAACAGGCGCCGACACCGACACTGACACCGACACTGGCGCCGGCCTGCGGGCGCATCGGTGGCGCGGTGATCCTGCGACGGGGCGCGGACAGGGTTTCACACCTGCACAAGGGCGCGCTTGGCCGGTCGCGCCGTTACTTCGAAAAATCCATCGGCAGGCTGAATGTCATCTGGCTAAGCGTCAGCTGCCGGGGGGCGGCGGGGAAATTTGCGGCGCGGGCGACGGCCTGAAGCGCGGCCTGATCCAGCGCGGCATTGCCGGAGGATCTGGCGATCCGGTGGCTGATCAGCTGACCGCTGCGGGCAACGGTGAGACGCACCACCACCCGCCCGTTGCCGCGCGCGCCTGACGGGTAGCGTTTGCGCCGTTCGATACGGGCGCGGATCTTGGCCCCCCAGATCGCCTGAAGCTTGGCCTGTCGACCGGCCTCTGCGGTGGCGGCTGCGGAGCTGCCCGCCTGACCCGCCTCGGCGCCGCCGCCCGATCCGGCAGCGCGCTGGGCATCGCGCCCCGATGATCTCTGTTCGGCTTTGCGGGCGTTTTGCGGTTGCGGCTCCGGCTTGGCGCGTGGTTTCGCGCGGGCGCGCAGATCGGGATCGGGCTGTGGTCGCGGCACGGTCTGCGGTGGCGCTGGCGGCGGCGGCGGTGGTGCGCTGTCGACGTCGAGCCTGTCAGCGGGGGGCGGAGGGCTGATCGCGAGCTGCCGTGCGGCGCTGGGCGCCTGCGCCAGGTCGAACTGCGGTATCACGGGGGCCGAAGGGGCGGTCTGTGGCGGGGTCAGATCGGTGTCGATCCGGGGCTGGGTCTGCGGCGGGCGCTCCCAGGTTTCGACCATCTCGACCACGGTGGCGCTGGCGGCCTGAACCGAGACGAGAGCATCGCCGCCGGCGCCGCTGGACTGGGCGCCGGATCTGGGGGCGCTGGCAAACAGGGCAACGTGAATCACCGTGGCGATCCCGGCAAAGACAGTGAGTTCGGCGGCGCGTTTCATTGTGGGCGCACCACCAGTTCGGCGCGGCTAAGCCCGGCGGCGGCCAGCTGACGCAGGATCCGCGCCAGATCGGTTGCGGGCAACCGGGCATCGGCGCGCAGCTGAATGGTTTTGCCGCTGGCGTCGGCAAGTCGGCTGAGCGCGGCGGTGCCTTCGTGGCCGTCGAAGTTCAGCCGCCCGGTAGCGTCGATAAAGAGCACGGCATCGGATGTTGGCTCACCCTCCAGCGCGGCGGCGGGCGGGGTCACCTCGAACGGGTCAGGCTGGGCGAGCCGCGAGGTCATGAGGAAGAAGATCAGCAGCAGAAATACGACGTTGATCATCGGCACGATGGATTCCGTGCGCATCCGGCGGGGGGGATCGGTCAGGTCCACGGGGTCTCCTCAGTCCACCAGCACAAAATTGCTGAACCCGGCCTGCCGCAGCAGGGTGGTCACATCGGTGATCCGCTGCACATCGGCCTGATCGCGCCCGCGCAGCACCAGCATGTCACCGGGGCTGTCCATCAGCAGGGCGAGCGCCGCTGGCAGGTTGCTCTCTGCCACCGGCTGGCCGTTGAGATCGAGATTGCCGGCACCGATGCCGATCAGCCGGGGCGGGCCGTTGTAGCTGCCGCCCTGACCCGCAAGCGGCAGGTCGAGCACCGCATCGGTGCCAAAGCGGGAGGCCAGCATGAAAAACACCAAGAGCAGGAACACCACGTCGATCATCGGCGTCAGGCTGGGTTTGCGTCGGGGGCGCTGAGCTTGGGTGAGGTGCATCGGCTTACTCGGCGGCCAGTTTCAGCGATGGCGGCTGGTGGGCGACAAAGATGCGGGTGGCGCTGTCCTCAAGGTCGCGGCGAATGCGGCTGATCACGGATTCGAACCAGGTGAGGGCGGCGGAGGCGGGGATGGCCACACCCATGCCGGCCGCAGTGGTCAGGAGCGCCTCCCAGATGCCGCCGGCCAGCAAGGCGGGATCGGCCTTGGACCCGGCGGCCTGCAAGGCCTGAAAGGCCGCGATCATGCCGAGAACCGTACCCAGAAGGCCAAGCAGCGGGGCGATTGTGGCGATCAACTCCAGCGCGCCAAGGCCAGAGCCGGCGGAGGCCAGATGCAGCTTGGCGACGCGGGCGGTTTCTTCGCGGGCGCGGTCTTCGGGCAGGGTGTGGACGGAGGCCAGCGCGGTTGCGACCACTTTGGAGCGGATCCCGCGACGGCCCCGGACGATATCGCGGGCGATGTCCGGTTCGCCGCGTTCAAAGGCGGCGACAGCGCGGCCGGCCTTGCCCCGGGACCAGGCGCCGATCAGCGCGAGCCGCCAGATCTTCCACAGGATCAGCGTCAGCGTGATCACCGAAAGAGCGGCAATCACCCAGATCGAGGGGCCGCCATCACGCAGGAGCGCCATGGCCTGCGCGGTGGCATCGCTGGCGGTCTGCGCAAGGCGCTGCTGTTGCGCCGGGGCGGCGGCATCCGCGGTCTGCGGCGCATCCGGTTGCGGTGCCGGTGCTGCTGCTGGGGCTTGCGCGGCGGAGCCTGTGGTCGCGGGGATCTGCGGCATCACCGATGCCGGGGCATCGGCTGCGACCTGCGGCACCGGCGGGGCGGGAGGGGTTGGCGACACCGGCGCCTCCTGCGCGGCGACGAAGGCGGGGATCAGCAACAGCGCGGCAAGGGCCGCTGGTCTGCGGGTGGTCATGATGGGCTCCAATTGGCGGCGATATAGCTTTGTCCGGGGGCGGCGCGCACAGTGGCAAGGAACGATGCCGGGGGGCTGGCCATGGTTTGCAGGGGGAACAACGGGTTAGCGGTCATGATTGGCCTCTCCCATTCAGGGATCACACGTGGGCTGGGCGGCAATCCGGTCAGGCTCCAGCGCGCCATGCCGCTATGACCGGACGGCGGAGAGATCGCTGCCATATCCTTTGCGCAGCGCATAAGGGCGGCGACCTGGCGCAAGGCTCGCCGGTTCAGCATCCGCTGCGGGCGGCGGCGGGCGCTGTCATTTGAGGGTGGGGGATCGCCCTGTGTCACATGTCTCTCCAGCCATCGGCACAGGGTGCCGCCGTGTTGATCGGTGTCGTGATCGAGAATGGCTGGAGCCCTGCACCGCTGAGGTGCAGAGTCTTGCTGGATGGCGCATCATCCGCTGCGCCCGGGGTCAGTTATTTAACCCTAGTTCTTTTGTCAAGTTAAGCGCAAAGGCTGCCGCAACGGCGTCTGTCGCCAGAGCGCCCCGGCAACCTTCTGGCAAACTCCCGGTCTGCGCGCCGGAAACGCCGCCGCTATCGGGCAGATCCTGATGGATGGAATGCTGGCGATCCCTGAAGGACTCGAACCCTCAACCTGCTGATTAGAAGTCAGCTGCTCTATCCAGTTGAGCTAAGGGACCGCTGGCGCCAGTTATGACAGGACGCGGGGAAGGGTCAAGCCGCGGCGCGCAGGTCAAGGCGCATAAACAGCGACCAGGGGTCCTTGCTGTAGTCGCCAAAGGGTGGGCATTCGACAAAGCCGTAGCTTTCATAGAGCCGTTTGGCTGGGGTGAAATCCTCGGTCGAGCCGGTTTCGAGATAGACAGCAGAGGCCCCGTCGGATCGGGCGCGGTCCAGCAGGAACTCCAGCATCTGGCGTCCGGCGCCGCTGCCGCGGGCCTCGGCGAGGGTGTGCATGGATTTCAGTTCGCAGCCGCCGTCTCGCAGGGACTTCAGGGCGCCCATGGCGATGGCCCGCCCGTCGCGGCGGAGCAGGAAGAAGGCGACATCGGCGGCATCAAGGCCGCTGTCATCCAGTGCGTGGCAGCTTTCTGCGGGGGATTGCGCGGCCATCTGTGCCAGATGGCGTTTGATCAGCGCCTGAGCCTCGGGCTCGGTGGCGCTGGCGCGGGTGATGGCAATATCGGTCGTCATCGGCTGGATCCTTGGGTCGTATATCCCCGGTCGCTGGGCGGGGCGGGGTCTGTTCCGGGGGCTGTGTCTGTGTCCGTTTCTGTGTCGCAGAGTTGCGAAAACCACGTGGCGGCGCAAGCGGTTCTGCCGCAGCCACCGGCGCAGCCAGAGGACCGGATGATGTGTTGCCCAATATTTCGGCAACTGGCGTGTCTGGCGGGGCGGCGGTCACAGGTGGCCGCCGCCATAGCCTTCAGCCCGCGCCCATTTCAGAGCTAAGGAAGGCATCGGCGCTGGCGACCTCTTCCAGGCGACGGCCACGGATCCACCAGAAGCGATTGCCGACGGCCCTGAGAAAGCTGCGGTCATGGCTCACCAGCAGACAGGCGGCATCCTGGCCGATCAGCTCTGCTTCGAGGGCTTCCTGACCTTCGATGTCGAGATGATTGGTGGGTTCGTCCAGCAGATAGAAATTGGGGTTGCGAAGCCGCAGGAGCAGCATTGCCAGCCGTGCCTTCTGCCCGCCTGACAGGGCTTTCACCGCCGTGTCCTGCAAGGCGAATTTGATGCCTGCCCCCGCCAGAAGGTTGCGCGCGGGCTGATCGCCGATGTCGGAGGCCGCCGTGACCAGCGCCAGCGGCGTGTCATTATCGGCCAGCTGGCTGAGGTGCTGGTCCGAATAGGCCGGAACGACAGAGGACGCACATCTGATGTGCTCCGCCCCGCCGGTCAGTGCCTGCTGGATCATCCTGACCAGCTGCGTCTTGCCGGTGCCATTTGCGCCCAGCAGGACAATGCGGTCCCCTGGGGTGATCCATTTCTGGCCGGTGCTGTATAGCCGTTGCCCGTCCGGCGTCTGAACGGTCAGATCATCCAATGTAATCAGGGCCTTGGCATGGGTGCCGCTGTTGGTCAGCCTGATGTCGCCGGCCGAATGCTCGCGGTGGGCCGGTTTGGCGGCGGCCTCCAGCCGGTCGGCGCGTTCGGCCAGCTGCTTTGTCTTGGTCAGCAAGAGATCGGAGCCGGAGTTGATCCCGACATTCTTCAGCTTTGCGGCCTGCTGGCGCAGCTGCTGGGCTTTTTTCAGATCATTGGCAAGGCGTCGCGCATCGGCGGCGTCGACCTCATCCAATGCGGCGCGGGCGGCGGAGAATGGCAGCTGGAACACCCGCGAGCCTTCGGTGCGCAGGAACAGCGTGCGGTTGGTCGTGGCATCCAGAAAGGCGCGGTCGTGGGAGGTGATCACCATCGGCAGATCGCGCGGCCGCTCTGACAGCCAGTTTTCGAGAAAGGCTATTCGGTTGAGATCCAAGTGGTTGGTCGGCTCATCCAGCAGCAGCAGGTCTGGCGTGGTGATCCAGGCGGCCGCCAGCATCGCGGCGCGCTGCCAGCCCCCGCTGAGCGCGCCAAGCGGCTGGTGCTGAAACTCATAAGGCACCTGAAGGTCATCCAGAACCACATCGACGCGCCAGCTTTCATAATCGGCCTGCTCGCCCGGCAGGGCGGCAAGCACCCAGTCATAGAGCGTGACGGCAAGCGCCTCGGCAGGCAGGCTCTGTTTCACGTGGCCAATCCGCAGGCCACGGGCGCGGGTGATCTCGCCGGTTGTCGGCGTCAGCTCATCGGCGAGACAGGCAAGCAGGGTCGATTTGCCCCGCCCGTTGGCGGCGATGAGACCGAGCCGGTCGGGTTTCGAAAGGGTCAGGGAGAGGTCGCGGAACAGCGGGTCGCCAAGGGTGACGCCCAACGCATTGAGATTGATGACAGACATGGAAAACTCGGGTCAAAGAGATTTGGCCGCAAAAGCGGCAATCGGCGGACCAGTGACGAGATTTTCCTCTGGCCAGCCCTGCAAACGGATTTACAGGGCCAGACGGGGACCGTGCTGAAGTCGGCGGATGATACGCATGTTCAGCTGCTGTCCTCCCGTTGTGCGATGTGAGTTTTAAATCAGGCTAAGAAACTTTTGTACCCTTGGCAAGGGGGCGGGGCATGGCCTGCCGACATTCGGTACGCGATAGGCTCTGAGCTTTACCAATTCTTAGATCCGGGTGGTGAATAGTCGCAATCAGTTGCATTTGCCTCAAATAGGGAAAACTAAAAATTGCTTAAAACACAAACGCCTAGACCCGCCTCCATGCCCTTTCTAGCGGGGCGCGCGGAGGCCGGGCATCTGGTGGAGCTTGCCAAATCCACCCCCCTTGGTGATGGCGGTATGCGCAGCGCGCAGCTGTTGTCGGAAGCGCTGCGGCTGGATCCTCATCACCATGAGGCGCAGGTGTTGCAGGAGCGGCTGCACCAGACGTTTGTGCCGCGCTGGCATTTTCCGATGCTGGCGGATCGGGCGCGCAACCGTGCCTATGCCGAGGCCATCGCGATGAAGGTCAGACCGGGGGATATCGTGCTGGATATCGGCTGCGGTGCCGGTCTGACGGCGATGCTGGCGGCGCGGGCCGGGGCGAAACATGTCTATACCTGTGAGCAGCAGCCGCTGATTGCGGAGGCGGCGACGCGGGTGATTGCCGACAATGGTCTGAGCGACCGGATCACCGTCATTTCCAAGTGGTCGCATGAGATTATCCTCGGTGTCGACATGCCGGAGCAGGCCGATGTGGTGATTTCGGAGATTGTCGATACCGTTCTATTGGGGGAGGGCGCGCTGGATACGCTGTCACATGCGATGTCGGCGCTGGCCAAGCCGGGCGCCCGCGCGGTTCCCGAAACCGGCAGGCTGGTCGCGCAACCTGTCGAAAGTGCGCCGCTTCTGGAGCAGTGGCGGCCGCAGATGGCAGAGGGGTTCGATCTGGGCGCCTTTCACCATCTGGCGCGGGTTGCGCAGATCACGCCGAGTGATTTCAGATCCTGTGGGCTGCGACCGCTGGGCGCCGGTACAGAGCTGTTTGCGTTCGATTTTACGCGCCCGGATGTGAGGCCGGGGCGGACCACCGAGACGCTGATCTGTAGCCATCCGGGTATCGTCCATGCGGTATTTGTCAGCTTTGAGATGGAGTTGGCGCCGGGGATTCAGCTGACCAATGATCTTGCTTCCGAGGGGCATTGGGGGCGGACGGCCTTTTTGCTGGATCGGCCACGGTCGGTCTCTCCGGGCGATCATCTGCAGCTGACGGCGCAGCATGATGCGGCGGCGCTGAGCCTCGCGGTTCACGACATGGAGGCGAGCGCGGATCACGCGCGGGTCTGGCTACAGCCGGGCTGGCGCGCGGGTTATGAGCACGGGGCGGGTGAGGCGGCCGCGCTGCCGCAGGGCTACCCGGTCTGGGCGCCGGTGCAGACCGCCGCCCCTGCGGCACCAGCCCCTGCACTTGGCTAGCAGGCAGCGCCTGCCGGGGCCGCATCCATCCTGAAGGTCGCCAGCCACCAAGGCTGGCGACCGCACAGGATCTGCTGCGGCGGTAAAAGCGCGGTGGCCTCGCTATTTCGCGGCCGATTTGAGATTCCCTGTATTGTCGTCGATTTCGCGCCCCGCTCGGCTCCGGTTTGGCTGCGGTGATATCAGCTGCCAGAGCCTCAGGTCTGCCAGAGCCTTGGACCTGCCAGAGAACTGAGCGGCGATGGTGTTGCCCGGATACTCGCGACAGGGTTCTGTCATCCGGGGCAGGGACGCGCAGGGGAGGGGACTGGGCCATGTATCAGGGGGGCAAGCAGATATGAAAAAGGCGCGCCGGATCTGGCGCGCCTTTTCGCTATTGGGTGTGGCCGGGGGAGATCAGAAATCTTCCCAGCCGACGGCGGCCTTTGTCGGGCTGGCATCGAAGAAGTCATCATCGCCATGCGCCGATGGGGCCGGGTTGTGCTCAGCCGCGGGTTTCGGCGCGGCGGCTGGCCGGGCCGGGGCCGGGGCTGGTGCGCTGGGCGCCACGGAGACAACGTTATTGTCCGTTTTGCGGGTCTTGAACACCGAGACCTGGCGGGCCAGCTCATTGGCATCATTGCGCAGGATCTGGCTGGCGGCGGTTGATTCCTCAACCATGGCGGCATTGTGCTGGGTCACCTGATCGAGCTGTGTCACGCCGGTATTGATTTCGCCCAGCGTGGTCGATTGCTCCTGCGCGCCGGTTGCAATGCCGCTGACATGGCCCGAGATGGTGGCGACGCGTTCGATGATCTGTTTCAGCTCCTCGCCCGCGCGGCCAACCAGATCGACACCTTCGCCGACGTGGCCGGTGCTTTCGCTGATCAGCGCCTTGATCTCCTGCGCGGCATCGGAGGAGCGCTGGGCCAGGGCGCGCACTTCGGAGGCGACAACCGCAAAACCACGGCCGGCTTCGCCTGCACGGGCGGCCTCGACCCCTGCGTTCAGCGCCAGCAGATTGGTCTGGAAGGAGATATCGTCGATGACCGAGATGATCTGGGAGATCTTTTCCGATGATTGCTCGATCTTGGACATGGCGTCGACGGCGCGGGTGACGACCTGGCCGCTGTTGACGGCGGTCTCCTTGGCCTCCGATACGATGCCCTCCACTTCGCGGGCGCCATCGGCTGCGGATTTCACGCTGACGGTGAGCTGCTCCATGGCGGCGGCGGTCTCCTCAAGCGTGGCCGCCTGGCTCTCGGTGCGCTGGGAGAGATCGCTGGAGGATTGGCTGATCTCTTCGGCGCTGGCACGGATGCGCGATGAGTTGTCGATCACCGCGTCGATAATGCCGACCATCTTGTCGACGGTCTTGTTGAAGTTCTGGCGCAGGCTTTCGTAATCGGCGGAGAATTCATCGTCGATGGTCTGCGACAGATCCCCCTCCGAGAGCGCGTGCAGCCCGTCATTCAGACGATCCACCACAACCCGTTGCGCCGCCTGGTCGGCACGGCGCTGATCTTCCACGGTTCTGGCGGCGGACAGCTGCGATTTCAGCGCCTCGATATGGCGGGCGATCAGGCCGATTTCGTCGCCCCGTGCCTGATGTTCGGTGTCGTGATCATAATCGCCCTCGGCCAGGCGGTTGATTGCGGTGGCAACATCGCCCAACGGGCGCGACATCATGGAGCGGAGGGCAAACATCGACAGGCCCAGCATCACCACAAAGGCGCCACCGGCGGCAATGAAGGACAGCAGCTGGTTCGGCGCCACCTCGGCAAAGGCGACATCCGGGCTCCAGACCATCCCGACCGCGCCGACGACCACCGTCCCCTCGGCACCGGCGGTGGCGGGTGCTGCGACGAGATAGCCGTTTTCGCTATACTCCATCTGGTTGTTTTCCATCGCTTTTTGGGCGACGAGGGTTAGTTCGGCAATTTCAGCCTCGGTTGCGGTGCCGGTGGAGGCAACCGTTTTGCCTTTGCCATTGATGGCGATCCCGTGGCTGGACCGGCCGTTCGACAGCTCGATCAGGGATTGCAGGTCGCTTTCAAGACGTTCGGTATCACCAAAGCGGATTGCACCGCCGCTGCGCGCGGCCACGGTTACGGTCACGCCTTCGGCCAGTGTCTGTACGCCACTATCCACAGCTTCACCGAGGATTTTCTGGTTTTCCCAAGTCAGAAACAGGGTCACCACGAGGGTGGACGCCGCGATGAGAAGGCTGCATTTGGCAAAGACAGACAGCCTGTTCATGACGGAACGCGCAGGATTTCGGAATTTCATTTCAGCACCTTTCAATTGCCATTGCGTGGAACGAACGCGCTGGCGGAATTTGTGTCGGATTCAGTACCGACAGCCCCCTGGACACAGCCGCAAGCTTCGGCTGCGTCGTTTCGCGAATTGGTTGACCGGAACGGGCAAACCGAGAGAACCATGCCCGATTGGGGGCGGTGACATGGTGAACATACTGTGGCGTCGGACCAAAGATTGGCGGACGCCGGTCATCAGCAGGCGCGCGATTGCGCTGCCCCAATCTTGATACCGAGCTGAAAGAGCAGGTCTGGTTGCCTGCGGGTGCCGCAACAGCGGGCGTGCCGCGACATGAGTCTTCGGCTGATATGGGCGCTGGCAGCTGGCCCCTGTCGAAATCACCGGTCGCCACGCAACAATCAGGCGTGCGGCAGCGCAAACGGTGATGGTCACCATCACGGCCAATGCCTGCGCGACAACCAACATGAGGTCCGCCCGTCGTTCCAAGCTCTGCTCCTTCTCACAACATGTGCCTGTGCACATCGTCGGCGGGTAGCATAGCCCTGAGGACTTACCGGTGAATTAATAGGCGCATCCGCAATGAGCGCAGGCTGAGGCGGGCGAATTTCGGGCGCGATCGGTGGGCAGGCGGGCCCGCGCCCGCTGCGCAAAGTGATGATTAAGCTGCCATTTTATTGCGAACAGGCGGGTGGCCTGCCGGGCGGGCTGCGCCCCCGCATGAGTCTGGCCTGTGGGCGCGTTTTCACGGAAATAATATGATTCAGGGCGCCTTTGGTGTGAAATTTTATCTATATTCTTAAAAATAATGCGTAACTAAAGTTTATCTTGCTTTTTAAATTCCGCTGATTCTCCAACCCCTTGGATAAATTCGCCGAGTTTGGCCCCATTTTCTGCTGCACGGACGGGTTGAAACCTAACGCCAGATACTTACTAAGGAGCGTGGTGACGGGTTTGGGGAACGAATGCGCGTGAAACACCTTGACAGCAGGTTTCGCCGCCACCGGAGGCTTATTTATGCCGCTGAACCAAGGAGACTATTTGTTGGATATCTATTCCGGATCACCCAAGACTGAGACCGCGAATGCGGTGGATCAGACTTTTGATAATGGTGCCGAAGATGATCTGAGCGATTTCGAGTTTGCACTGATGAGAACATTCGAGGGGTTTGCGCGTTGGCAATCCGAATGTCTTGGGCTTGTGTCGGATCTGTCCGCCTCGGGTCCCGAAATCACTCTGATGAACGTTATCCGCATGAACGACAGGCCCAAGACGATCAAGGAGCTTGCGCGGGTCACCAATCGGGATGACATTCCGAATATCCAGTATTCACTGCGCAAGCTGGCTTCGGCCGGGTTGATCCGCAAGACCGGATCGGGGCGTGGCGGGGTGACCTATTCCGCAACGGAGGAGGGGCTGGGGATCACCGCAGCCTATGATGTGCAGCGTCGCAACCTGTTGCTGCAGGCGCTGTCGCAGGTGCCGGGCGTGGAAAACCGTATCGGTGAGGCAACGCGGGTGCTGAATATTCTGACCGGGATCTATGATGGCATCGCCCGGTCGGCGACGGCACAGCGGCAGGCCTGAGGCCTGCTCTGATCGGGGGCGGTAGCGGGGCGCATGAGTGCGGCCTCCATCGCCCATAATATATATGGTGCAGGCTGCCCAGCCTGCTGGCCTGCGCCAAAACTGCCGCTCTCGTGCTGGCAACCGATGGCGCGACCCGCTGTGAATGGTGTATGACCGACAGCGGCGCCCCGGCAGTAGCAAGGAAAACGAGCGGTGATCGAACTCAAGGATCTCAGGTTGCTGAGCGCTTTGGCGCGTCACCGCCATTTTGCCAAGGCCGCGCAGGACTGCGGCATGTCGCAGCCGGCGTTTTCAATGCGGATCCGCAATCTGGAAGAGCGCCTGGGCGTGTCCATCGTGCGCCGGGGCAATCGGTTTCAGGGGCTGACGGAAGAGGGTCTGATGATCGTGCGCCGGGCCCGCTCGATCCTGGATGAGGCCAAGGCGCTGGAGCAGGAGGTGGCCGCCGCACGTGGCGAGGTCACCGGCACGCTGGTGCTGGGGGTGGTGCCCACCGCAACAGCCTATGCCGCGCAGATGGTGGACCGGCTGCATCTCACCCACCCACGGGTTCTGGCCCGGATCGAGGTGCTGAGCTCGCTGGTGATCCAGCAGCGCCTGTTTGACGGGACAATTGATGCAGGCGTCACCTATCACGACAGCCTGGGTCCCGATCAGGTGACCATCCAGCCGCTATATGAGGAGACTTATGTGCTGGTCGCCCCCGAGGCGATGGTGGTGGATCGCGGACATGGCGCGGACAGTATTTCCTGGGCCGAGGCAGCAGAGCTGCCGCTCAGCCTGCTGGAGCCGCAGATGCAGAATCGCCGGATTCTGGACCGGATCTTCGCCGATCAGGGGCTGCGGCCGCAGGTGCGTTCGGATTCCAGCGGGTTCATGTCGGCGATTGTGATGGCGCGGGCGGGCTCGGTTGCCACGATCCTACCGGAAGCCCTGATGGATGCGCTGGGGCCGCTGTCCGGCGCCCGGGTGCTGCGGCTGGTCGATCCGACGCCGAGCAGGCCTATTTGTATGGTCACATTGGACCGCCAGCCCGAACTGACGACGGTGAAGGCGATGAAGGGCGTGGTTGACGATTTCAAGCAATAAGCGTTCGTTATCGTACCTTTGAATTTTCCGATTTGACGATAGGCTTCTTCAATGGAATGCCGCCTTATCTGGCATCGCGAAGTGGAGGTCATCGTGGCACCTTTGGACAATAGCAAGGGCGTTTGGAAATCTGGCAAAGGCAAGGGGCGCAAAACGCCCAAGGGCCGACAGCTGGATGATCAGGCGCATAGCGAGGTTCTGGACCTGCTTGGCGATCGGCCCCGCAACCGGGATCTCCTGATCGAGTTCCTGCATCTCATTCAGGACAAATACGGCTGCCTCAGCGCGGCGCATATCCGGGCGCTGGCCGAGGAGATGCGCACCGGTCAGGCGGAGATCTACGAGGTCGCCACTTTCTACGCCCATTTCGATGTGGTGAAGGAAGGCGAGACCCCGCCGCCGGCGCTGACCATCCGGGTCTGTGACTCGCTCTCCTGCGAGCTGGCCGGGGCCGAAGCGCTGAAGAAGGCGCTGGAAGATGGGCTGGATGCCTCTCAGGTCCGCGTGCTGCGCGCACCCTGCATGGGCCGCTGCGACACGGCGCCGGTGCTGGAAATCGGCCACAACCACATCGACCACGCTACGGTTGAGAAGGTGGAAGCGGCGATTGCGGCAGATGATACCCACGCGCATATCCCCGCGTATGAAACCTTTGCCGCTTATGAGGCGGATGGCGGCTATGCCACGTTGAAAGACCTGCGCGCAAATGGCGACTGGGAAGCGGTTCAGGCCAAGGTCAAAGAAGCCGGTCTGCGCGGTCTGGGCGGCGCTGGTTTCCCGTCCGGCACCAAATGGGGTTTCGTGCGCGCCAACGAAGGTCCGCGTTATCTGGCCGTGAACGGCGATGAGGGCGAGCCGGGCACCTTCAAGGATCGCTACTACCTTGAGCGCACGCCGCATGTGTTCCTCGAGGGGATGCTGATTGCCGCCTGGGCGGTCGAGGCCGAGAAAGCCTTTATCTATATGCGCGACGAATACCCGGCGGTGCTGGAAATTCTGCGTCGTGAGATCACCGCGCTGGAAGAGGCCGGTATCGTCGAGGCAGGTTACATCGACCTGCGCCGCGGGGCAGGGGCCTATATCTGCGGCGAAGAAAGCGCGATGATTGAATCGATCGAAGGCAAGCGCGGCGAGCCGCGCCACCGTCCGCCGTTTGTGGCGCAGGTGGGTGTCTTTGGTCGTCCGACCCTCGTGCACAACGTGGAAACCCTCTACTGGGTCGCCAAGATCAACCGCGAAGGCCCGGAATGCCTGAACTCAATTGAGAAGAACGGCCGCAAGGGGCTGCGCAGCTATTCTGTCTCGGGCCGGGTGAAGAGCCCGGGCGTGCATCTGCTGCCTGCCGGTTCCACCATCACCGACATCATCGAGGCCTGCGGCGGTTTGCTGGATGGCCACGTCTTCAAGGCCTATCAGCCGGGCGGCCCCTCCTCGGGCCTGCTGCCTGCGTCGATGAATGATATCCCGCTGGATTTTGACACGTTGCAGCCGCATGGCACCTTCATCGGGTCCGCCGCTGTTGTGGTGCTGTCCGATCAGGACTCGGCCCGTGACGCGGCGCTGAACATGCTGCGCTTTTTCGAAGACGAAAGCTGCGGCCAGTGCACCCCCTGCCGGGTGGGCTGTGAGAAAGCCGTCAAGCTGATGAGCGAGAAGAAATGGGATCAGGGCCTCTTGGAAGAGCTGAGCACCGCAATGGTCGATGCTTCGATCTGCGGTCTGGGACAGGCCGCACCCAACCCGATCCGCCTGACCATGAAACATTTTCCGGATGAGGTCTGAGCCATGAGCGATAAAGTCACTTTCACACTCGATGGCGAGCAGGTCACGGCAGAGAAGGGCCTGACCATTTGGGAAGTCGCCAACGGCCGCGGGCTGAAGATCCCGCATCTGTGCCACAAGCCGCAGCCGGGCTACCGCCCGGACGGCAACTGCCGTGCCTGTATGGTCGAGATCGAGGGCGAGCGCACGCTGGCCGCCTCCTGTATCCGCGAACCTGCCGAGGGCATGGTGGTCACCACCAACAACGCGCGCGCTGAAAACGCCCGCAAGATGGTGATGGAACTGCTGATCGCGGACCAGCCGAAGCAGGAGGAGGCGCGCGATAAGTCCTCGCATCTGTGGGATATGGCGGAGCTGAACGGGGTTTCAGAGTCGCGTTTCCCCAAGCTGGAAAAGAACCGAATCCCGCTGCTGGATGACAGCCATGTGGCGATGAAGGTCAATCTGGACGCCTGTATTTCCTGTAACCTCTGTGTGCGGGCCTGCCGCGAGGTGCAGGTCAATGACGTGATCGGTATGGCCGGCCGCGGTCATGACGCCTACCCGGTGTTCGATCTGGCGGATCCGATGGGGCAGTCCTCCTGCGTGGCCTGCGGCGAATGTGTGCAGGCCTGCCCGACCGGCGCGCTGATGCCCGCGACCGTGATGGATGACCAGCAGGTCGGCGACAGCAAGGATTATGATTCCGAGACCGAAAGCGTCTGCCCGTTCTGCGGTGTCGGCTGCAAGGTCTCGCTCAAGGTCAAGGACGGCAAGGTCAAATATGTCGATGGCATCAATGGCCCCGCAAACGAAGGCCGCCTGTGCGTCAAGGGCCGCTTTGGTTTTGACTACATCCACCACCCGCACCGCCTGACCAAGCCGCTGATCCGCCGCGACGACGCGCCGGCCAAGGGCCTGAACGTCGATCCCGGTAATCTCTCGACCCATTTCCGCGAAGCCTCCTGGGAAGAGGCGATGGATCTGGCCGCCAAGGGCCTGATGCGCCTGCGCGATGAGAACCCGAAATCGGTTGCGGGCTTCGGCTCGGCGAAATGCACCAATGAAGAGGCGTACCTCTTCCAGAAGTTCATCCGTCAGGGCTTCAAGCACAACAACGTCGACCACTGCACCCGCCTGTGCCACGCGTCCTCGGTTGCGGCGCTGATCGAGAACGTCGGCTCCGGTGCTGTGACCGCGACCTTCAACGAGATTGAGAACGCCGACGTGGCAATCGTGATCGGCTCCAACCCGATCGAGAACCACCCGGTGGCGGCGACCTACTTCAAGCAGTTCACCAAGCGCGGCGGCAAGCTCATCGTGATGGATCCGCGCGGCGTTGGCCTGCGCCGGTTCGCGACCGAAATGGTGCAGTTCCGCCCCGGCGCGGATGTGTCGATGCTGAACGCAATCATGAATGTGATCGTCGAGGAAGAGCTCTACGACAGTCAGTACATCCACCGCTGGACCGAGAACTGGGAGGCCGAGAAAGAGCATCTGAAGCAGTTCACGCCCGAGAAAATGTCGGAAATCTGCGGCATCAGCCCCGATCAGCTGCGCCGTGTTGCCCGGATCTTTGCCGGTGGGAATGCGGGTCTGATCTTCTGGGGTATGGGGATTTCCCAGCACATCCACGGGACGGATAACTCGCGCTGCCTGATCTCGCTGGCGTTAATGACTGGCAACGTGGGCAAACCGGGCGCAGGTCTGCACCCGCTGCGCGGCCAGAACAACGTGCAGGGCGCGTCGGACGCGGGCCTGATCCCGATGTTCCTGCCGGACTATCAGACCGTGACGTCGGATGACGTGCGCAAGAGCTTCACCGATGTCTGGGGCGGCGGCGACTTCTCGAACGAGAAGGGCCTGACCGTGACCGAGATCGTGGACGAGGCCTATGCCGGCAATATCAAGGGCATGTATATCCAGGGCGAAAACCCGGCGATGTCCGACCCGGATGCCGATCACGCGCGCGAGGCCTTTGCCAAGCTGGAGCTGCTGATCGTTCAGGACATCTTCCTGACCGAAACGGCAAACTATGCCGACATCATCCTGCCCGCCTCGGCGCTGTATGAAAAGAACGGCACCGTGTCGAACACCAACCGCCAGGTGCAGCGTGTGCGCCCCGCCGTTCCGCCTCCGGGTGAGGCGCGCGAGGACTGGCAGGTCACTGTTGAGCTGGCGCAGCGCATCGGGCTGCCATGGGACTACAAGGATGTCAGCGAAGTCTTTGCCGAGATGAAGCTGAACATGAAGTCGCTGAACAACATCACCTGGGAGCGTCTGGAGACCGAGACCATCACCTATCCGTCGCTGCATGAGACCGATCCCGGTCAGGCGATTGTGTTCGGCGATGGCTTCCCGCGCCCCGAGGGCCGCGCCCGCTTTACCCCGGCATCGGTGATCCCGCCGGATGAGGCGCCGGATGCGGACTACCCGATGATCATGACCACCGGCCGCCAGCTGGAGCATTGGCACACCGGGTCGATGACCCGTCGTTCCAAGGTGCTGGATGCGGTGGAGCCGGAGGCGAACTGCTCGCTCAACCCGCGGACGCTGAAGCTGATGGGCGTCGAGCCGGGCGAGATGGTCCGCCTCACGACCCGCCGCGGTTCGATCGAGATCATGGCGCGCGCCGACCGGGCGATTGCCGAGGATATGGTGTTTGTGCCGTTCGCCTATGTGGAGGCGGCTGCCAATATCCTGACCAACCCGGCGCTGGACCCCTATGGCAAAATCCCCGAGTTCAAGTTCTCGGCGGTGAAGGTCGAAAAGATCGAAGGACAGATCGCAGCCGAGTGATCCGGCAGGTCGTCTGGCGAAGATCAAAGCGGGCGCGGAACCTAAGGGTTCCGCGCCCGTTGTCTTCGGTGGCGCTGCGCTGGCGCCCGGCGCGGGCGCGGCCCGTTGCAGCGTTGGAAACAAAGACGAACCGTGTCGGGCGCATGAGATACAGCCGGGCGCGACCTGCGCCGGGCCCAATGGGCGCGGCGCCTGACCCAACGGGAGGTGGGGGCTCCGCCGCCAGCCGACGGGCGGGATTGGCGCGGCCTCTGAAGGGTCAGGCCAGAAGCGTGATCGCGCTCCTGCCGGCGGCTTGTCGCAGCGCGTGGACGTCCTGCAGCTCGGGGTCGTTGATCCAGCCCTTGGCGGCCTCTGGACTGGCAAACTGGAGGATCACCCCGATGCCGGTGGCATCGCGCGTGCCTTCGATCACGGTCTGCTGCGGGGTTGAGACCAGCACTTTGGCGCCGTGTTTCTGCAAGGCGGCGCCTGCTTTTTCACGATATGCCGCCATAGTCTCGGGGTCTTGCAGGAGGAGGTTTACGTAGACATAGGCCATCTGTTGTCCTTTCACTGTTGATGGCGTCTTGATGCCGGGAAGCGTGCCGCGAGAAAACACATGCAATCGTGTGCCGCCCATGCGAAAACGCATGTATGCAGATCAACTGGGATGACATGCGGACCATTCTGGCGCTGGTGCGGGCCGGATCCCTGGCCGGGGCCGCGCAGGCGCTGTCCGTCAGCTACACAACCGTGGCGCGCCGTGTGCAGCGGGCCGAGGACATGCTGGGGCGGCCGCTGTTCGAGCGTCGGCCCGAAGGCTATCTGGCCACCGCCGAGGCGGAAGAGCTGGCCGCGGCAGCGCGGCGGATGGAGCAGGCCGAGCAATCGGCCCTGCGCAACCTGTCGGGCCGCGATCAGAGCCTTTCGGGTGAGCTGGTGCTGACGGCGCCACAGCTGCTGATCCAAAGCCATCTCGCGCCATTTCTGGCGCAGTTCTGCGCGGACCACTCGGAGGTCGAGCTGACGGTTCGCGCGACCAATGATGTGCTGGACCTGACCCGGCGCGAGGCGGATCTGGCGATCCGGATCAGCCGGACGCCGGGCGACAGCCTGGTGGGGCTGCATCTGGCCGATCAGAAAACCGCCTGCGTCGCGCGGCGGGATCTGGTGGCGCGGGCTTTGGCGGATCCCGCTGCGCCCTTGGACTGGGTGATCTACAGCGGCTATGACGCGCCGCCAAAGGCCGCGCTGCAACGTTATCCGAACCATCGGATCCGGGCGCGGTTTGACGATATGACTTCGCTGATCGCGGCGGCAAAGGCGGGGCTGGGCGCGGTCAGGATGCCGATCTATCTGGCGCGCAGTGATCCGGATCTGGAGCCGCTGCCGGGGGTTGCGCCGCAGGATTACGCGCCGATCTGGGTGCTGAGCCATCCGGACCTGCTGACCTCTGCCAAGGTGCGCGCGTTCAAGACCGCGCTAAAAGGCTTCTTCCGCAGCCGTGCCGGGGAGTTCACCGCCTTTTAGCGCAGGCGCCGGGTGGCGGCTCTCTCTCGGTCACGAGACCCGCCGGTCACCCCTGACCGGTCACCATCGGCGCTGCCGTGTCGTGCGGGGCTCTTGACAGGGTCGGAAATTGACCTGACACATATGTCCAGAGCTGTGATCTTGTCGGCGGATCCCGCGCGCCCTCGCTTTGGTGGTCCGCGCCATTTGCAGGAGCCTGTCATGTCCAACGATCCCTTGTTGCAGCCCTATCAGCTGAAACATCTGACACTGCGCAATCGGATCATGACCACAAGTCATGAACCGGCCTATCCCGAGGACGGCATGCCAAAGGAGCGCTATGCGGCCTATCACGCCGAACGGGCCAAGGCGGGCGTGGCATTGGCGATGACGGCAGGCTCCGCGGCGGTATCCCGTGACAGCCCGCCGGTGTTCAACAATATCCTCGCCTATAAGGATGAGGTGGTGCCCTGGATCCGCAATCTGACCGACCAGCTGCATGAGCATGGTTGCGCGGCGATGATCCAGCTGACCCATCTGGGGCGCCGCACCGGTTGGGACAAAGGCGACTGGCTGCCCTCGATCAGCTCGTCGCGCCACCGCGAACCTGCACACCGCGCCTTTCCGAAGCTGGCGGAGGATTGGGACATCACCCGCGTCATCGCCGATTTCGCCGATGCTGCGGAGCGGATGCAGGCCGGGGGCATGGATGGGATCGAGTTGCAGGTCTATGGCCATCTTCTGGATCAGTTCTGGTCGCCGCTGACCAATGATCTGGACGGGCCATATGGCGGCCAGACGCTCGACAGTCGGATGGCGCTGCCGATGGCGGTGCTGGCGGCGGTCCGCGAGCGGGTGGGGGACGAGTTCATCGTTGGCCTGCGGTATACGGCGGATGAGGCGGCGGCAGGCGGCATCTCGCCCGACGAGGGGCTGGAGATGTCCAGACGCTTGGCCGCCAGCGGCATGGTGGATTTCCTGAATGTGATCCGGGGCCGCATCCATACGGATCCGGCAATGACCGATGTGATCCCGGTGCAGGGGATGCCGTCTGCGCCGCATCTGGATTTTGCCGGTGCGGTCCGGCAGGCGACGGGCCTGCCCACCTTTCATGCCGCCCGCATCCCCGATGTGGCCACCGCCCGCCATGCGATTGCCGGGGGGCTTCTTGATATGGTGGGGATGACCCGCGCCCATATGGCCGATCCCCATATCGTGCAGAAGATCAGGGAGGGGCGCGAGGAGGACATCCGCCCCTGTGTAGGCGCGACCTATTGTCTGGACAGGATCTATCAGGCGGGAGAGGCGCTGTGCATTCACAACGCCGCAACCGGGCGTGAGCTGACGATGCCACATGTGATCACCCGCGCCGCAGAGCCCAAACAGGTGGTGATTGTCGGCGCTGGCCCCGGCGGGCTGGAGGCCGCGCGCGTTGCCGCAGAGCGCGGCCATGCGGTCACCGTATTTGAGGCAGCCTCCGATCCCGGCGGTCAAATTCGCCTGACCGCACAGAACCCGCGCCGCCGCGAGATGATGGGCATCATCGACTGGCGCATGGCGCAATGTGCGGCACGGGATGTGCAGTTTCGATTCAACACCTGGGCCGAGGCGCAGGATGTGATCGGGCTTGCGCCGGATGTGGTGATCGTGGCCACCGGTGGCCTGCCGAATATGCAGCTGTTCGAGGCGGGCGAGGAGGCGGCGCATGTTGTCTCGGCCTGGGATATCATTTCGGGGGATGTTAAGCCGGGCGGCTCGGTGCTGATATATGACGAAAGCGGCGATCACCCCGCGCTTCAGGCGGCCGAGGTTGCGGCCCAGGCGGGCGCGACGGTTGAGGTGATGACCCCGGACCGGGTCTTTGCCCCCAATGTGATGGCGATGAACCTTGTCCCTTATATGCGCAGCCTGCAGGACCTGGACGTGACCTTCACCGTGGCGCGGCGCCTGCTGGAGGTCCGCAAGGAAGGCAACCGGCTTCTGGCGGTGCTGGGGACGGATTACAGCGGCCATCGCTCCAGCAAGCTCTATGATCAGGTTGTGCTCAACTACGGCACGCTGCCGCTGGACGATCTCTATTTCGACCTGAAGCCGCATAGTCTGAATGGCGGGCAGGTCGATTACGACGCCCTGATCGCCGGGAGGCCGCAGCCGCACGGGCGCCCGGCCAAAGCAGCGGGGCAGGGGGGCTTTCAGCTGTTTCGGATCGGCGATGCGGTCTCGGCCCGCAACACCCATGCGGCGATCTATGACGCCCTGCGCCTGATGAAGGACATCTGACCGTCTGAGT